>JANWJK010000203.1 GCA_025452005.1 Acetobacteraceae bacterium | reverse complement strand
TGGACGAAGCCGAAAGCAGAATATCACGGCGAGTTCGTCAATTTCGACCCGATGATGGCCTGGCCGAAGCCGGTGCAGAAGCCGCATCCGCCCATCCATGTCGGCGGGGCTTTTCCGCATGGCGCCCGACGCGCCATCCGCTACGGAGATGGCTGGATCCCCACGGCTCGCGGCGACCTCACCGCCCAGATACCCGAGTTTCAAAAGATGGCACGCGACGCGGGACGCGATCCGGCGTCCATCGAGATCACGTCGTTCGGTCTTGCCGAGGACCTCGACCGGCTGAAGCGGCTGAGGGATCTCGGCGTGGCCCGGGTGGTGCCGATGTTCCCGCCCGAGAAATCGGACAAGGTCCTGCCGATCATCGACCGCTGGACCAAGCTGATGCAGCAGGTCAACGGCTGACCGGGCATGGCGGCAGGCGGTCAGCGCCTGCCGCCTGGCTCCTTTCTATCGGTCCATCAGACCAGGGAGCTGCGGTACAACGCCACCAGGTCGCCAAAGGCGCGGTCGGCATCAGGCTTCCGGTAGACCGCGCCATCGCTGACGCACCAGCCATGCTGGCAGTTCTCGTAGACCTCGATCTTGACGGGCTGCTTGGCACCGGCGAACGCATCGCGCAGCTTGTCCTTGGCATCAGGCTGGCGTTGATCGTCGTTCGTCGCGATAGCGAAATAGTAGCTGGCCCTGATCTTGGGGGCGAGCAGGTGCGGGCTGTCGGGCTTGTCGGTGACCAGGCTGCCGCCGTGGAACGAGCCGGCGGCACCGACCCGCGCGGCAGCGGCGGCAGCGGTGAACATCGTGTATGGGCCGCCCATGCAATAACCTGACACGCCGATTGGGGCCTTCGTGTTCACCTGAGGCAGGGTGTCCAGGTAGGCGACGTAGGCGGCACCGTCGCGCGTCTTGGTCTCGGTCGTCAGCGGCGCCATCAACTCGGTGAGTTTGGCGCGGTCCTCCGGTTTGGCGAAGTCGAACGGCCCGCTCAGCACGGGCGCCTTGCGGGTGCGATAGAACGGGTTGGGGACGAGAACCGTATATCCCTCCGCGGCCAGGCTGCGGCCCATGTCGCGGAATGCCGGCCGCAGGCCAAGCGCATCAGCGAAGATCACCGCGCCCGGCCAGCTTCCGGTGCCGGACGGATGGAACAGCGCGGCGTCGCAGCTTCCGTCGGCCATCTTGATGACCACATCCGTCTCGACGACGGCGTCGGCGGCGAGGGCCGAAGCTGTGACGGCAGCACCCGCGCCCAGTGACAGCGCGGCGAATGCACGACGGGAAAGCGCGGGATCGCGGGTCTTGTCGAAGGGCAGCATGTCGTCTGGCATCGGTTGCGCTCCATTGACGGATAGTGCGAGGCGTTGTTTCCAGCCACTCATCCTTGCAGCATCGCCGCGATCTGGTCGAGGCGCCGGATGCGCGCATACATCTTCATCGCCTTGTCGAGGCTGTAGGCGTGTGCAGCCGCATCGCCGCCCCAGCAGCACTCGCGCACCACCACAGATGCGATGTCGAGGTTGAAGGCCTCGCGCACGCTCGTCTCGACACCGCGATTGGTGGCGCCGCCGCCGATGATGATGACGTCGCGCCGCAGCATGTGCAGCAGCTCGGCGACGCCGGTCCCGTAAAACGCGCTTGGCCGGCGTTTTAGGTAGACGTAATCCTCGGGTCGCGGCGCGATCTCGTCGGGGAAGCCGGCTTCCGCCGTGCCCTCGACACCGTTGGTGAGCGGCGGAACGCCGGTCTCCGCCGAAAGATCGGTCGGGAGCATGACCACATCGGCGCCATCGGCGCGGCTGACCGGCGTTGTGTAGATCACCGGCAGGCCCGCCGCCCGCGCGACGGCGATCATCCGCACCCAGGCATCGAGCACGGGCCGCATCGCGGTCCTGCGCGCGGGATCCGATGGTGTCAGCGCGCGACGGCACACGTCGTAGGCGATCAGCGCGGCGCGTCGTGGATCGACGCGTTCCGGTTCAGGCATCGCAAGCTCCTTTGGCTGGCTCGTCTCCGCCAGCCCCGTATCGCCGGCGCGATCTCCTCAGGCGCCAGGCGGGAAGAACACCAGGCTGCGCACCTCGATGCTCTCGCGTGGCGGTGCACCAGCCGCGAGCGGATTTTCGAACGAGGTGTGAAACGAGAGCCGCGCGCGGCCGTCGGTGGCGCTGTCGTGCACCCGTATCAGCACCGCCTCGTCCGGCTGCATCTCGGAGAAATAATACCAGCGATGGCCGGGCCGGTATGCGACCGAGGAGGTTTCGCCACGGACATGCGCGTACACGAGATCGCTCGCGATGAGGTCGTCATCTGAGAAGCTGCGCGCGTCGCACAGCGCAAGCGGCGAGTCGAGCACCGGACCGCGCAGCGGCCGCCACACGTTGACGATGCCGAAGCGGTGCTTGAGCAGCTCGGGCGCATCGGCGCCCAGATGGTCGCGCACACGGCGCGGCGCCGAATTGACCGTATGGTCGTTATGCACCCGGCGCGAGGGCTCGGCCATTCCCGGCCGGCCCGCGTTGCGCACATTGTGATCGAAAGCGAAGACCCGGCTTGCGCCGAGCGTATTGCGCAGCAGGCGTTCGACCTCCGGGTAATAGACCGCTTTCACCTCGTCTTCGGAATAGAAATCCCGCACCGCGGTCGGCGCCTTGATCAGCGCAAAGCCGTTGCGGTCCAGGGTGAATTCCGCCTCGTGGCCGCGCGCGTCCTCGATTGTCATGTCCTGCGGATCATCGATACCGTTCCACCGCGCCACGCCAGGCGGCGGGTCGCTGACGTAGCGCGCCGGCTTCTCCGTGCCACGCTTCAGGTAGTGCAGCGTCGCCGTGACGGATTGCACCTTCGGCATGATGTCGAGTGGCATGGACTGGCTCCTCCCGCGGATGGTTGGGCGATTGCCGCTTCGGCCGCACCCGGTCGCGGCTAAGGCCGACATCCTAGGACCCGCCGGACGATTTATGCAAAACCGCCGCTACGCCGCCAGTCTTTGCCGCGCCGCGCCCCTTATCATCGCCGCACCCTTCTCGGCGATCATGATCGTCGGCGCGTTCGTGTTGGTCGAGGTTACCGCCGGCATCACCGAGGTGTCGATGACCCGCAGCCCCTCGATGCCATGCACGCGCAACTCGTTGTCGACGACGCTCATCGGATGCTGACCCATCATGCAGGTGCAACTGGCGTGATAGGTCGTGCTGCCGTTGCGCCGTGCGTAATCCAGCAACTCGTCGTCCGTCTGAACATCACGGCCGGGCAGGCTCTCTTCCCTGACGAACTGTTTCAACGGCGGAGCGTCGAACAGGCGCCGTGCAAATCGCAAACCGCCGATGATGGCGCGCCGGTCGGTTTCGTCCGACAGGTAGCGCGGGTTGATCGCCGGCATGTCGCCCGGCTGGTTGGTTTTTGCCTCGACGTAGCCGCGTGAGAGCGGCCGCATCTGCCACGCACCGGCGCTGAGACCGGGAGTCCGCTCCAGTTCGCCAATCCGCCCGCCCTTGAAGCTGCCCGGCGCGAAAGTGACCTGCACGTCCGGCGTCGCCGAAGTCTCCAGGACCTTGACCGAGGCGGCGACAAGCGAGGGGCTGTAACTCAACATGCCCTTGCCGGTGATCGCCCAGCGCATGACCTCCATGGCCAGCGGCAGTCCATATGACTTCTCATTGGCGGTTGCCATGCCGACGACCGGATAGGAGATCCGCGCGGAGTAGTGGTCCTGCATATTGCGGCCGACGCCTCGCAGCTCATGCACGACGGGCACGCCGATCTTCGCGAGATGCTCGGCATCGCCAACGCCCGATAACTGCAGGATGTGTGGCGAGCCAACCGCACCAGCCGACAGGATCACCTCGCGTACGGCCTCTGCCTTTTCGACCGCGCCGCCGCGCGAGAATTCGACGCCGGTCGCGCGCTTGCCCCCCTCGGCACCATCGAACAGGACGCGGTGCACCAGCGCGTTGGTGACAAGCTGGAGGTTCGGCCGCTTCAGCGCCGGATGCAGGTAGGTACGCGCGGCGCTGGCACGACGGCGGCCGCCGCGGGTCTGCTGGCACCAGCCGATGCTGTCGCCGGCGCCGGGCGGCAGGTCGTTGACATCCTCGCGATACTCGAGGCCAAGCTGCTTGCCGGCCTCGACCGCCGCCGCGCAGATCGGCGAGCGATCCATTTTCGACGTGAACAGCGGGCCATCCTTGCCGCGCACCGCGCTGCCTTCACCCTCCCATCGCTCGGCCTTGCGGAAGAACGGCAGGCAATCGTCCCACGACCAGCCGCGATTGCCGAGCTGCCCCCAGTGGTCGTAGTCCTCGGGCTGGCCGCGGATGTAGATCAGCCCGTTGATCGAGGAAGAGCCGCCGAGCACTCGGCCGCGCGTATAGACGATGGCGCGTCCGGTGGTGCCGGTATCCGGCTCGGCGCGGTACTTCCAGGTGAGTTTCGGGTGGTCGAGCATCTTGAAGAAGCCGGCCGGGACGTGGATGAGCGGGTTCCAGTCACGTCCGCCTGCCTCGATCAGCAGCACTTTCGTGCCGGGATCCTCGGTCAGCCGGTTGGCCAGCACGCAGCCGGCCGAGCCGGCCCCGATGATGATGTAATCCGCCTGCATGTTCCCGCGCTCCCCACCCATGGCCGACTGACGCCAGCCTGCTTGCCGCGTCAGTCTAACGGGAAGCAGCCGCAGGGGAACCTCGCGAACGGCGTGGCCTCGCGGCAGCCGTTCGCGGGAGTTCAGAACACGTGCAGGAGAGCGAGGATAATGATCACGGACAGCGGCACGCCGAGCAGCCAAAGGATGATTGGCACGGTTTTCTTCTCCGGTTGTTTCGTGCCGGCATGAACCTGCGGGCACTCTCCGGGTTCCCGTTGAGCGGCATAACAACATTACGAGCAGTGGCGAAAGGGCAGCGATACCCACCCCGTCATGGCGGGCGAAGGCCCGCCATCCACGTCCGTGCTGATCAGAGCAAGGACAGACGTGGATGCCGACCTGCATCGGCATGACGGAGTAAACGGATCGCCACGCCACCAGCCGGTGTTTAGCCTCGGGTCCTCTATGCCGCCCGCAGTTCGCGCAGCCGCTCCGGTTCGGCCGCATCGAGGCGATACTGCATGTCGCCCACCATCTGGAACTCGACCATGACCGCGCCGGGCCAATGTGGCAGCAGCGCATTGCCGTCGGTCCAGCGACGTAACAAAGCACCTGCGCGCTCCACATCCCACCAGCCTTCGCGAAGCGCGGGATGATCGACCGGCATGTCGTGCGGCCCGTCCCCGTCGTTCCAGACGATGCGGCTCACGTAGACGCCAAGCCGCCTGCCGTCGTCGAGCCATGGCCGCGCGTCCGTGGGATAGCCGGAGCGCGACACCAGGCCGATCGATCTGGCGCGTTGCGGCAACACGAACCTGCACCAATGGCGTGTCGAAGTGACCGGCCGCAGCAGGCGCCCGTCCACAAGCAGACGCACCGCCGCGTCGCCGGTGAACGCCAAGGACGGTGTCGGCTGCCCGAGCGCGCGTGACCGCGCCGCCAGGCGCTCCCACACCGGCCTCACCCGCGCTTCGTCGCCGGCGAGCGGAGCGGCGGCATCGTCGCGCCATGTCTTCGGAGCGTCGAACATCGGATACAGATCGATCGCGCTGCCGGCATTGGCGAACGTCCCGCGGTTGCCGGTGTCGAGGTAGGATTCCGCCGGCAGACCCTCGGCGAACAGCACGTCGTGCCGCGGCAGTTCGACGTGGTAGTAGCTGACCGTATCCACAGGTACCTGTTCGATCGTGGTGCCGTTGATCAGTTGTCTGATCGGGATCAGCACGCCATCCACGAACACCGCGTGATCCGGCGACAGCCACAGGTCACGATGCGGCGCATTCTCGGCAAATGCCTGGGCCCGCACGAGCACCGGCCAGGCCCTGCGTGGATCCGGATGCCGCAGGCAATCGATGCTGCGATGACCGATCCAGGCGACCTCACTGACGTGGCCGAAAACGGTCATGACGTTGTCGCCGACAGACAGGCCCTCGACAGCTATCTCGCCGCGGTCCGTCAGGATGTGGGTGCCGGCGCGATAGCACGTCGGTGCCGAGAATATGAAGTCGCTCGACTGGAGTGTGGGGAGGCCGGAAGGGGTGGGATAAAGCTCGATGTGGAAGTCGGCGTCAGCGTGGCCGTCGCCGTCCCTATCGGCCTCGAGCAAGGCGTTTTGACCTAACACTGTCTCAAGCACTAGCCCCGCGTGACCCGCCACGAATGTCCCTGTGGTGAACGTCAGCGGCTGACCCGGGTTGGTACCGGTCGTCATGATCGCCGATAGGTCGATCTTATCCTGGTCCGTCTGGGAGAAATCACCCACAAACCCGTCAACCGGCTGGGCGCTCAGCGTCGTGAAGACAAACATGTCGGCGCCGGCGCCGCCGTACATCTGGTCGCTGCCGCCACCGCTGACGATCGTGTCGTTGCCGCTTCCGCCGACCATGTAGTCGTTACCGGTGCCGCCGATCAGCACCGTTGCGTTGGTCCCGTCCCCGAAGAGCTCGTCACCCTGGTTATTGGCGGTGCCGGTCAGACCGGAGCCGAACAGCGAGAGCGTCTCGACATTGGTCGGCAAGGTGAAACTGACGGTGGCGTAGACGGCGTCGTTGCCTTCGCCCGGATTCTCGATGATCGTATCCGTGGCGCTGT
>JANWJK010000202.1 GCA_025452005.1 Acetobacteraceae bacterium | reverse complement strand
GTCATGAACTCGGCGCGGTTGTTCAGAATGAGCGGGATCAGCAGGTCGTTCCACGCAACGACGAACACGATGGCGCCGTACGAGGCGAGTCCCGGTGTCGACAGCGGCAGCATCACGCGCAGGAATACACCAAAGCGCGAGCAGCCATCGATACGCGCGGCATCGTCCAATTCCTGTGGAATGGTGGCGAAGTATGGGACCAGGATCAGGATGCCGTACGGCAGCAGGAAGCCGGTCTCGGCGATGATCACGCCCCAGATCGAGTTCAGCAGGCCCGTCTGCCTGAAGGTCACATAGAGCGGGATCATCAGCACGATGATCGGTACGAACCGTGCGAACACGTTCACACCCATCAGCCACATCGCCCAACGCGCACGCAGCCGAACCACTGTATAGGCGGTCAGCGAGGCAAAGATCATCGTCAGCAGCGTGACGTTGACCGCGATCACCGTGCTGTTGATCAGCGCGAAGTGGAACTTCTTGATGTTGTCGGGAAGATACGTCGCCTGCTCGAAGACCTTGCCGCGCTGCGCGCCGCCCGAGAAGATCACGCGGAAATTGTCGAACGTCCACTCCAGCGGCCACAGTCCGCGGGTGTCGGCGTGCAGGCTCTTCTCGGATTGGAGCGCTGCGAATGTCACCGCGATGAGCGGCAGCAGGAAGAACGCGATGACCGCCAGGTTCGCGAGATGCAGCGCGGCGCGGGTCCACACGGAGGGACGCATCACTCGGTGCGCCGGTAGATCAGGCCCACATAGGCGATCGCGATCAGGCCGATGATGATTGCCAGCACATAGGTCGATGCGGCGCCGACGCCGATGTCGAAGGGCGGGGAAAAGCCCTTCTTGTAGCTGTACCAGGCCGCCACCCAGGTGGCATCGCCGGGTCCGCCCTGGGTGATCGCCAGCACCTCGTCGAACACGGCGAACGCGAACGAGGTCCGCAGCACGAGGATGACCACGATAATGGGCCGCAGCAGCGGCAGCGTGATGTGCCAGAAGCGCTGCAACGCACCGGCGCCATCGACCGAGGCTGCTTCGTAGAGCTCCTGATTGATGCCTTGCAGTGCGGCGTGCAGCAGCAGGATGGCGAACGGCAGCGTACGCCAGATATAGGGGACCGAGACGGCGAAGAGCGCCGTCGCCGGGTCGCCGGCCCAGGCCACCGCGCTGTTGGACAACCCGGTGGTGAACAGGATGCGGTTGAGGAAGCCGTATTCGAAGCTGTAGATGAACGACCAGATAAGTCCGCTGGCAATCGGCGGCACCGCGTATGGCACCAGGATGAGGAACTTCGTGATCCTGCTGGTCCATAGTTTCTGGTCGATCAGCAGAGCGATAGCGATCGCGAGCACGATCTCCACCGTCACCGAGAACGCTGTGAATATCAGAGTGTTCTTCAGCGCCAGCAGAAACAACCGGTCGTCGAAGATCCGCTGGTAATTGGCTAGGCCGACAAAAGGAAAAATGCCGCGGCGCAGTTCCGCAAGCGATACCTTGTGCAACGACAAATACGCCGCGTAGTAGATCGGATAGGCGAGCACCAGGGCGAGCGTGAGCAGCGTGGGGATGTTCATCGCCACGCCGAGCGCGCCCGGCGGCAGCTCCCGGCGGAAGCGGAACGATGTCGCCGCCTGCACGATCAGCCCTTCTGCACCTCCTTGATGGCCGCGATCAGGGTGTCGCAGCAGGCATCGGCGGTGATCTGACCGGTGAGCGCCTTCGATACCTCGATGTTGATCCGGTCCGACCACGGGAAGTGCCAGGGCTGGTAGATGGACGGCACCACCTCAGCCACATAAGTGGCCTTGTCCCAGATCGCGAGAATCTCCACCGGATCGCCCCAGGGTTTCCACCCCTCCGTGACGGCGGTGCTCTGCATCACCGACTTATAGCCCGAGCCAAGCATCGCATCGCGGGCGAGGTTGATGGCCTGGGAGTACTGGCCGTCCTTTGTCTTGCCGCCGAGATATTGCAGCAGTTTCCAGGCCCACTCCTTGTCGCGATTCGCGGTGCACAGAAAATACACGTGGGTGTCGCCGATCGTTTTTCCGTCGCCCGGCGAGCCGTGCACCTTGATCTTGCCGGCGTTGGGCGACTGGGCGGGATCGTTGGCGACATTCAGTCCATAGTGGTGATTGGGGCCGCGGTAGATGTTCTTGCCGGCGCCGAACGCCTTGGCCGAGCCAGTGAACTGCGCCTTCAGCGATTCGGGATCGGCTAGGTTCTCCTTGAAGGTCTGGATCCACCATTTCAGCGTCTCGCGCGCGACCGATCCGGGGCCGAGCTGGTGATTGCCCTGCTTGTCGAAGAACACACCGCCGCGGTTCCAGGTCATTTGGTACCAGGTGCCCGGCAACTGCTCGAGCCCGACACCGGCGACCCAGAAGATCGGATATTCCGTGATCTTGTCCTTCTTCGCCTTGCGCAACTGCTCGAGCAGTTCGTCGTAGCTCTTGAACGGCTCGAACTTCGCCTTCTCCATCAGGTCGGTGTAATAGTTCCACACCCAGACGGTGGAAAAGTATGGCAGGCCCATGAGCTTGCCATCGTAGACCGCGACCTGCCTCGCGCTGTCGGTGAGATCCGCGAGGTAATCCTTCGCACCCGGCAGGTCGTCGAGCGGCTCGACCAGGCCCTGGCTGATGAAGTTGGGAAAGGAGAATGGCGAGGACTGCGAGACGTCGATCGTCTCGCTGCCTGCGTACATGGTCATCAGCTTGGCGGGATGGTCATTGAACGCCGAGATTGTCGATTCGACCGTGACGCCCCAGTCGGCTTTGAACTTGGCCTGGATCTTCGTGTAGATGTCGCCGTAGGTCCAGACGACGAAGTTGACCTTGTCCACCTTCGTCTTGGGCGCTATCGCCCAGGGGCCGGCGGTCTGTGCGGCGGCCTCGCCTCCGCCGAGCAGCGACGCGCCCGCCGTGGCTAGCAAAAGGTCGCGCCTGCCCAGGCGGCGCACCGCCGCAAGTTTGTCGATCATGCCAAAGCCCCCGATTTTCTTTTGCCCGAAACGCTCCTACGCGGATGCCCTGCGTGTCAACCTTACGGCGTGCTTGCGCGTACCCGCCCGGCTGCGCCACCTTCGCGACCCTTCGGTCCCGCGACCGACCAAGCCGACTCGGACGACTGTGCAGCCATGACGAGTGTCCGCGAGACAAAACCGCGAACGAAGCCGGCCAGGCGATCCCGGCTGCTCGCTCCGCTTGCGCCAACGGATATGCCGGTGGCGCCAGGCACCGGCGATGGGTTCATGCCGCTGACGACGCAGCGGCTGATCCTCCGCCCGCTCGTCGCCGGTGACGCCGATGCACTGCACCGGCTGGTGAATGACTGGGAGGTGACGCGCAACCTGGCGGTGGTGCCGTTCCCCTATCCGCGGGAGCTGGCGGACGACTGGATCCAGTCCACGCGGCGCTCGCTTGCGGATGGCAGCGGCTACCAGTTGGCGATCACCGGTCGCGAGGGCGAACACGAAATGCTGGTCGGCGTCGTGGGCCTGCGCATCGATGCCGAACAGCGATGCGGGCGGCTGGGTTATTGGGTGGGGCGCCGTTTCTGGGGACATGGCGTCGCCACCGAGGCCGCCGGCCGCCTGGCGCGCTGGGCGCTGGCCAATCTGGACATCGATCGTCTGGAAGCCGGCGTCATCATCGACAATCCTGCCTCCGCCGCCGTGCTGCGCCGTGTCGGCTTCCGCCAGGTCGGCGAGGGGACCGAAGCGTTCCTTGCGCGCGGCGGCGAACACCCGGTCTGGCGCTTCGAGGCGACACGCGACGACATCTTCCCCCATGCCGAACCGGCATCGGAGGATGGTAGCCGACCAATGCTGCTGGTCGCCGCCTGCGCGCTGATCGATGCCGATGGCCGCGTCCTGCTGGCGCGCCGGCCGGAGGGTAAGCGTATGGCCGGCCTGTGGGAGTTCCCTGGCGGCAAGCTGCACCCCGGCGAAACGCCGGAGGTCGCACTGATCCGCGAATTGAAGGAAGAGCTGGGCATTGATGTCTCTGCCGCCTGCCTGGCGCCGTTCGCATTTGCCTCGCACGAGTATGAGCAGTTCCATCTGCTGATGCCGCTCTATGTCTGCCGCCGCTGGAAGGGCACGCCGACGCCGCGCGAGAACCAGACACTGGCGTGGGTGCGGCCGCAAAAACTCGCCGACTACCCGATGCCGCCTGCCGACAAGCCGCTGATCCCGTTGTTGCGCGACTTCCTCTGAGGGACACGCCGATGCCCGAGTCGAATCCCACCGCCTGTCTGTTGGTCATCGGCAACGAGGTGCTGTCGGGCCGCACGCAGGATGCCAACATCCGCTTCCTGGCGACGGGCCTCGGTGCGATCGGCATCCCGCTACGCGAGGTGCGAGTGATCCCGGATGTCCCTGAAACGATCATCGGCACGGTGAACGAGGTGAGGGCGAAGTTCGACTACGTGTTCACCACCGGCGGCATCGGTCCGACGCACGACGACATCACCAGCGAGTGTATCGCCGCCGCTTTCGGCGTGCCGTGGGAGCCGCATCCCGACGCATGGTCGCGCATGGAGCGCAGCTACAAGCCCGGCGAGTTCAATGCCGCCCGCCAGCGCATGGCGACGATGCCGCGTGGCGCGACGCTGATCGACAATGCGATGTCGGTGGCGCCAGGGTTCCAGATCGGCAACGTCTACGTGATGGCGGGCGTGCCGCGCGTCATGCAATCGATGTTCGAATGGCTGGCGCCGCGGCTGAAGGGCGGCGCGCCGATCGTCTCGCGCTCGGTGCACGTGAGCGGCCTGGCGGAGGGTATCATCGCGGCGCCGCTGGGCGAGGTCCAGGCCAAGTACCCGCACATCGATATCGGCAGCTACCCGTTCTATCGCCCCAGCGGCAACGGGGTGTCGATCGTCGCCAAGGGGACGGACGCGGCGGCGGCAGAGGCGGCGATCGGGGAGGTGACCGCGATCATCGTCGGCTTCAACAAGGTCCCGGTGGCCGGCGAACCCGAGGGGTAGCCGCATGGCTCACGCTGGCATGAAGCGTGCCAGCCGCACGGCTGTATGCCCGCGGCTTGGCCGCAGGCTTGGCATGATCAGCAGGCAGTCGTCGTATGGCGTGCGGATCTCGGTCTCGCCGTCGAGCGCGATCAGCGTGTTGCGCCGCACGATCACCTCGCCGCCGCGATAGGGCTGCACGAAGGCGAAGTTGCTGGTGGACGCGGTGACCGCCGTCGTCACTTCGGCGAAACGCTGTGTCCGTCGTTCAGGTTGCGGCAGCGCCGCAAGGTCCAGATCACGCAGCAGCCCCGATACGCTGGCGAACATGGTATCCACGGTCGCTTCCTGCCAGTGCTGTCCGGCCTCAACGAGGCTGGCGGCGCACGGTGTCGTTGCTTCGGCGAAGCGGGGATAGTCGATGATGCGTTGCCCGCTGGCATGCCCATGATCGGCCACCACCAGCGCCGGCACACCCGCGCCGAGTGCAAGCCGCTTCCCTTTCGGCGATGTGCCGCACAGGATCAGCGGATCCGACGGCCACAGCATCGAATGCAGATCGAACAGCACATCGACCGTGTCGATCAGCGGGCGGATCTCGCGTGCACGGTCGAGCTCGGCGGATCGCCGCGCGCTGTTGAGCACCGCCGTGTCCCACACGCGGTTGATGTCTTCATCGATGAAGCGCGACACGGTCGGCTGGCGCGGGTCGAACCGTTCGTATGCGCCGAGGTTGACGAAGCCGAAGGTCAGCCGGCCGCGCGCGGGCGTCAGCCCGGTGGACAGCAGCCGGTCGAGCACGATCGCGCCGGCGATCTCGTTGCCGTGCGTGATGGCGAGCAGCGCGACATGCGGGCCGGCCACGCCGGAATCGCGTGTCGTGAAGCCGCGGACCGCGGTGTTGCCTGCCAGCCAGCGGCCGATGTCCGGCGCGGTGATCTGCACCTCGAAGGATGGCAGCGGCGGCTGTGCGATCGGCGACATACCTATGGTGGTCCGTCTCAGGCCAGCACGCGGTCCACCAGCCGGCGGACGAACGCGTCGCACAGGTCGAGCTGCTCTTGCGCGATCCATTCGTCCGGCTGGTGTGCCTGCGCGATGTGGCCGGGTCCGCAGACGATCGTCGCAATGCCGGCGCCCTGATAGTAGCCCCCCTCGGTGCCATAGCTCACCTTGCCGGTGCTGTTCGATCCGGTGAGCTGCTTGACGATCGCCGTCAGTGCATGGTCGGGACCCAGCGAAAGTCCAGGCATCGTGGTGATTACGGCGAAGTCGAAGCCGGTGCCCGCGTCCACCACATGCATCGCCGGCTCGATGTTCGCCGCGACGAACGCGCGCATGCGTTCGACGTGATGCGCCGCATCGTCGCCAGGGATGTTGCGCCATTCCATGTTGAACTCGCAACGCTCGGGGATGATGTTGAGGATGGTACCACCTTGGATGGTGCCGACATGGATCGTGGTGTGCGATGGATCGAAGCCGTCCTCGAACGGGCCTTCCTTCGTCAGGCGCCGCGCTTCGGCGGCGACATAGGCGACCGCCTCGCCGGCGGCCTGGACGGCGTTGACGCCCTTGGCGGGTTCGCTGGAATGCCCGGTCAGGCCACGCACGCGAACGCGCAGGTTCAGCTTGCCCTTGTGCGCCAGGACCGGCTGCATGCCTGTCGGTTCGCCAACCACGCACAGCGCCGGCTTTAGTCCGGACTCGTCGAGGTCCTGAAGCAGCCGCTGCGCGCCGTGACAGCCCACCTCCTCGTCGTAGCTGATGAACAGGTGCAATGGCCGAGCGAGGTTGCGCGCCTTGATGTCCGGCACGGCGGCAAGGCAGGCGGCGACGAAGCCCTTCATGTCGGCCGAGCCGCGCGCATAGAGCCTGCCGTCGGAACGGCGCAGCGTGAATGGGTCGGCGCTCCAGGCCTGGCCGTCCACCGGCACAGTATCGACATGACCGGACAGCGCGATGCCGCCCGGGCTCTGGGGGCCGACGATCGCGTGGATGTTGGCTTTCTCACCGGCGCTATCGGTGCTGATCCGATACGGAATGCCGTGTGCGCCCAGGTAGTCGCGCACATAGGCGATCAGCGCGAGGTTGGAATTGCGGCTGGTCGTGTCGAACGACACGAGCCTGGCGAGCAGTTCCGCTGCGTTGAGACGTGGCGCGCCGGTGACGGATGCATCCATGCGGCGGGAGTTTATACGGGTCGGTGGAAGCGGCCAACCGATGGCGCGAGCCCACGCGCGCGTGATATAGGCAACGCCAGGGGCGCGGGAGAACCGATGACAACCTGGCTGATCCGACGGCTGATCCAGGCGCTGTTTGTTGTGCTTGCGATGTCGGTGATCGTGTTCATCGGCGTGCATGTGATCGGCAATCCGGTCGACATCCTGATCTCGCCCGAGGCGGACCAGGCCGAACGCGCCCGCATCATCGCGGCGTTGGGGTTGGATCAGCCGCTTTGGAAGCAATACCTGCTGTTCGTCAATGATGCGCTGCACGGCAATCTCGGACGCAGCTTCGTGTTCAACGAGCCCGCACTGCTGCTGATCGCGCAGCGCATGCCGGCGACCATGGAACTGGCGGTGACCGCCGTGTTGATGTCGATCCTGTTTGGCATCCCACTCGGGCTGTATGCCGGACTCTACCCCGAGGGCGCGGTGGCACGCACCATCATGGCAGGCAGCATCCTCGGCTTTTCGTTGCCGACCTTCTGGGTCGGGCTAATGCTGATCATGGTGTTCGCAGTGCAACTCGGCTGGCTGCCCAGCACCGGGCGCGGGACGACGGCGGAGCTGTTCGGCATCCAGTGGTCGTTCCTGACGCTCGACGGACTGCGGCACCTGGTGCTTCCGGCGCTGAACCTGTCGCTGTTCAACATTTCGTTGGTGCTGCGCCTGACCCGCGCCGGCGTGCGCGAGACGCTGCCGATGGACTTCGTGAAGTTCGCCCGCGCCAAAGGGCTGACACCGGCGCGGGTGATCTTCGTGCATGTCCTCAAGAACATCATGATCCCGGTGGTGACAGTGGTCGGGCTGGAGCTTGGTTCCACCATCGCCTTCGCTGTGGTGACCGAGAGCGTGTTCGCCTGGCCCGGGATGGGCAAGCTGATCATCGACTCGATCAACGTGCTCGATCGGCCGGTGATCGTCGCCTACCTGATGATGATCGTGCTGCTGTTCGTAACGATCAACCTGGTGGTGGATTTGCTTTACACGGTGCTGGACCCACGCGTGCGCCTGGAGGCGAAGGGGTGAGCACCACCGCGCTCCCTGTCGTCGCGCGCGAGGAAACGCCCTTCCGTCGCTTCGTCGCCGAATTCGCGGCGTCCCGGGTCGCCCTTGCCGCGCTTGTCCTGTTCGTCCTCATCGGACTCGCCGCTATCTTCGCCCCGTTCATCGTCCCGCAGAACCCCTACGACCTCGCGCAGCTCGACATTATGGACGGCCGCCTGCCACCGGGTTCCGCATCGGCGGCCGGCTACACCTATATCCTCGGCACCGACGACCAGGGCCGCGACATGTTCTCCGGCATTCTCTACGGCCTGCGCATCTCACTCGGCGTCGGCGTCGGCTCTGCCCTCATCGCCTGCGTCTTCGGAACCGCCCTGGGCCTGTTCGCCGCCTATGCCGGCGGTCGCACCGATGCCGCCATCATGCGCCTGGTCGATCTCCAGCTCTCTTTCCCTTCCATCCTCGTCGCATTGATGATCCTCGCCATGCTCGGCAAAGGCGTGATGAACGTCGTGCTGGCGCTGGTCATCGTCGAATGGGCGTACTACACGCGCACGGTGCGCGCCTCCGCATTGGTGGAACGCCGGCGCGAATACATCGAGGCAGCCGAGTGTCTCGCGCTACCGAAGCACCGCATCATGTTCCGCCACCTGCTCCCCAACTGCCTGCCGCCGCTGATCGTGATCGGCACACAGCAGGTCGCGCGCGCCATCGCCCTCGAAGCGACGCTGTCCTTTCTCGGTCTCGGCGTGCCGATCACTGAGCCTTCGCTCGGCCTGCTGATCGCCAACGGCTACCAGTACATGCTGTCCGGCAAGTATTGGATCAGCTTCTATCCAGGAATCGCTCTGCTGGTCACCATTGTCGCCATCAACCTGGTCGGCGACCAGTTGCGCGATGTGCTGAATCCCCGGCTCCAGCGTTGACCACCCCGACACTCGAAGTGCGCAACCTGCGCACGCATTTCTTCACCCGCGCCGGCGTCGTGAAGGCGGTGGACGATGTGTCGTTCACCATCGCGAGTGGGCGGGTGCTGGGATTGGTGGGCGAGTCTGGTTCCGGCAAGACTGTCACCGGCTTCTCCATCATCGGGCTGGTCGATCCGCCCGGTCGCATCGCCGGCGGCGCGATCCTGTACCAGGGCCAGGACCTCGCGAAGCTTCCCGAGCGCGAGATGCGCGCGTTGCGCGGCAACCGCATCGCGATGATCTTCCAGGACCCGATGATGACGCTCAACCCGGTCCTGCGCATCGACACGCAGATGATCGAGGCGGTACAGGCGCACGCCAAGGTATCGCACGCCGAGGCGCGCACCCGCGCGCGCGATGCACTCGGCATGGTTGGGATCCCAAGTCCCGATGAGCGCCTGCAAGCATATCCGCATCAGTTCTCCGGCGGCATGCGCCAGCGCGTGGCAATCGCCATCGCGCTCCTGCACCACCCGGACCTGCTGATCGCCGACGAACCCACCACCGCGCTCGACGTCACCATCCAGGCGCAGATCCTGGCGGAGGTGCAGAAGCTTGCGGTCAACTACGGCACCGCGCTGATCTGGATCACGCACGATCTGTCGGTGATCGCCGGCCTCGCCGACGAGATCGCGGTGATGTACGCCGGCCGCATCGTCGAGACGGGCGCCGCCGATGCCGTGCTGGACCGGCCTGTGCATCCGTATACACACGGTCTGATCGGCAGCGTGCCCAGCCGCAACCGGCGCGGCGAGAAGCTGCGGCAGATTCCCGGCACGACACCCAGTCTGCTCCGCTTGCCGCCAGGCTGCGCGTTCCGCACTCGCTGTCCTCGCGCCGATGCTGCCTGCGAGCAGGAACCGCTTCCATCCCAGCCGGTGCCTGAGCGGACCGTGCGGTGTTTCCATCCTCTGGTCGCCGTCGCGGCATGACGACTGCTCCGATCATCGAATTGCGCGGCGTCTCCAAGCGCTTCGGCCCTACTTATGACGCAGCCGCGCGCGTCGCACGTTCCATTGCGCGTCAATTCGGGACTGCGCAGAAGAACGAAGTCGTGCACGCGGTCGACAATGTCGATCTCAGTGTGACACGCGGCGAGGTGGTCGGTCTCGTGGGCGAATCCGGCTGCGGCAAATCCACCCTCGGCCGCATGGTCGCCGGCATCATGCCGCCATCGGACGGCGAGGTGCGTTTCAAGGGCGATGACATCGTTGAGCTGCCGCCGGACCGCGCCCGCGACGCCAAGCTGAAGGTCCAGATGATCTTTCAGGACCCTTACGCCTCGCTCAATCCCCGGCTGCGCGTGGAAGACATCGTCGGCGAGGCGCCATTGGTGCATGGCCTGGTAAAGCGTGCCGACTTCGACACGTATCTCGATGCCCAGCTTCGCCGCGCCGGCCTCGATCCCGGCTATCGCCGCCGCTATCCACATCAGTTCTCCGGCGGTCAGCGCCAGCGCATCGGCATCGCGCGCGCGCTCGCCGTGCAGCCGGAGTTCCTGGTGTGCGACGAAGCGGTCGCGGCGCTCGACGTATCGATCCAGGCGCAGATCCTCAACCTGTTCATGGACCTTCGACGCGAACTCGACCTTACGTATCTGTTCATCAGCCACGATCTCGGTGTGGTCGAGCATCTGTCGGACCGCGTGCTGATCATGTATCTCGGCCGCATCGTGGAGAGCGCGCCGGCCGAGGAGGTCTTCGCCAGGCCGAACCATCCCTACACCCAGGCGCTGCTGGCCGAGGTGCCGCGCATCGAGGCGCGCAAGCGGCGCTTCACGGCGATCAAGGGTGAGATCCCAAGCCCGCTCGCTGCTCCACCCGGCTGCCATTTCCATCCGCGCTGTCCGCATGCAATGCCACGCTGTAGTCAGGAGGCGCCGCGTTTGCGCGAGATCGCGCCGGGCCATCGCAGCGCGTGCCATCTCAACGACCGGTCGTGAACCGCAAAGGGTCCGCCATGCCAGTACGCATCGTCGATGTACGCGAGATCACACAGCCGATCAGCTCGCCGATCCGCAACGCCTATATCGACTTTTCCAAGATGACCTCGAGTCTGGTGGCGGTGGTGACCAACGTCGAGCGCGACGGCCGACGGGTGATCGGCTACGGCTTCAACTCCAACGGTCGCTATGGCCAGGGCGGGCTGATCCGCGAACGCTTCGCGCCCCGGCTGCTGGAGGCGGAACCACGCACGCTGCTCGATGCCAGTGGCGAGAATCTCGATCCGGATCGCGTCTGGTCCTGCCTGATGACCAACGAGAAGCCGGGCGGCCATGGCGATCGCTCGGTGGCGGTCGGCACCATCGACATGGCGGTATGGGATGCGGCGGCGAAGATCGCCGGCATGCCGCTGTTCCGCCTGCTGGCCGAACGGCATAGGGTCGCCGCCGATCCACGCGTGTTCGTCTATGCCGCGGGCGGATATTACTATCCCGGAAAGGATGCTGCGGCGCTGTGTGCCGAGATGCGCAGCTACCTCGACCGCGGCTACACGGTGGTGAAGATGAAAATCGGTGGCGAAACGATTGGCGAGGATCGACGCCGCATCGAGGCGGTGCTGAAGGAGATCGGCAGCGGCGCTCGACTGGCGGTGGATGCCAATGGGCGCTTCGACCTCGCAACCGCAATCGATTATGCAAAGATGCTGCGTGAATATCCGTTGTTCTGGTACGAGGAACCCGGCGATCCGCTGGATTATCGGCTTCAGGCCGCGTTGGCGGAGTTCTATCCCGGCCCGATGGCAACCGGCGAGAACCTGTTCAGCCACCAGGACGCGCGCAACCTGATCCGCCACGGCGGCATGCGGCCCGACCGCGACTGGCTGCAATTCGACTGCGCGCTGTCCTACGGGCTTTGCGAGTACCAGCGGACGCTGGCGATGCTGAAGGATGCGGGCTGGTCCTGGCGGCGGTGCATCCCGCATGGCGGACACCAGATGTCGTTGGCGATCGCCGCCGGCCTGGGCCTCGGCGGCAACGAGAGCTATCCGGACGTGTTCCAGCCTTATGGCGGATTCCCGGATGGCACGCAGGTGGAGAACGGTATTGTGACGCTGCCGGACCTGCCTGGGATCGGCTTCGAGGCAAAGAGCGATCTCCATGCAATCATGCGCGAGCTGGCGGCGTAGGTGCCATGCCCACTCCGCTTCGCATCGGCATTGCCGGCGTCGGCCATTTCGGTCGCTACCACGCGCTGAAGGTGGCGGCCTCGGCGCGTGCCGTACTGGCGGGCGTGTTCGATCCCGACGCCGAACGTGCCAGGACCATCGGCTGGGAGGCCGGTACAGCCGTTCTCGACCTCCCGGCATTGCTCGCGGCCAGTGACGCGCTGGTGATCGCGGCGCCGGCCGAGGCGCATCATGCACTGGCGGCGGAGGCGCTGCGGGCAGGCAAGCATGTGCTGGTGGAGAAGCCGATCGCCGCCACCCTCGCCCAGGCGGATGAACTGGCCGCATTGGCGGCGGAGCGGGGACTGGTGCTCCAGGTCGGCCACCTGGAACGCTTCTCCGCCGCTTTCGCCGCGATGGAGGGCAGGCTCGGGACACCATTGTATATCGAGGCGACCCGCATTGCGCCCTTCAGGCAGCGCGGCACCGACGTTTCGGTGATCCTCGACCTGATGATCCACGACCTCGACCTGATCCTGTCTTTGGTGGCGGGCGAGATCGACAGCGTCGATGCAGTCGGCGCCGCGGTGGCCAGCGAGCACGCCGACATGGCCAACGCGCGCATCCGCTTCGCCAGCGGCGCGGTAGCGACGATCACCGCCTCGCGCGTCGCCATGCGCACCGAGCGGCGTATGCGGGTGTTCGCGCAGGACGGTTACCTGGCGGTGGATTTCTCCAACCGGCGCCTGACGGTGATAGCGCGCGGGCGCGGTGCGCCGGTGCCGAGTGTGGCCGGCTTCGGTATCGAGGAAGCTTCTTGGCAGGACCACGATGCGCTCGCCGCCGAGCACGCCGCATTTGTCGCGTCGGCACTGGATGGGGCGCCGGTGCTCGTGGATGCCGCCGCCGGACGGCGCGCGCTGGCGGCGGCGCTGATGGTGACCGACAGCATCGCCGCTGCGCATGCGCGGATGGTGGCGTCAGGGTTGATCAAGCTGATCGAGAACGAGAGCGGCAGCGGCGTCTGACGCCGTGCCGGCGGGCGTACGCAGCGATGCCAGCACCTCGTGGCATGCGATGCGCTGCGCCGTGGCGACGGCGGTGTCGTCCAGCAGCATGCGGACTGCCGCGGCCAGACGGTCCGGCGTACACGCCTCCTGTATAAGCTCGGGCACCACCTCACGGTTGGCCAGCAGGTTGACCAGCGAGGCATGCGATACGGTGAACATGCGTCGTGCGATCGCGGCGGTGAGCGGATTGACGCGATAGGTCACCACCATCGGCACGCCCGCCATTGCCAGTTCCAGCGTCGATGTGCCCGACTTGGTCAGCGCGGCGGTGGAGGCGGCGAAGGCGTCATGCTTGTCCGCCGACCCGGTCACAAGCACCGGCTGCCGCGGCCATTCGCGTGTGCCCGCGCGCACCGCGTCCGCCACCGACCCGGCCACCGGTACCACGGGCACGACATCGGGCAGGCGCCGCAACGTCGCACCGAAGATCGGCAGCAGCCGCGACACCTCGGCGCGGCGGCTGCCCGGCATCAGCGTCAGGACGCGTGTGGACGGGTCGAGGCCGTGTGTCTTATGGAACCGCGTCGCATTGCCGCGATCGGCGCCGCTCTCCAGCACGGGATGCCCGACGAACGTCGCCGGCAGACCGTGGCGGGCGAAGAACGCCGGCTCGAACGGCAGCAAACAGAGCAGTTGGTTCCAGAGCCCGTGATAGTGCCGCACGCGACGCTCGCGCCACGCCCAGACCTGCGGCGCGACGTAGTGCACACGCTTTAGGCCAAGTGGCGCGATGGCCTTCAGGAGGCGCAGCGTGAAGCCGGGGCTGTCGATCGTCACCACCACGTCGGGCCGCCGCGCCGCGATGTCGGCAACCGTCTGGTACAGCCGGCGCCGCAAATGGTGCAGGCGCGGCAGTACTTCCAGCAGCCCCATCAATGCAAGGTCCCGCATCGGGAACAGGCTGGCGAGACCTTGCAGCGCCATCTGCTCGCCGCCGATGCCGGCGAAGGTGAAATCCGGTCGGCGGGTGCGGAGCGCCGCCAGCAGGCGCGCACCGAGCACGTCGCCGCTTGCCTCGCCGGCGACCAGGTAGATCAGGGTCATCCGGCCGACGCATAGTGTGTCGCTGTGCCGCGATGCAAGTGGCGGGGCATCGCATGAGACATCTCGCGCTTGGTCCCGTCGCGGCAATAGCGTAACGTTGCCACCCCTCGTTCCGCGGGGCGATTTTCGACCGATCATCTGCGAGTAGTGGCGATGTTGTCTGCAACCAGCGGCTTCACCGTACGCGAGACTCATGGTGTGCTCCTGCGTTCTGGGATTGAGGTCCAGGCGTCAAGCGATCATCGGGGCTGGCCGTCACTGTATGCCTCGCTGCAACGAGAAACGCCCTTCGAAGGGCGTTTCGACGGCGTCGAGGATCAGCTCGTCGTCCTGCACCTCGATGGACCCGTCGCCGTCCATCGTCGCGTCCAGAACGGAGAGGCCAGCCGCGTCATTCCGGCGGGTGGCCTGTTCATGATGCCGGGCGGGATGGACTTCGGCATTCGCGTCGCCGGGACGCTGCGGACGCTCCACCTGTATCTGCGCCGCGCTCTTATCGAAGAGGTCGCAGGCAGTCTATGGCCAGGCGATCCGCATCGGATCGTGATCTTGCCGCGCTTTGGCGACAGCGACGCGCTGGTCGAGCGGCTCATGCTGGGCGTACGCGATGTGCTTTGCGAGGACGATGCGGCGGCGCCAGCCTACGTGGACTATCTTGCCCGCGCGATAGCAGCCCGACTGCTCCATCGTCATTCGTCGGTTTCGCCAAGCGGGCATCGCCAATCCGCGCATATGAGACTGGGCAAGCGTCAGCTCACCGAGGCCATCGACTTCATGCAGTCGAACCTGGAGCAATCGACCGATCTCGCGGCGATTGCCGGTCCGACCGGCCTCAGTCCCAGCCATTTCGCGCGCCAGTTCCGCGCGACGGCCGGGGAGGCGCCGCATCGCTATCTGATGCAGCTCAGGGTCGAGCGTGCGCGCCGGCTGCTGAGCGAAACCGACACGAGCATCGCCGAGATCGCCTTTGCCTGCGGATTCGCCAACCAGGAGCACCTCACGCGACTCTTTAAGCGAAGCTGCGGCATCACGCCGGCGGCGTATCGCAGAGCGCGGCGCAACTGAGGCGCCTGCGGAGTGCCGGTGTCGGCGCCGCCCTGATCATTCTGTGCAGAACCGACCGCTGGAACGTGCAGGATCGTATAGTCCGCATCAGTAGACTCCTGGGCAATCAGGGGAGGCAACGAGGATGGCACAGGATCTCGCGTACGATCGGATCATGCACACGGCAATCGGCTTCTGGTCGTCGAAGGTGCTGCTCAGCGCGGTTGAGATCGGCGTCTTCGGCACGCTCGCGGCGGGTCCCCTGGATGCGGCATCCTTGCGTCTGCGGTTGGGAATCCATCAGCGCGCGGCGCGGGATTTCTTCGATTCGCTGGTGACGCTCGGGCTGTTGCAGCGAGACGATGCCGGCCGCTACAGCAACGCCCCGGAGGCCGCGAACTTCCTGGACCCTGCCCGAAGCAGCTACATCGGCGGGATCATCGAGATGTTCAACGCGCGCCTTTATGGGTTCTGGGGCTCGCTGACGGAGGCGCTGGTCACCGGCGAGCCCCAGAACGAAGCGAAAGGTGGTGGCGACCTCTTCACCAGCCTGCGTGCCGACCCGGATCGCCTCGAAGCTTTCCTGCGCGCGATGACTGGCCTCTCGGCCCCCGTCGCCGATGCGCTCGCACAGGTCTTCCCCTGGCGCGATGTCGGCAGCGTCATCGACGTCGGATCGACACAGGGATGCGTTCCTGTCCGTCTTGCGCTTGCGCATCCTCACCTGAGCGCCGGAGGTTTCGACCTGCCCGAAGTGGGACCGAGCTTTTGCCGCTACGCCGAGACGCACGGCGTGTCGAAGCGCGTGCGTTTCATCGCGGGGGACTTCTTGCGCGATGAGCTGCCGCCGGCGGATGCGCTGATCATGGGCATGGTCCTCCACGACTGGGACCTCGCAACTAAGATCGCATTGATCCGAAAGGCGCATGCAGCGTTGCCGTCGCACGGATCCCTGATCGTGTATGAGATGCTGATCGACGATGAGCGGCGAGCGCACCTGCCCGGGTTGCTGATGAGCCTGAACATGCTGATCGAGACACGGGGAGGGTTCGACTTCACGGGCGCCGACTGTATCGGCTGGATGCGTGAGGCGGGATTCTCGGAAGCCAGTGTGGTGCCATTGTCAGGCGCGCACAGCGCCGTGATCGGTATCAAATAGACGCCGCGCTCTGCCCTAGCGCGTGCGCCACCAACGGCGCCAGCGTGCGGTGATGCGAGATCGGCGCGAGGACGCCCGGTGGAGCGGTCATGCCGATCCGATCGTGCCACCATGTCGGCAGCCCGACGCGCGCGGTGCCGAACAGATCATAGGCGGAACCCGCAACGAACAGGCAGCGCTCCGGGCTTACGTCGAGTTCCTCCAGTGCAAGCAGATAAGGCCGTGGGTCGGGCTTGTAGCAGCCCGCCCGTTCGGCGGTGACGATCACCCTGAACGGAACCGCGAGCCGGCCGGCCGCCACGTGTCCGAGCGCCTCGGAGCAGTTGGTGACCACGCCCAGCGGCACGCCGGCCTCATGCAGCGCGCCGAGCACGTCACGGGCATCGGGCCAGGGCTCGAGACCGCCATAACGCGCCGCAAGATCGTCGGCGAGTCGACGCGACAGGCCGACCGATTCGGCCGCGTCGGCGACAAGATCCTCGTATGGCCGGTAGCGACCGGTCCGGTAGGTCATCGCGAGATATGCCGCGCGCCAGCGGAGGCCGACCTGCTCGCCGCCGGCGACCGCGTTCCACAACGACCAGCTATCCAGCAGCGCGGTCAGCAGGTCGAACAGCACGGCATCGTAGCGTCGGTTCACGTCAGCAGACCGCGGCAACCAAGGTCACTGGCCGGCCGCGTCATTGAACGCGCGCAGACCCTCTTCGATCACGTCGCGCGGCAGGTCGCGGGTGATGAACACCAGCCGGGAGGTGCGGGGGTCTCCGTCGGGCCAGGCAGCGAGCAGCGCAGGCGGATGGAACAGGTGCTGCACGCCATGAATGGCTACCGGACGGTCGTGGCCCGCGACGTTCAGTATACCTTTGATGCGCAGCAGCGATTCGCCGCGCGTCGCGACCAGCATGTCGAGCCAGGTGGCGACACCCTGCCAATGAAGCGGCTCATCGAACGTGAGGCAGAACGCGGCGATCCGCGCGTCGTGACGGTTGGGGTCATGGGGGTGATCGTGGTGCGCGCCGGCGTAGGCCTCGGCATCCAGCCAGCCACGCACATCGGGGATCTTGCTGTCGGGATCGAAAAGTCCCGCGTGCAAGAGTGCTGCCGCATCGACTTCGCCATGCATCGCGGTAAGCGGCGGTGCGCCTGGGTTCAGCCGGCGCAGGCGCTCGCGCAACTGGGGTGGGTCGGCCAGGTCGGTCTTGCTCAGCACGACGCGGTCGGCAACTGCCACCTGACGCACCGCCTCGGGTTGCTCATCGAGTTGAACCATGCCGTTGACGGCATCCACCACAGTAACGATGCCGTCGAGGCGATAGAAGCGGGCTGCTACGGGATCGCTCATCAGCGTGGCCAGGATCGGCGCCGGATCGGCGAGTCCCGTGGTCTCGATCACCACGCGTCGTACCTCGCCGGCCTCTACACGCGGCAGTAGGTCGGCCAGCGCGCGCGACAGATCGCCGCGTACCGTGCAGCACAGGCAGCCGGCGTTCAGCAGCACGGTGTTCTCGTCGAGCTTCTCCACCAGCAGGTGGTCGAGGCCGATCTCGCCGAACTCGTTGACCAGCACGGCGGTGCCTGCCAGCGCGGGCTGGCCCAGCAGGTGGTTCAATAGCGTCGTCTTGCCGGCGCCGAGGAAGCCAGTGATCACGGTGACCGGGGCAGGATCAGCCATGATTGTGTCCGCCGTACAAGGTTTCGGGTGAAACCAGTGGCGTGGCGATCTCCACCCATTCATTGTCGCGGGCGGCGCGGAAGAAGCAGTTGCGGCGGCCGGTGTGGCACGCGACGCCCTCCTGGTGGACCAGCAGCAGCAGCGTGTCGCCGTCGCAATCCACCCGCAGCTCCTTCAGGTGCTGAACCTGGCCCGATGTCTCGCCCTTGCGCCACAGCGCGTTCCGGCTGCGGCTGAAGTAGCAGACGCGGCTGGTGGCGAGCGTTTCCGCCACCGCGTCGCGGTTCATCCAGGCGAGCATCAGCACTTCGCCGGTGTCGTGTTGCTGGGCGATGGCGGGGACCAGGCCAGCGGCATCGAAGCGGATGGCAGCCAGTATGTCTTGTTCGCTCATGGCTGTTATCTTGGGGTTGAACAGCCCGGCGGAAAGGTACGTCGCCATGCCCGTGATCGTCTCGGCCGACGAAGCGCACCCGACAAGGCGGCGTGCCACCTCCAACGGCACGGGGTTCTGGCTGACCAGCTATATCGGCGCCAACCGCTACACGGCGACAGCCGGGACGCCGCCGGCGTCGAGTGCGCTGTATCCCATGGCGTTTCTGGTCGAGCAGGATCCCGGCGCCGTGGTAGGCGCCCATTACCATCAGGCGGACCAGTTCCAGGTGATGGTGGGCGGCAGCGGTAGGCTCGGCACACATGATGTGGCGGCGAGCGCGATCCATTTCGCCGGTGCCTGGTCACCCTACGGGCCGCTCGCCGCCGGCCGCGACGGGCTTCAGTACTTCACCCTGCGCAACGGCTGGGACACCGGGGCGCGCTACATGGAATTCCCCGACAACCGCGCCGCTTTGCGCAGCATGTCGCGTCGGCACCGCGAGGCAGTGGGCACCATCACCCCCGCCGGAGACGGGCTGTGGACGCGATGCCTCGATGTTGCCGCCGGCGACTGCCTTGCCGGGTCCGATCCCGCGAGCGGCGGCGGCCAGTTCTGGCTGGTGCTCGCCGGCAGCATGCGGCACGACGCAAGGACATTGTCGCCGCGGTCGTGCCTGTTCGTCCATCCCGAGGAGGCGCCGCTCACTGCCGTGGCTGGCGCGGACGGGCTCAAGGCGATGGCGATGCAGTTTCCTCGTCGGCCCTGATCGGAGGCGCCGGCTTGCTACCGCTTTGGCACCGCATTCGCCTGGGCCTCACCGCCACGTTCGCCCTGATAGGGGTGGGGTTGCTGGTTCTGGCCTATTCGCTGAGCGGGCGCTTCCCCGGTTCAACGGTGGTCGTGCTGGCGATGATCGCGCTCGCGCTTCCGATCGGCATCTATTGCCTGGCGACCGTCGGCGGCTGGCAGAGAAGTCTGGCATCCGGTGCCAATCCGAGCGGGCTGACTGGCTGGATCATCAGGAGCAAACTCGCCCCGGTTCTGCCGATCGCGTTCATGTTCTTTCTGCTCGGCTTGCTCTGGAACATGGACCTGACGCCGCTCGATCAAGACGCGCCCGGCAACGCCGTGCTGTCGCGGTCGATAAACCAGGCCTGCGTCACCAGCGCCAGGAGTGCGATTGGGAAAACCGGCGCCGATCCGGACAGCGCCGCGATGAGCGCGAAGGTGGTCTCGTACTGCGGCTGCGTGAGCGTGGCGTTGCAGCGGGAATACACGCGGGAGGAAATCGCCGGGCTCGAGCGCGATCCGGGTCAACTGGACAAGGAGGAGCGATTTCGCCGGATTATCGACAACTGCAAGACGGCGTCCGGCTGATGCCCGATGTCAGCCGGGCCAGCCCGTGCGTATCGGGTCCCTGCCGTCCCATCCTACCGCCGCTTCGCGCACCGCATCGAAGATTCGCCGACGCATCGGTGTCGCGTGAGCCATCTCGATGACCGTGCCGGGGTGCCCTTCGTTGCGGAAATACACGAAGCGTCCGCGCGGCGCATCGCCCTCCTGAGCGACGACATACCCATTGGCGAGCGCTCGCTGGTAGATTTCGTCGTAGTTCTCCGGCCAGCTCGACCAGTGCTGCAGGCCGCCCTTGGGGTTTGTGGCCAGGAAGTCGCGGCCCATCGAGGGATGGTCGGAGCGCTGCTGGATCAGTTCGATCTGCATCTCGCCAGAGTTGGCCAGCGCGATGGACAGGTGGATGTCATCGTAGCGTTTGCCGCCATAGCTGAATGAGGTCAGCGGCAGGCGATCGGCATAGAACCAAGGGCCTACGCCGCAGACCTCGACCCAGTGCTTCATGGCCGCTTCGACGTCGGGCACGACGTAGCCCATCTGGCGCAAAGGTCCGAACAGGCGGCTCATATCGGCTTCCTCCCTTTGGGGATGTCAGGCCGCGGCGATCCAGCTCTTCCGTTCGCCGACATACGCCGCGCCAGGATTGCCGCTGACCGTGGTGCGCCACATCACGCGCGCCTCGTTCTCCGCGTCGAACCAGGTGGCGGCGTGCACCAGGCAGCGATTGTCCCACACCACAAGATCGCCAGGCGTCCATTCGTGGACATAGACGAACTCCGGGCGCGTCAGACGGGCCATCAGCTCGGCAAGCAGCGCGGCGCCGTCGCCGTTCGGGCCAGGCTGCATGCCGACGAATGGGCCTTCCAGCCAGTCCATCTGGCCATACTCGCATAAATACAGAGCACGCCTGCCGGTGACCGGATGCACGCGAGCCACCGGCTGACGCTGCGGCTGTTCGTGCGGCGCAAGCGGGCGAGGCGTCTCACCCGCCAGCATCGCGTCGCGGCCGCGGCGGGCGCTGAAGCCGACGTGCAGGCCCTCGAGCGTATCGACCCGCGCCTTCAGTGCTGGCGGCAGCGCCTCGTAGGCGGCGGTGCCGTCGGCGAACAGGGTCTGACCCTGGCCATGGGGCACAGGCTGCACCGCGAGGAACAGCGAGATGTCGGGCGGCGGACGACGGTAGCTCTGATCGGTATGCCAGCCACGGCGATGCGGGAACTGCACGGGCAACCTGCCGTCCGCGGTCAGCGGGGGGTCGGGCCGGCGCGGTGGGGCACGCGAGGCGGGCGGCGTATTGGAGACGAGAAAGATCTCGGGAATTTCGGGGTGGACCATATGCGCTGGTGTAAGTGTCTGGCGGTAGTCCTCGACCTCCGGGCCGAAGATGCGCGAGAGGCGCACCAGCAACTCCGGCGCATCGGCCATCGCCTGCATGTCCTGCATCAGCAGCAGGCCTGACGCATCGGCGAGCGCGCGCGGCAAGGCGTGCGGTGCAGCTTCCGCGGCGGCAATGAACGCGTGCGCTCCGTCGCTGCCGCGCAGCCGCACGAGGCCGCCGAAGCTGGAGCCGGGCAGTGGCTTCTGGACCTGAAAGTCGCTCACGCTGCACCTGCCGCAATCGAGTGTCCGGGAGTATCGGGCAAGCGTAGCCGCCCGCATGCGATGGTCAAGCAATACCGTAAAACCAGCCAGGGAAATCGAGTGAACGCGTCACGGTTTTGTTGTCATTGCGAGCGGAGCGAAGCAATCCCCGTGACCGTGCGCACCGTCATGGGGATTGCTTCGTCGCTTCGCTCCTCGCAATGACAGGACAACTCATGTTTTCCACCAACCGTTCGACTGTCCGGTATAAACGGCCGGGTGACTGCAAGGGCAATTTGGTGCGCGTGGTCCAACTGTTGTTTCCGCCTGATCCGGGTGCCCTGCGCCTGCTCGCCGCGCTGCGCGCCACGCTCGCCGGTGTACTGACGTTCCTTTTGGTCCTGCTGCTGGGCGAATTCACAGTACTCCCCGTTACCGACCGCATTCTCGGCTTCGGCATGGCCTTGTTCATCGCGGCGAACGTGCGCGACGCCGCGCCGCGGCAGCGGCTTGTGACAATTGCGCTGGCGCCGCTCTTCGCGTTCGCCTCCACCACGCTCGCGGCAGTGCTGTTCAACCGGCCGCTCGCCGCCGCGGCCCTGCTGCCGCTGATCATGTTCGCGGTCGCGTATGGTGCGATGCGCGGTCCGCGCTGGGCTTCTCTCGGCATTGTGGCGCTGATCGCCTACTTCCTTGGTCTCGTCACCCACGATCCGCCATCGACACTGCCGATGCGCCTTGTGGTGCTTCTGCTCGCCGCCGGCAATGCCGCGCTGATCCGATGTCTCCTGTTGCCGGAACGGCCGCGGGCCGAACTGGACCGCCTGCGCCATGCGATCCATGGCCGCATCGTCCGAGTGCTGGACCGAATTGCCGACGCGGTCGCCGCCGGCGCGTGGATCGGCCGGGCGAACGAGGACCTGCGCCGGGACGTCTCTCGTCTCGACGAGGTTATCATGCTGGCACAGGCCCGCGTCGCTGCCCTTGCGGCCGCGTTGCCCGACCAAGGCAACCAATGGCAGCACCTGCTGGCGATCGAACTCGCCATCGAGCGTGTCGCGCGGGTCGCGCACCGGGATCTTGGCACACCAGCCGACAGGCCGGCGTTGCTCGCTGCCCTGACGGCCTTGCGGCATGGCAGCGAGCCGCCGTTGTCGGAATCCACGACAAGGCTTGCCGGCGCGCTGACTTTGCTCGCGCACGTGATGCTGGAAACACCGCAAGAATCATCGGCGCCGGCGGCGGCCCCACCGCCAGCGAGCGTCCCGCAAAACCTTCGGTCAGCCTTGCAGACCGCAATCGCCACCGCACTCGCGATCGCGGCGGGCAATCTGGTGTCGCCCAATCGCTGGTACTGGGCAGCGTTCGCCGCGTTTGTGATGTTCCAGGGCACGCGCTCGCGCGGTGAGTCGCTCGCCAAGGGCGCGCAGTTGATCATAGGCACATTGGGCGGCGTCGTGTTCGGCATGCTGCTCGCCACGTTGCTGTCCGGTCACGATCTGCTGACCATGACGGCCATCGTCGCCGCCGTGTTCCTCGCCTTTCAGGCCAATGTAGCGGCCTACGGCGCAATGGTGTTCTGGCTCACGGTCATAATTGGCCTGCTATTCGGCATGTTGGGGTTCTTCGCACCCGAGCTGCTGCTGCTGCGTCTCGAGGAGACCGCCGTGGGTTTCGTGTGCGGTGCCCTGGTGGCGAGCCTTGTGCTGGCGCGGCGCGAGCGCGCGGCGGTCGCGGACGCAACGTGCGTCTTCCTGCGGGCAATCCGCGAATCGGTGGACCGTGCCGTTCGCGCGCTGCTTGACGGCACGCCGGCGCCGGAACTTGCTGCGTGCATTCTGGCTGCCGAACAGCGCCTGCGCGATCTTGGCGCGATTGCGCAGACGGAGCGCTTCGGGCTGGCGGTGGCACGCGACGAGCCGCTGCACCGCCGCATCCTGCTGCTTGAGGGCTGCGAACTGTGGGCGCGCGAGTTGGGCCAGATCGGCCTCCAGCCGGCCAAGCTGGAACACCCTCGGCTGATCAGGCTGGTGCGTGAAACTGTGGCACGTATCGACAACACGGTGTCCGAGCTCATCCAGCACTCGACCGACTTGTCCACGACGCCGCAGACCGGCGATGAACCGGCCGGGGAGCCTGTCGAGATACCCGGCCTTCGCCTGCCGCGCGCGGTGCGGCTGCTGCTGCGTATCGATGGCGCGCTGGTCCATCTGGCCTCGCGATGAACACGCAACGGTGATCGCTTCATGCCCCGATTCAACAGATGCGCGTATTGCGCGACCGGGTTATCGTACCGCCAAGCAGCGCCGTCCTGACCGGACGCGTGGTCAGGCAAGGCGCCAACAGGAGGCGCCCATGAACGGACAAACGTCCGAAGCCTTGTTGTCGATGTTCGACAGCGCGCGGTTGCGGCCGCGCTACTGGGTCAACTTCAGCTTGCTCTCGCTGATCACTGTGCTGGAGTTCTTCGACTTCGCGATCGTCGCATTCCTGCTTGCGGTGCTCGGGCCGCAATGGCACCTGACCTACGGGCAGTCCGCGGTCATCCTCTACAGCGGCGGTGTCGGCGCGATCTGCGGCGCGGTTGCCTGGGGCAGCCTGTCCGATGCCTGGGGCCGCAAGTTACAGCTCGTGCTGGGCACGTTCATATGCGGTGTCGGCGCGGGGGCGATCGGACTGGTACCGCAGGGCGCCTGGGGTATCTTGGCGCTGCTGCGTTTCGTCGTCGGCTTCGGCCTCACGGCTGCGGTGACCCCCTGCCTCACGCTGGTCGTAGAGACGGCGCCGACACGGTACCGCACCGCATTCTCCAGCTTCTACATCGTGTTCGCGACAGCCGGCGCGTTGCTGGCCTCGGCGACATCGGCGACATTGCTGGAGCTGTTGGGCTGGAGGGGCGTGGCGATGCTGGGCGCGGCGACGATACCTGTCGGCATAGTCATCGCGTTCGTGGTGCCGGAGTCTGTTCGCTGGCTCACCGCCAAGGGCCACTTCGCCGAGGCGCGTGCGTCGGTGGCGCGGCAGCTCAGGCTGCCGCTCGAGCAGGTGCCGTTGCCAACTGCACTGCCCGTGGCGCCGCCGAGCGGGAGCCTGGCCGAGCTGTACCGGAACCCGACACGCTTCTGGGAGACCGTGATCATCTGGGGCGGCGCATCGACCGCCGCCTACGGCGTCTATCTGTGGGGACCGACGATCGTGTCGCTGCTGCTGGGCATTCCGGTGCCGTCGGCCGCGAAGTACTTCGTGTTGGTCGCCGCCGCGGGCGTGGTGGGCAAGATCGTCGTCTCAATCGTATCGCCCTTGATGGGGCGGCGTCGATGCGGCCAGGTCTGGGGGTTCCTGGCGGCGATCTCGCTGGCGGCGGCAGCGTATTTCAGCAACACGTTCGTCGCCGGAGTGCCGTTGCTGGTGGTGTTCCTGTGCTGCTCCACCTTCGGCATCGACG
>JANWJK010000201.1 GCA_025452005.1 Acetobacteraceae bacterium | reverse complement strand
GACAGGTCGGACATGTGGATCATGCCGTCGATATCCGGCGACAGACCGATGAACAGGCCGAACTCGGTGATGTTGCGGATCTCGCCTTCGACCTCGCCGCCGATCGGATGTTCGTCGACGAACTGCTCCCACGGATTGCGCTGAACCTGCTTCAGGCCGAGCGAGATGCGGCGCTTGGAGGCGTCCACGTCCAGCACCATCACCTCCACCTCCTGGCTGGTGGCGACGATCTTCCCAGGATGGACGTTCTTCTTGGTCCAGGACATCTCCGATACGTGCACCAGGCCCTCGACGCCAGGCTCCAGTTCGACAAAGGCGCCGTAGTCGGTGATGTTGGTGACGCGGCCGGTGTACTTCGCGCCGACCGGGTACTTGGCGCCAACGCCCTCCCACGGATCTGCCTCGAGCTGCTTCATGCCGAGCGAGATGCGCTGCGTCTCGGAATTGAACCGGATGACCTGCACCTTGACCTGCTGGCCGATCTGCAGCGCCTCGGACGGATGGTTGATGCGCCGCCAGGCGATGTCGGTGACATGCAGCAGGCCATCGACCCCGCCCAAATCGACGAACGCGCCGTAGTCGGTGATATTCTTGACCACGCCGTCGAGGATCTGGCCTTCCTTCAGGCCTTGGATCAGCTCGGTGCGCTGCTCGGCACGCGTCTCCTCCAGCACCGCGCGGCGGGACACCACGATGTTGCCGCGGGCGCGGTCCATCTTGAGGATCTGGAACGGCTGCGGCGTGCCCATCAGCGGGCCGACGTCGCGCACCGGACGGATATCCACCTGGCTGCCGGGCAGGAACGCCACGGCGCCGCCCAGATCGACGGTGAAGCCACCCTTCACCCGGCCGTAGATCGTGCCGTTGACTCGCTGCTGGGTCTCGAACGCCTTCTCGAGGTTGGTCCAGGCCTCTTCGCGGCGCGCCTTTTCGCGCGACAGGATGATTGCGCCGTCCTTGTCCTCGTAGCGCTCGACATAGAGTTCGATCACGTCGCCGGGCTTCACCTCGGGCTTGGCGCCCGGCGGGCCGAACTCCTTCAGAGCGACGCGGCCCTCGGACTTCAGGCCGACATCGACGATGGCGAACTCGTCGGTGAGGCGGAGGACGCGGCCGGTGACGACCGACCCGTCGAAGCCGGCGTCGGCACCGAGGGTTTCGTCGAGGAGGGAGGCGAAGTCCTCGCCTTTGAAATGGTCCTGGGTTGGGACCGGAAGGGTAGTGCGGGCGACAGTGGCGGAAAGGGCCATGTGTTGGTTGTGTTCCGTTACGGGTGGTTCCGGGCAAGCGCGCCCAGGATGAGCCGTTGGTATGCGCGTTCCACGGTGGAAACACGTCTTGCCCGCGGGAAATACCCGCGGGCCGGGTTGAGGATCAGCCAGAGGCACCCGCGAGGCGGGCGCGATAGCGGAGAGATACGCCGCATTCGGGCCAAGTCAAGCCGCGAATGCTTGTAGACCAAGGCGATCGGGCGAGCGACTGATCGCGGCGGCGAGCCACGGACACCCCCTCTCCCGCGAAGCGGGGGAGGGTTGGGGAGGGGGTCTGGGTGTCTGCGGCACGCCACCCTACGCTCCCCCTCCGCGGAAGAGGGGCGATCCCGGCCAATGGTCCTGGCGCGTGGCTGCCAGGCAGCAATTAACAAATTCACAACACTTGCGGCCGCAAGTGGCGGGTCGTGCTGCTTCGGCCGGAACCGCCGCGATATGGACGCCCGTCATGACGCTCGCCCGTCGCCACCGGTGGCTGTGCGCCATCCCGTTCGCGGCGATCCTCACCCCGACAATGGCGCCGGGTTCGGCGTTCGCCGCAGGTTGCACTGCCGCGCAAGCCACCTTCGTTGAGCAAGCCAGATGCCAGATCGCCGATCAGGAGACGCTGCTTGGCTATTTCAACACGCTGCCGAGCCTGGCCGGCGGCGCAGCCCTGGTCACCGCGAACCTCCAGGCGGAGGAAAAAATCTACCTGAACTCGACGCAGCAGCAGAAGATCGCCTCGGGAACCGTCTTCATTGTTCAGGGACAGGCTCTGCAGGCCAATATTCTGCTCCGCGCGTTCCCTGGAAACCCGAATTACTTTTACAATTCCGCGGGGCTGCCGACCGCACCGGTACTTCCGGCGTCCATCACCGACGCGGTGCAGGCGATCACCGACAGCGCCCAGGTGATCGCGATGAAGCCGTTCTTCGGCAGCGCCGACATCTATGGCCATGCCTACGGCCTGTTGCCCGGACAGGTCGACTCAACCGGCAATCCGCCGCCCTATCAGGTGTCGGCCGCGATCCATGACAATCCATTCACCGCGGCCAACTCGTCGCCTCTCGCCGCGGCGAACCAGCAGACGAACAACGGGTACGGCGTGAACTGGCAAGGCCAGAACGGCAGCGATTCCAAGATCGGCGATTTCCCGAGCGCCCATACCCTGCTGTCCACCGTCAACGCGATCACGTTCGCCGTTCTGGCGTCTGGGTATTATCAGCAACTGGCCCAGTCGGTGGAGCAGTTCACCTACGACCTGAACGTGTTTGCCGGACATTACCCGCTGGATGTGGTCGGCGGGCGAATTCTCGGCACTTACGTGCTTGCTCAGTCGCTGGCCGGGAATCCGATCTACCCCTCGGCTATCCCGGCCAATCTCGCCTCGCTAAGCCAGGCGATGCAGACCTATCTCGGCGGTGGCGGCAATTCGCCCTACGCGGCACAGTGCGGCGGCAACGTCGCTGCCTGCGTCGTCCGCGGCATCGTTCCCAGCGCAACGGAGTACGCCGAGCAAATCCAGACCTACACCCATGATCTGACCTACGGCCTGCCATCGGTCGGCGATACGACCTTGCCACCGGTGGTGCCGCCGGGTGCCTACGCATTGATCGCCACGCGGTTTCCCTATCTGAACACGGCGCAACTGAACCAGGTACTCGCCACCACGGAACTGCCTTCGGGCGCGCCGCTCGATGACGGCACCGGCTGGGCGCGGCTCAATCTCTACGCGGCGGCCAGCGGCTATGGCGCGTTCCCCACCAACGTTACGGTGAACATGGACGCCGCTCTCGGCGGCCTGAACGCCTTCGACATTTGGAGCAACGCCATATCCGGCCCCGGCGGTCTGACCAAGCAGGGGTCCGGAACGCTGATGCTGGCCGGCAACAACCGCTATACCGGCGACACCATCGTCCAAGGCGGCACGCTGGCGCTCACCGGCGCGGTGGCCGGCAATCTGGCGGTCTGGTCCGGCGCCAGCTTCGCCGGCAACGGCGTCATCGGCGGCTCGCTAGCCCTGCTCACCGGGTCCACCTACCTGGCAGCGGTCGGTGCGAACGGCGCCAACCTGGTCCGGGTCGGTGGCATAGCAACGCTGTCGGGCGGCACACTCCTTGTCAGCAGCATCGGCTATGCCCCGGTCCTGGGCAGCACCTGGCCGATCCTCACAGCGGCCGGCGGCATATCCGGCAGCTTCGGCGCGTTGAGCGAGCCGGCGAGCGGTCTCGCCGCCGGTACGCGGTTCGACGCGCTGTATGGCGGCAACGGCATCTCCCTGGTGGTGACCCCGAGCTTCTACGGCAACCTCGCTGCCGCCGGCGTAGCGGAGAGCCGCAGCGAGAGCAGCATCGGCCTTTCGCTCGATACGATCCGTCCCACCCCTGGCGTCGCGATGGACTCCGCGCATGCGGCGCTATTCGTCCCCTTGTACACGCTGCCCGCCGGCAGGATCACCGCAGGCCTCGATGAGTTGGCGCCGTCGATCTACGCCGACGCGATGATCACGGCACGGAACTCGTGGTACCTGATGGCGGATGCGGTCAGCGGTCAGCTCAAGGCGCGGCGCGGCCTTGCCGCCGATGACGCCGGCAACAGCTTCTCCGGACCGGGCGACAGCACGATCTGGATCAGCGGCCTCGGCGGCTATGTCACCACCGCCGCGGGCGGCGGCTCGCCTGGCTTCACCGCAGGGCTGGGCGGCATGGCCGCCGGCATCGACGTGCCGGTCGCCAGCACTGCGCGTCTCGGCGTGGCCGTCGGGACGGTCGAAGGGCAGACCTGGTCGCAGGCCAACGGCAACGTCAGCAGCAGCACCGCGCAGTTCGTCGGTTACGGCCAGTGGCAGCAGGGCATGTTCTTCGCCGAGGCCCAGCTCGGCCTGATGTATGAACAGGAGAATGCGCACCGCACGCTGCCGCTGTTCGGCACCGCGACGCGAGGCGACACCAACGGGCTGGCAGGCGGTGGTGGCGTGCGGGTCGGGGTGCAGCAGCATTTTGGCCCATGGCTGGTCGAGCCGAGCCTCGGCTTCGGTGGCTTCGCCCTGCGTCTGGGCAGCGCGGCGGAGAGCGGTGGGGCGCTGGCTGAAAACATCGCCGGCGCGACGCTGGGCAGCGCCGAGAGCATGCTTGCTGTCAGTGCGCAACGCGCCTTCGCGCTGAGCGACACCGTGCGGCTGACCGCCAAAGGCCACCTGGGCTGGGCGCACGAGTTCGCCGACAATACGGCGGCTATTTCAGCGAACTTCGCGAGCCTGGGCAGTAGAGGATTTGTCTTGGACAGCGCGCCGATCGGGCGCAACGCAGCGGTGGTCGGGCTGGGCGCCGACATCAGTGTGGCGTCATGGCCGGTTGCGATGTTCATCGGCTATCGTGCCGCGGTCAGCGGCAGCAGCAACGCGCAGTCCCTGAATGCCGGCGTGCGCTTCACCTGGTAAGAGTCCGACGCGGGATACTGCTCCGCGTGCCGCGCGGTCGATACCCACCTGTCATGGCGTGGCTCATGTCCCCGCGCTTGTCCCGGGGATCGGGCCACGCCATCAACGTCTTGTTGATCGCAGCGAGGAAAGACGTGGATGCCGACCTGCGTCGGCATGACGGCCCAACGGGTCGCCACTCCACCAGCCGACTCGCTTGTTCAGGCTCGGGTCTTAAGATCACGAGTTCAGGCGCCGCCGTGCAGCCGGGCGCGCACGTGCCGCATAGCGCAGGCGAAGGCCGCCTCGGCATCCAATGCCGTCGTATCCAGCACCACCGCATCCGCTGCCTGCCGCATATTGGGCGCGTCGCGGGTATCGCGTGCCTGCATCTCCGCCTCGACGGTCGCGAGATCGGCCGTGATCCCCTTGGCCCGCAGTTCCTGCCAGCGCCGCCGCGCCCGTTCGGTGAGCGACGCCGTCACGTATAATTTCGCAGGCGCATCAGGAAAGATCACCGTACCGATGTCGCGGCCGTCCAGCACAGCGCCGCGCTCGACTGCGAAGTTACGCTGGAAATCCAGCAATGCGGCACGCACGGCCGGAATGGCCGCGACCGCAGCCGCCGCGGCATCCGCCACCGGTCCGCGCAGGTCGCCGCGCTCCAGATGTTCAGGTCGCAGCGCCCGCGCCGCCGCTTCCGCCGCTCTCGGATCAGCCGGGTTGCCGCCGGCCTCCAGCGCCTTCCGGCCAACAGCGCGATACAGCAGACCGGTGTCGAGGTAGGGCAGCCCAAGGGCAGCGGCAATGCGCCGCGCCAACGTGCCCTTGCCCGCGGCGGCCGGACCATCGATGGCGATGACCGGCCCGCGCGTCACGCCGGAGACAGCACTGCGCCGGCGTCGTTCATCAGTGCTGCGAAGCCTGGAAAACTGGTATCGATGAACGCCGCCTCGTCCACCGTTACCGGCTGGTCGGTCGCCGCCCCAAGCACCAGCGCGGCCATGGCGATGCGATGATCCATGTCGGTCTCGACCAGTCCCCCGCCGGGCAGCGCACGGCCGTCCCCATGCACGATGAGGTCGTCGCCTTCGATCTCGACCCGCGCGCCGTTCACCGCCAGCAAGGCGGCCGTGGCGTTGACACGGTCGCTCTCCTTCACCCGGAGCTCCTTCAGCCCACGCATGCGCGTAGTTCCCACGGCGTGCGAGGCGATCACTGCAAGTACCGGATATTCATCGATCATTATCGGGGCGCGTTCCCAAGGCACATCGACGCCGTGCAGCTCGCCATAGGAGACGACCAGATCGCCGACCGGCTCGCCGCCCTGCATGCGGCGGTTCTCCACGACGATGTCCGCACCCATCTCGCCGAGCGTGGCGTAGAGGCCGCAGCGTAGCTCGTTCAGCCCGACGCCCGCGATGGTGAGCCGCGAACCGGGGACCAGCAGCGCTGCCGCCGTCAGAAAGGCCGCGGAGGACGGATCGCCGGGCACCGCCACGTCGGCTGCGCGCAGCTCCGGCTGGCCTTGCAGGGAGATGATGCGTCCCCTGCCCGCCTCCTCCACCTGCACCGTCGCGCCGAAATGGCGCAGCATGTTCTCGGTGTGGTCGCGCGTCGCCTCCGGTTCCTCGACGCGGGTGATGCCGGGCGCATTGAGACCGCACAGCAGCGCCGCCGACTTCACCTGGGCCGACGGCACCGGCACACGGTACTCGAGCGGCAGCGCCTCCTTCGGCCCCTGCACGGCGAGCGGCAGCCGGCCGCCCTCGCGCGCGGCGAAGCGGGCGCCGCAGGCGGACAGCGGATCGATCACCCGGCGCATCGGACGGCGGCGCAGGCTGCCGTCGCCGGTCATCACCGCGAACAGATGGTGGCTCGCCAGCACGCCGCACAGCAGCCGCGCCGCAGTGCCGGAATTGCCCATGTCGAGCACGTCGGCCGGTTCCACCAGCCCGCCCACCCCACGACCGGCGACGCGCCACGTCCCGTCCGGCTCATGCGCCACCTCGGCACCGAGCGCGCGCATCGCGGCCGCCGTGCGCAGCACGTCTTCGCCCTCCAGCAACCCGGAGATGCGTGTCTCGCCCACCGCCAGCGCGCCGAACATCAGCGCACGGTGGCTAATCGACTTGTCGCCAGGCACGGCGATGCGGCCGGCGAGCGGCGCGGTGGCGCGGCGCGAGACCAATCGATGAGAGACGATATCCATGGCGCGCGATTACCACGCGTCGGGGTGATTGGACAGGCGGGCGGCAGGTCAGACCGGCGGGGCCATGCAGAGCTGCGCGTGTCGAGGCCGGCCATGCGGATGCCGTCCTGGCGCACCTGGAGGATCTTCGCGACGGCGCCTACGCGTGACCTGGCGCCTCGAGGCTGCCGGACATACAGTTGTCAGAGGCCGTTTGTGGCGCATGCTGGCGCCGCGATGGGCCTGGGATCGATTGTCGGGCACCGGTGCGGCCCGCGCAGGCGGCCGGTTGAACGTGCCTGGGCAGGCCGCTCTCTATCTCTCCGATAGCCACGCGACAGCCATCGCCGAGTACCAGCAGGATCTGCCTCGCCCTGGTACGCTGACGGCCTATGACGTGGACGCCCGCGCGGTATTGGATCTGGCCGATCCGTCTGTCCGGCAAGCCATCGGAGTGGATGACCAATTTCTCCGGCAGCCCTGGAAACATATGCGGGACGTCGAGCGGCAACGGCCACCGTGCTGGGACTTTGTAGCGGCCGTGACGACGGCCGGATGGCAGGGTCTCCGCGTGCCCTCCGTACAGGCGTCCGAAACGAACTTGGTATTATGGCAGTGGAATGATCCCGACGCTCCAGTCGTTCGGCACATCGACCCACTTGGGGATTTGCCGCGCAATCAGGCCTCCTGGCCAAGGTGACCGCGCAACAGTTTGTGTGCGCTGGCCGGAGGCCATCCCACCGAGATCGCATTCGCCCAGAGCCTGCTGCTTCCGGCGGCCTCGCCGCCAATCGCCGATCAATCGTAAAGGTGGCACGCTACGCTGTGATTGCGCGAGACCTCCTTGCGGATCGGCACCTCCTGCGAGCACCGCGGCATGGCGCGCGGACAGCGCGTGTGAAAGCGACAGCCCGGCGGCGGGGCGAGCGCGCTGGGGATTTCGCCGCTGATGGTCAGTCGTTCGTGCTTGTCGTCGGGATGCGCCGGCAGTGCGGCGATCAGCAGCGCCTGGGTGTACGGATGCAGCGGCTGGGCGCAGAGTTCGACGGCGTCGGCCAGCTCGACCAACTGGCCGAGATACATCACCGCGATGCGATGGCTGATATGCGCGACGCCCGCAAGGTCGTGGCCGATGAACAGGTAGCTCACGCCAAGCGTCGCCTGGAGATGCTCCAACTGGCTCATGATCTGCGCGCGGATCGACACATCCAGCGCGGACACCGGCTCATCCAGCACAATAAGTCGCGTGTCGGTCACCAGCGCACGCGCGATCGCAACGCGCTGGCGCTGCCCGCCGCTGAACTCGTGCGGGAACAGCTCTGCGACGTCCGGCTGCATCCCGACGAGCTGCAGCACCTCGGCCACGCGCTCGCGGATCTCGGCGCGCGACATTTTGGTGTGGATTTCCAGCGGCTCGGCGATGATGTCGCGCACCCGCATGCGCGGGCTGAGCGAGCTGTACGGGTCCTGGAACACGACCTGCACCGCGCGGCGGTAGCGCATCAGCGCCGCGCCCTGGAGCCCGAGGATCTCGCCGCCCTCGAAGCGGATGCTGCCTTCGGTCGGCTTCTCCTGGAGCAGGATCAGCTTGGCGGTGGTGGTCTTGCCGCAGCCGGACTCGCCGATCAGCCCGAGCGTCTCGCCGGGCATGATGGCGAAGTCCACGGTCTCCACCGCCTTCACCCAGCCGGTGCGGCGATGCAGCAGGCCGCCGGTGCTGACCGGGAAGTACTTCTTCAGTCCCTGCACCTCAAGCACTGGCGCGGTCATATTCCTCCTTCGCGGGCTGCGCGGCGGCGTGCCAGCAGCGTGCTGTCCAGTCGGCGTCGAAGCGTGTTTCCGGCGGCGCCTCGATCGTGCATTGCGGCATCGCGTCGGGGCAGCGCGGATGGAACGCGCAACCCGGCGGCAGTTGCGCGAGATTGGGCGGCTGGCCAGGGATGGCATACAGCGGCTCCTTGCTGCCCAGCTTCGCGATCGAGCCGAGCAGCGCGCGCGTGTAGGGATGCCGCGCGCCGTTGAACAGGTTCCGCACCGAGCCGTGCTCGACGATCCTGCCGGCGTACATCACAGCCATCCGGTCGCACATGCGCGCGACGATGCCGAGGTTGTGGGTCACGAAGATGATCGCGACGCCGGTGTCGCGCTGCAGATCCTTCAGCAGGTCGAGGTACTGCGCCTGGATCGTGACGTCGAGGTTGGTGGTGGGTTCGTCGGCGATGATCAGCTTTGGCCCGCCGGCGAGCGCGATGGCACCGACGATGCGCTGGCGCATGCCGCCGCTCATCTGGTGCGGATAGTCGCGCATGCGCTGCTCCGGCGAGGGGATGCGCACCGAGCGCAGCAGGTCCTGCACGCGCGAGCGCAGCGTGCGGCCGCGCATGGAGCGATGGTAGTAGGCAGGTTCTGCGACCTGGCGATAAATGCTGAACAGCGGATTCAGCGAGGCCATCGGGTCCTGCAGGATCATCGCGATCATGCGACCGCGAATATGGCGCATCTCGCGCGAGGATTTCTGCGTGAGTTCCTCGCCCTGGAAGGCGATGCGCCCGCCGGCGATGCGTGCGGAGTTGGGCAGCAGGCCGACGATCGAGAGGCAGGTGGTGGTCTTGCCGCAGCCAGATTCACCGATCAGGCCGAGCGTTTCGCCTTCGTTGAGGGAAAAGCTGATGCCGTCCACCGCCCGGACGACACGCTTGCCGCCGAAGGTGGTGAAGTGCGTGTGGAGATCGGAGACTTCGAGGAGCGGGGTCATAGATTGCTACTGGTGAGAGGCGCGGCACCCCCACCCCCATACTCCCCCCCCACGCGGGAGTGGGCGGGTTGGAGCGGAACACCCACTCCCCCCTAACGGGGGCGGGTGGGGGAGGGGGGGCCGCCCCGCCTCCCCCATGCCTCTG
>JANWJK010000200.1 GCA_025452005.1 Acetobacteraceae bacterium | reverse complement strand
GGCGCGGGCCGAGGCACGGGCGCTGCTCAAGCAGATCGGCCCCGCCGCCCTGCACGCACGGCTCGCCGAGGCGGACCCGGCCACCGCCACCAAGATCCGCGCCACCGACAGCCAGCGGATCGCCCGCGCCTGGGAGATCTGGCGCGGCACCGGCACCGGCCTCGCCGCGTGGCAATCGAGGCCCGCGCATCCCGCCGCGTGGCGCTTCGCCGCCATCCTGCTCGACCCGCCGCGGCCGCAGCTCCGGGCGGCGATCGCCGCGCGGGCCGATGCGATGCTGCGGGCCGGCGGCCTCGACGAAGTGCGGGCGCTGCTCGCGCTGGGACTGGACCCGGCGCCGCCCGCGATGCGCGCGCACGGCGTCCCGGAGCTTGCCGCCCATCTGCGCGGCGAGTTGTCCCTCGCCGAGGCCGTCCGCCGCATCGAACTGGTCACCGGCCAGTACACCAAGCGCCAGGCCACCTGGTTTCGCCATCACCCGCTTGCTGAGCCGCCACGCGTTCGTATGATCCATGCGCGGATAACAGGTGATGAGCAACTTTTGGAAAGAAATCATCCCGATATCTTGGCATTTATTGAAAGCATGGGTTGACGCACCGCACCATCCGGCCTATCGATGCGCCCCCGCCATTACCCGGAGCACGACCATGCCGGCAGACGAAGCCCAGTCGGGAGCAGAAGTCCTCCTGCGCGCCCTGAAGGACCAGGGCGTGGAGGTCATCTTCGGATACCCCGGCGGCGCCGTACTGCCGATCTACGACGCGCTGTTCAAGCAGAACGCCATCCGCCATATTCTGGTCCGCCAGGAAGGCGGCGCGGTGCATGCCGCCGAGGGTTACGCGCGGTCCACCGGCAAGGTCGGCGTGGTCCTGGTGACTTCCGGTCCGGGCGCCACCAACGCGGTGACCGGACTGGTGGATGCGCTGATGGACTCCATCCCGGTGGTCTGCCTGACCGGCCAGGTGCCCACGCACCTGATCGGCAACGACGCGTTTCAGGAAGCCGACACCACCGGCATCACGCGTCCGGCGACCAAGCACAACTACCTGGTCAAACGTGCCGAGGACCTGGCGCGCGTGGTGCACGAGGCATTCTACGTCGCCCGGTCCGGTCGTCCGGGCCCGGTGGTGATCGACCTGCCGAAGGACATCGTGATCGGCAAGGCGCCGTACGCCGAACCTGCCGCGGCACACCCGAGCTATCGCCCGCAGACCGAGCCCGACCACGGCCAGATCGCCAAGGCGATCGCCCTGCTCAAGCATGCGAAGCGGCCGATGGTCTACGCCGGCGGCGGCGTGATCAACGCCGGTCCCGCGGCCTCCGCCGCACTCACGCAATTCGTCCGCATGACCGGTTTTCCGGTCACCAACACGCTGATGGGTCTCGGCGCCTATCCCGCCTCCGATCCGCAGTTCCTTGGCATGCTGGGCATGCACGGCACCTACGAGGCCAACCTCGCGATGCACGGCTGCGATGTGCTGCTGAACATCGGCGCCCGCTTCGATGACCGGGTGACCGGACGACTGAACGCGTTCAGTCCCGGATCGAAGAAGATCCATGCCGACATCGATCCCTCGTCCATCAACAAGAACGTGCCGGTTGATGTCGCCATCGTCGGCGATGCCGGCCGCACGCTGGATGCGCTGATCGCCGCCTGGAAGGCCGACACCACGACACAGGACACGCAGGCACTGGCGGCGTGGTGGCGCCACATCGATGCTTGGCGCGAGAAGGACAGCCTGAAGTTCACGCAGGACATGACACCGGGGGCGATCATCAAGCCGCAATACGCCATCCAGCGGCTGTACGAACTGACCCGCGCGGTGGACAAGGAGATCTTCATCACCACGGAAGTTGGTCAGCACCAGATGTGGGCGGCGCAGCACTTCCACTTCGAGCGGCCGAATCGCTGGATGACCAGCGGCGGTCTCGGCACCATGGGCTACGGATTGCCCGCCGCGATGGGCGTCCAGGTGGCGCATCCCGACGCGCTGGTGATCGACATCGCCGGCGAGGCCAGCGTGCTGATGAACATCCAGGAGATGGGCACGCTGGCGCAGTACCGGCTGCCGGTGAAGGTGTTCATCCTGAACAACCAGTACATGGGGATGGTTCGCCAGTGGCAGGAACTGCTGCATGGCGGGCGCTATTCGGAAAGCTACAGCGCGGCACTGCCGGATTTCGTCAAGCTGGCCGACAGTTTCCACGCCGTCGGCCTGCGCGCCGAACGCGTCGAGCAGGTGGACGACGTCATCCGCGAGATGCTGGCAACCGACTGCGCGGTGATCGCCGACATTGTCGTGGACCCGAAGGAGAATTGCTTCCCGATGATTCCGAGCGGTGCCGCGCACAACGAGATGATCCTCGGGGCCGAGCACGATCACGAAGCCGCCGGCATCACCGACGAAGGACTGGTGCTGGTCTGATCGATAGCGTCATGCCCGACACAACGCATCGCAGCGCGACGATCTCGGTTCTGGTGGACAACGAATCCGGTGTCCTGGCGCGGGTCATCGGCCTGTTCTCCGGCCGCGGCTACAACATCGACAGCCTGACCGTCGCCCCGGTGGAAAGCGAGGGCGGCCGTTCGCGCATCAACATCGTCACCTCCGGCACCGAGATGGTGATCGAGCAGATCAAGGCGCAGCTCGACCGTCTGGTGCCGGTGCATCGCGTCGCCGACCTGACGCGCGAGGGCCCGCACATCGCGCGCGAGATGGCGCTGATCAAGGTTGTCGGGGTCGGCGAGAAGCGCGTGGAAGCATTGCGCATCGCCGATGCATTCCGCGCCCGCGTGATGGACGCGACCCAGGAAAGCTTCGTGTTCGAGATCACCGGCGCTACCGAGAAGCTCGATGCGTTCATCGATCTGATGCGGCATCTTGGCCTGGCCGAGGTGTCGCGCACCGGTATCGTGGCGATGGCGCGCGGCGTACGAACGATCTAGGGTCCGCATCCGTCATCATCGCTGGAGAGTTCGGGCCATGTCCGGTTCAATCACCGCTGCGCTGCCGACGCGAGAAACCGACACGCCGGGCCGCTTCCTGATCGTGCAGCCATCGGGTGCCGGCCTCACCATGCTGGTCGATACGGTCACCGGCCGAAGCTGGTTTCGCATCGCGGCCGGAACCGATCACTACGCGTGGCGTCCGATGAAGTTCGAACCCTCGGCCGCCGAAGCCCCCAGATAGCAGGAGCAAGCAACAGATGCGCGTTTATTATGACCGCGACGCCGATGTAAACCTGATCAAGGGCAAGCGCGTTGCCATCATCGGCTATGGCAGCCAGGGCCACGCCCATGCCAACAACCTGAAGGAAAGCGGCGTCAAGGACGTCGTCGTAGGCCTGCGTCCGAAATCGGGCGGCGTGGCAAAGGCGGAGGCAGCCGGCCTCAAGGTGATGGACCCGGCGGACTGCGCGAAGTCTGCCGACGTGGTGATGGTGCTCACGCCGGATGAGGGTCAGGGCGACCTGTATCGCGAGAAGCTTGCGCCGAACATGAAGAGCGGCGCCGCACTCGCCTTCGCGCACGGGCTGAACGTGCATTTCAACCTGCTCGATCCGCGACCCGATATCGACGTGTTCATGATCGCACCGAAAGGCCCCGGCCACACGGTGCGCAGCGAATACCAGCGCGGCGCCGGCGTCCCTTGCCTTGTGGCCGTGGCACAGAACCCTTCAGGCAATGCCATGGAGGTCGCGCTGTCCTATGCCAGTGCGATCGGCGGCGGGCGCGCCGGCATCATCGAGACGACGTTCAAGGAGGAATGCGAGACCGACCTGTTCGGTGAGCAGACGGTGCTGTGCGGCGGCCTGGTCGAGCTGATGAAGGCCGGTTACGAAACGCTGGTGGAAGCCGGTTACGCACCGGAGATGGCGTATTTCGAGTGCGTGCACGAGGTGAAGCTGATCGTCGATCTGGTGTACGAGGGCGGCATCGCCAACATGAACTACTCGGTCAGCAACACCGCGGAATACGGGGAGTACATGTCTGGCCCGCGTATCGTCAACGATGCGACCAAGGCGGAGATGAAGCGGGTGCTGGCCGACATCCAGTCGGGCAAGTTCGCGCGCGACTGGATGCTGGAGAACAAGGTGAACCAGACCAGCTTCAAGGCGATGCGCCAGCGGCTGGCCGAGCACCCGATCGAGCAGGTGGGCGAGAAGCTGCGCGCGATGATGCCGTGGATCGGCAAGAACGCGCTGGTGGATCGGTCCCGCAACTGAGTCCGTCGGTTGCTGAGGGCATTCGCAAGTCAGGACGGAAGGCGCCGGCGCCCCACGGACGATCTGCGCGAGGCGATCTGGATCGATCTGCGCGAGCCCACGCCGGAAGAAGTCGGTCGTGTCGCGGACGCGACCGGCCTCGCCATCCCCAGCGAAGCCGACATCAATGAAATAGAAAGTTCCAGCCGCCTCGCCACCCGCGAGGGCGCGCTGTATCTCAGCCTGCCGCTGGTGAGCCGCCCGGAGACCGAGCCGCGCTCGGTCTCGATCGGTTTCGTCCTGACACCAGATCGGCTGATCACCGTCCGCTTCGCGCCCAGCCGGTTGTTCGACCGCTTCATGGAGCAGACCGACGAAGCCGCGCACCGTAGTGCTCACATCATGGTGGGCCTGCTGGAGGCAATCGTCGATCGCCAGGCCGACGCGCTGGAACAGGTGAAGGCAGAGCTGGAGACCATCTCCCACCGCATCTTCTGCGACGACATGGCCGCCGCCAGCGGACGCAAACGTGAGGACGCGCTGTTGCGGACCACCCTGGTCTCGCTCGGCCGGATCGGCGATCTCGTATCGCATGTCCGGGAGAGCCAGGTGAGTGCCGGTCGCATCGTGCCCTATGTCGAGACGACCGCGGCGGACTGGTTGCCGAAGGAGCTCAAGCCCCGGCTGCGCACGCTGCGACGCGACATCGCGTCGCTGAACGACTTCGATACCCACCTCAACGACAAGCTCCAGTTCCTGTTGGACGCGACGCTGGGCTTCATCAACGTCGCGCAGAACAACGTGATGAAGGTGCTGACCGTGGTATCGGTGGCCGGCGTGCCGCCGGTGTTGATCGCAGGCATATATGGCATGAACTTCAAGATCATGCCGGAACTCGGGTGGGCATGGGGTTATCCCTACAGCCTGGTCCTGATCGCATTGAGCACGCTCGTCCCGCTGCTCATATTCCGCTGGCGCGGCTGGCTTTGATGGAGATGGCGATGCAGCGGGTCGAGGTACGCGAGGCGGATATTACGAAGCTTGCGGTGGATGCGATCGTCAATGCGGCGAACCAGTCACTGTTGGGCGGCGGCGGGGTGGACGGCGCGATCCATCGCGCCGCGGGGCCCGAACTGCTGGAGGAATGCCGCACGCTCGGCGGTTGCTCCACAGGACAGGCGAAGATCACCAAGGGTTATCGGCTGCCGGCGAAGTTCGTGATTCACGCGGTCGGGCCGCGCTATGGCGATGGGCGGCATGGCGAGCCGGAATTACTGGCAAGCTGCTATGCGGAGAGCCTGAAGCTGGCGGTGGCGCACGGCGTGCGCTCGATTGCGTTTCCGGCGATCAGTTGCGGCATCTATGGGTATCCGATTCCCGATGCGGCGCGGATCGCGGTGCGGACGGTGGCCGAATTCATTGCCGGCGACGGTTCGATCGAACAGGTGATTCTCGCGTGCTTCGGCCAGGACGTGCTGGGTGCGTATCAGGCAGCAATGATCGCGCCGTTGCCGACGAGGTAGGCCGCCACGATGTCAGCCAGACGGCGATGCGCCTCGTCGGCCGCCGGTCGGACTCAGTAGATCGTCGCCTTCAGCCGCTCCGGATATGCCGCATCCCACTCCGGTCCGCCGATGCGCCCGCGCGAAATATCCCCCAAAATCGTGCCTGAACTCGGCAGGCTCCGCCGCTCGACGTGCTTCGCCGGGTTCCACAGATCCGATCGCACCAAAGCCTTCGGGCACTGGAAGTACACCCGCTCGACATGCACCACGATCACCGAGCGCGGCAGCTTGTCCTGCGCCGGGAACCGCTCCAGCAACGCCGGATCGATCGAGATCTCCGCCCGCCCGTTCACCCGCAGCGTCTCGCCCACGCCCGGGATCAGGAACAAGAGCGCGATGCGCGGATCGGCGATCAGGTTGTTCAGGCTGTCCGCGCGATTGTTGCCGCGCCGGTCCGGGATCAGCAGCGTCCGCTCGTCCGCAACCGTCACGAACCCCGGCGGGTCGCCGCGCGGCGACACGTCCAGCCCGTCCGGGCCGCTGGTCGCCATCACCATGAATGGCGAGGCCTCGATCATCGCGCGATAATGCGGATGAACGTAGTCGATCTCCTTGGTGATCGCTGGCTCCATCGGTTCGCCGTAGAGTTCGCGCAACGCCGCCGCATCCGTCAGCAGGGTTCCGTCATGCATCCCGTCCATCGCCGCCTCGCACCGTGATCCCGGTCGCCATCGTCACCGGCTTTCTCGGCAGTGGCAAGACCACGCTGATCTCGCGCATCCTGCGCGACGCCGCCTTCGCGCGCACCGCGGTGATCGTCAACGAGTTCGGCGAGATCGGCCTGGATCACGAACTCATCGCCAGCAGCGACGAGACCCTGCTGGCGCTGACCACCGGCTGCCTGTGCTGCGCCGTCCGCAGCGACCTCGTCGCCACGCTGCTCGACCTGGGGCGGCGTCGCGCGACAGGCGAGATCGCCTATGACCGGGTGCTGATCGAGACCTCGGGCCTTGCCGACCCTGCGCCGATCCTGCACGCGCTGATGACCGATCGCGACATCGCGCAGCACCATGTCATCGATGGGGTCGTCACCGTGGTCGATACGCTGCACGGCGAGGCGACCCTCGGGCACCATCCGGAAGCGCGGCGCCAGGTGGCGCTTGCCGATACGCTGCTGCTGAGCAAGACCGATCTTGCCGACCCGGCCGAGGCGCTGTGCGCAAGGTTGCGGCAGCTCAATCCTGGCGCCGCGCGGCACATCGCCCAAGACGTCGTCCCAGCGACCTTGTTCACCGGCACCGCAGCCGCGACACGCTTCACCGCTTTGCCCGATCCGCCGGCCCGCAATCCGTTCGTTCGCGCGCAGCACAGCGACGGCATCGAGACCTTTGTCCTGCAACGCGATCGTCCGATCCCGGCGCTGGCGCTGACCCTGCTGCTCGAGGCACTGGCAGAGCACTGCGGCGCGCGGATGCTGCGGCTGAAGGGTCTGGTGGATATCGAGGAAATGCCCGGCCGGCCGGCAGTGATCCACGGCGTGCAGCACGTCGTCTCACCGCCCGAGTTCCTCGATCGCTGGCCGTCGCCCGATCGCTCCACACGGATCGTGTTCATCGCCCAGGGCGTGCCGCGACACTTCCCCTCGCGCCTGCTCGACGCGATCGAGCACGAGGTGCGCGAAGAGACGGAGCGGACGCTGCCTCCGCCATGACCAACAGATCGGCCGGATTGTTACGGATTATACGTGGCGAGGCTCTCCTTGAGGTGCCGATCGGCGCTTGGGTCGCCCTCGGTCTCAAACCTTTGCGGTGGATTGACCGAATGGCCATTGAGGTAGATCAGCAACAGGTGGGGATCGTAGGACGTTGTTCTTGGTTGCAGCAGGACAGCCAGTGGCCGGATGAAGCCACGCCGCAGGCGTTCACGAGCCATCCTGATCACCTTGTTGAACTGCCGGACGGTGCATTCGACGCGAAACCCCGGTGTCAGATATTCGCCGTCCCATCCCCAAACGGTGTACTCCTCCAGCGGTAGATCCGCGTCGGACTCTTCGCGCGCATCGTCGTCCCCTGACGGAGGCTCACGTTTGAGAACATCGTAAGCCATGTTGATCATTTGCGCCTTGTGGGGATCGGGACTCTGACCGCCTTCATGATATCTTCGTTGCAGGTTGATCCAGGCCTGCCGCAGTCCATCCCTGGACAGACCCCTCACCGAGTACCCCTCATCGGCAAAGAGCGCGACGGCACTGGCTCGGGACATGGCTTCCATGAGCGTGATCCACAGGCAAAGCTCGTTCCGCCTCACATTACAGCGGCTGGTTCGTGAAATCATGAACGCGGGCGCGGGCGCGAGGAGCGGTATTGGCTGTGAAACGCTTCAGCGCCATCCGGCTGCCGCTGTGCGATTTCCGGGTCTGCCCCGCTTGGGGCTGAAACCGGAGCAGACCGATGTTCGCATTGCTGATCGCAGTTGGTGCGTTGTTCCTGGCAGTGGCCGTCTCTGCCGTCATCGATCCGTGGCCGGCCCCGGCCGATGACAGTGATGGGTCCGCGCCCATCATGGAGGCGGTCACGCTCCTGACCTGACCTTCACGGGCGCCCCGGCGCGCGTGCATGTGGCCAACGGCCATGTGGCGCGACAGCCCGGGGCGCCGGCCCCTCCGCGTTCTACCCGAGCACGCTTTGCGCTAGGCTCGGCGCAGCTCAGGAGGGAATCCAGGAATGCATCGACGCAGCCTCATACTCGGGGCGGCGGCCGCCGTCGCCGCGCCGCTCGCACGACCCGCCATCGCGGCCAACGCGCAGACCTTGAGCATCGTGCCGCAGGTGGCGCTCAACAGCATCGACCCGGTTTGGACCAGCTCGCAGATCGCCCGGAACATGGGTTTCATGGTGTTCGATCTGCTGTACGGCCGCGATGAGGCGATGAACCCCAGGCCGCAGATGCTGGAAGGCGACCTGATGGAGGACCAGGGGCGGCGCTGGACGCTGCGGCTGCGAGAGAACCTGTGGTTCCACGACGGCGAACCGGTGCGGTCGCGAGACTGCATCGCCTCGCTCAAACGGTGGATGGTGCGCGACCAGGGCGGCGTGACGCTGTCGCAGCGGCTCGATGCGATGGAGGCGCCGGACGATCGCACCATCGTGCTGCGGCTGAACCAGCCGTTCCCGCATCTGCGCACGCTGCTGTCGAAGTTCATCATCCCGGCGGTGATGATGCCGGAGCGCCTCGCGCAGACCGATCCGTTCAAGCAGATCCCCGAGGCGATCGGCAGCGGTCCGTTCCGCTGGCTGGCCGACGAGCACGTGCTGGGCAGCCACGCGGCGTTCGCGAAGTTCAACCGCTACGTCCCGCGCGACGAGCCGGCGAGCTATACCGCGGGTGGGCATCGCGTGCTGGTCGATCGCGTCGAATGGAAGATGATCCCCGACGCCCAGACCGCAGCCAACGCGTTGATGACAGGCGAGGTGGACTGGGTCGAGATCCCGCTGCCTGATCTGCTGCCCACGTTGCGGAAGGCGTCCGGCGTCAAAGTCGGCGTGCTGGATACGCTCGGCCAGATCTGTTTCATGCGTCCCAACCACATCGCCGCTCCGACCAGCAATCCTGGTGTGCGTCGTGCGATGCTGGCCGCGATCGACCAGCAGGAGGTGATGGCCGCGTCGATGGGCGGCGATCCGGAGAACATGTTCACCGGCGTGGGCTTCCTGCGGACCGGCAAGCCGGAGGTCGACGATGCCGGCATGGAGCTGGTGGCCACGAAGCATACGCCCGACCAGGTGAAGGCTATGCTGGACCGCGCGGGGTACAACGGCGAGCGCATCGTCTTGCTGCACGCGACAGATCACTGGTTCTTCAACCCGACCGCAACGGTGATCGCGCATTCGCTGTCCGCCGCCGGCATGAATATCGACGATCAGGCGATGGACTGGGCCACGGTGCAGACGCGCCGAACCAGCCGCGAGCAGATAGACAAGGGCGGTTGGTCGCTGTTTCCCTCGGTCATCGCAGCACCCGATCATCGTGATCCGCTGCTCGCCAACTTCATCCGTGGCAACGGCAAGGAGGGGTGGTTCGGCTGGCCCACCGATCCGACCATAGAGCGGCTCTACACCGACTGGCTCGGCGCCACCGATCCGGCG
>JANWJK010000199.1 GCA_025452005.1 Acetobacteraceae bacterium | reverse complement strand
GAGATCAATGCGCGATTGTTGGAGGCGTCGTCCCACTGGACCGCATCCGACGGCATGAACTTCACCATCTTCTGGCAGTATTCCATCGCTGCCATCACGTTGTCCGACCCGATGGTGATTTCGCCCTTGGCGTTGACCAGGTCGGCCCCGAACGCCCCGAAAGTGGCGCCCCAGGTCTGCTTGGCGTCCGTGCTGTTCTGGCCACAGCCGAAGCCGATTGGGTAGCCGGCCTTGAACATGGCCTCCGCCATCTTGAGCTGCATGTCGTAGGTCCAGTCCTTGCTGGTCTCCGGCGACCCGGGTTGCGCGGGATACCAGGCCTGCACGTCGACGCCGCAGAACTGCTTGAGCATGCTGATTCGCCCGCACGGCGGCAGCGGTGCGGAACCCCAGCCGACCGGCACCGCCATCCAATGCTTGTCGACCACGCCGAGATATTCGTAGGCGCGGCCAAGCTTGCCGTATTTCGCGATCAGGCGCTGCATGACGTCGTCAACCGGATCGAGGCTGTCGGCGTACTGCTGCACGGTCCACTGGTCGAACGCATAGACATCGTGCCCGGTTTTCGCCTGCGCCTCGGCGGCCATGGTGAGGTTGATGTTCGCGGACAGAAAGTCGAGCTGCACATCGACCTTGTTCTTCTCGGCCCAGGCATCGACCAGTACTTTCATCGCGGCATCGCCGGTCGGGACCCAGTGGTCCCAAAGTGCCAGACTGAGCTTGCCGGCTGCGCCCGCGGTGCGGATGTGTACCAACGGCAGCGCAGTTACCGCCGCACCGAGCTTCAGCGCATTGCGTCGCGTTACCTGACGACGAGAATTGGGCATGTCGTGAGTTCCCTTCGCGACCGAATTGACCTCGGTCATTGTTGCAATCCTGGGCGGCGCAGGCGCTGCCCGCGGTCGCGTCGCTCTGGGCATCGCCCGAGGCCGCATCGACAGGACACTGCCACATGAGTGCCGCGACGCGAGCAGTATCGCCCAGAAGCCGACGCAGCGCGAGGGGCAACCCTCCCAGTCGTTGCCGGCTTCGTTGACAATGCCCCCGGTTTGGACCTAGAGGCGCGGTTCCGCGCGGAGGGGTGCCCGAGAGGCTAAAGGGGACGGACTGTAAATCCGTTGGCGCACGCCTACGTTGGTTCGAATCCAACCCCCTCCATAACCCTTGTGTCGTTCAGTAACCGCGGCAGGATCTGCGGCATGCCATGCAGGCGGGGATTGCTTCGTCGCTGCACTCCTCGCATTGACAGGGCATGCAGGAGATCATCCCGCCCGAAATCCTCGCTGCGCTGCATCGAATGGGTCTGGTTGCCGCTGGCGCCGTCCCCACAGGCGAACGCCTGACCGGCGGCGTGTCGTCGGACATCTGGCGCATCGACCTCGCCAGCGGACCGGTCTGCGTGAAACGGGCACTGGCGAAGCTGCGCGTGGCGGCGGACTGGCAGGCGCCGGTCGAGCGTAACCGTTACGAAGCGCGCTGGATGCAGCGTGCCAACGCCGCCGCTCCCGGTTCGGCGCCCCTGCTTCTTGGTCTCGACGAAGCCAGCGGTGCGCTGGCCATGCAGTTCCTTCCGCCTGACAGCCACCAACTCTGGAAGACGCAACTTCGCGACGGCGACGCCGATCCGGCCTTCGCCGCACTGGTCGCGGACGCGCTGGTGCGCATCCATGCCGCGACCGCCGCCGACGCCGCGATCGCCGCCGACTTCCCCACCGACCGGATCTTCTACGACATCCGCCTGGAACCCTATCTGGTCGCGACCGCCCGCGTGCATCCCGATCTTGCACAACCCCTTCACGACCTCGTCGCCGCCACCCAAGCCAACAGGCGCGCACTGGTGCACGGCGACGTCAGTCCGAAGAACATCCTGCGCGGCCCATCTGGCCCGGTGTTCCTCGACGCCGAATGCGTTTGGTGGGGCGATGCCGCATTCGATCTCGCCTTCTGCCTCAACCACCTGCTGTTGAAGTGTCTCTGGACACCGTCCGCCGCCGCCGGTTTCCTTGCCTGCTTCGACGCGCTCGCCACCGCCTACATCGCCCGCATCGGCTGGGAGGCGCCGGTTGCACTGGAGGCCCGCGCTGCCCGCCTGCTGCCCGGACTGTTCCTCGCCAGGGTGGATGGCAAGTCGCCTGTCGAGTACATCACCGCAGAGCACGACAGGAATCGGGTGCGCCGCACCGCACGGGCGCTGCTTGCCCATCCGGTCGAGGAACTCGACGAGGTGCGCCAGGCCTGGACGAAGGAGCTATCCACATGACGGACACCGCGATCGCCTTCGTCCACGGCCGCCGCGTGTGGGACAGTCGCGGCCGTCCGACGGTGGAGGCCGAGGTTCTGCTCGAGGGCGGTGGCGTCGGCCGCGCCATCGTGCCGGCGGGCGCGTCCACCGGCACCGGCGAGGCGCTCGACCTGCGCGACGGCGGTGAGGCCTTCGGCGGCTACGATGTGACGCGTGCCGTAAGCCACGTGAACGGCGAGATCGCCCGGGCGGTCACCGGCCTGGACGCTGCCGACCAGGCGACGCTGGACGGTCGCCTCATCGCGCTCGACGGCACGCCCAGCAAATCGCGTCTCGGCGGCAATGCGGTCCTCGCGGTATCGATGGCCGCCGCGCACGCCGCCGCCGCCGCTGCCGACGAGCCGCTATATCGTTACCTTGGCGGGCCGGACGCGCATACGCTGCCGTTGCCGCAGATCCAGATCTTCGGCGGCGGTGCACATGCCGGTCGACGCGTCGATATCCAGGACTTCCTCATCGTCTGTCCCGCCGCCGACAGCTTCGCCCAGTCGCTGGATTGGACAGCGGAGGTGTATCGCGCGGCCGGCGAACTTATGAAGGAGGCCGGCACCCTGGCCGGCGTGGCCGATGAGGGCGGCTGGTGGCCGGCCTTCGCCACCAACGAGCAGGCGATCGAAACGCTTGTGCGTGCGATCGAGCGAGCCGGATTCACCCCAGGCAGCCAGGTTGCCATCGCGCTCGATGTCGCAGCTTCGGAGTTCGGGCGCGGCGGCAAGTACAAGCTGGCGCTGGAAGACAGGGAGTTAGACAGCGACGGCATGGTCAAGCTGTTGACCGGCTGGACCAGGCGCTATCCGATCGTATCGATCGAGGATCCGCTGGCAGAGGACGACGCTGTCAGGTTCGCCGCGTTCACCCATGCGGTGGGCGCGCGCGTACAGGTGATCGGCGACGACTTCCTGGTGTCGCAGGCCTCGCGTGTGCGCGAGGCGGCGCTGCGGAGTGCGGCGAATGCAGTGCTGTTGAAACCCAACCAGCGCGGCACGTTGACCGAGACGCTCGAAGCCTGGCAGGCCGCCAAGGATGCAGGCTTCGCCGGTATCGTATCGGCGCGGTCGGGCGAGACCGAGGACGTGACGATCGTCCATCTCGCGGTCGGTTGGGGCGTGGGTCAGCTCAAGGTCGGCAGTTTTGCGCGCGGCGAGCGTATGGCGAAGTGGAACGAGGCGCTTCGCATCGAGGAGACCCTCGGCGCCCGCGCCCGATTTGCCGGCGGAGGCGTGCTGGGGCGGAGCATGAAGGGCCGGCCGTGAACGTGCTTTTCCATTACACCGCGGGCCCGGACCTCGCAGCACGGCTGTCGGCCATCCCATCGCTCCGCATCACCGTCTGTCCCGAGGACGACGAAGCGCTGTTAGCCCGCCTGCTGCCGGAGACCGAGGTGATCTGGCACGTGCTGAAGCGCTGCACCGCCGAGATGATCTCCGCTGCGCCGAAGCTGCGGCTGATCCAGAAGATTGGTGTCGGCGTGAACACGATCGATCTCGACGCGGCGCGGACGCAGGATATAGCGGTGTGCAACCTGCCCGGCACCAATGCGCGCGCGGTGGCGGAACTCGCGCTGGCGCTGATGCTGGCAGTGCTGCGTCGATTGCCGCGGTTCGACGCGGCCATGCGTCGCGGCGAATGGCTCGATCCAGAATTGCAGGATGGTATTGGCGAACTCGGCGGGCGCACTGTCGGCCTGATCGGCTACGGTGCAGTCCCCCGTCTGCTCGCGCCCGTTCTGATCGCCCTGGGCTGCCGGGTGATCTACTCATCCCGCGCTCCACATCCCGACGCAGCGGGCGAATGGCGGACGCTCGACGCACTGCTGGCGGAAGCAGATATCGTCAGCCTGCATCTGCCGCTGACGCCGGAGACCGAGAACCTGATCGACGCCGCAGCCCTTGCGCGGATGAAGCCCGGCGCCGTGCTGATCAACACCGCCCGTGGCGGGCTTGTGGACGAGGCGGCGCTGACCGAGGCACTGGTAAGCGGCAGGCTGGCCGGTGCCGGCCTCGACGTGTTCGTCCACGAACCGCATGACGCGTCCGAGGCCTTGTTCCAACTGCCCAATGTCGTGCTGATGCCGCATGTCGCTTGGCTCACCACCGGCACGTTCGATCGGAGCTTCGCACTGGCAGCGGAGAACTGCCGCCGCCTCGCCGCCGGCGAGGTGCTGCTGCGTCGTGTCGTTTGACCCACGGGACGGCACCAAGGATTCTCCTGGTGTGGCTCGTCGCCTGCTACGCCTTCCTCTATGCGCCGATCGCGTTCCTGGTGATGCTCAGCTTCAACGCGTCCCGGTTGGTCACCGCGCGGGACGGGTTGTCGCTGCGCTGGTATGAGATGCTGTGGCAGGACCGGACGTTGATTGCTGCCGCACTGCTGTCACTGCGCATTGCCGCGGCGTCGGCCACGCTGGCGCTGATCGTTGGCACCCTGGCCGGCTATGCGTTGGCCCGGTTCGGCCGCTTCCGCACCCGAGCGGCGTTCACCGCTGCGCTTGCGGCGCCGCTGGTGCTGCCGGAGGTGATCACCGGCCTGTCGCTCCTGCTGTTGTTCGTTGCGTTGCAGCAGGCGATCGGCTGGCCCGCCGGCCGGGGCGCAGGGACGGTGACGCTGGCCCACGCCTCGGTTTCGGTCGCCTATGTGGCCGTGGTGGTACGGGCACGGCTGGCCGGCGCGCCGGCCGATCTGGAAGAGGCGGCGATGGACCTCTACGCACCGCCATGGAAGGCGTTCGCCCTCGTCACCTTGCCATTGATGGCGCCGGCGCTGATTTCCGGCTGGCTGCTGGCCTTCACCCTGTCGCTGGACGATGTCGTGGTGGCAAGTTTCACGTCTGGTCCCGGCGCCTCCACGCTGCCGATGGTGGTGTTCTCATCGATCAAACTAGGACCGACGCCGGAACTCTATGCGCTGGCAACTGTGATGGTGGCGGTGGTCGCGGTGATCCTGCTGGCGGTGTGGCGGACGCAGCGAAGCCTGAACGTCCTGCCGGACCGATCCCGCGCCGAGTGAGCGCCAATCATGGCGGGCCGCCGGCGAGTGCCGCCACGGCCTGCATCATCAACTCGCCATGCCTGCTGTCGGGCCCCGCTGCCTCGTTCTCCTCGAATAGGACCACGTCGGCGTCGAGCAGGGACTGGCGGCGCGCATCCTCATCCATCGGCAGCTCATACACGCGACCATTGCCGTACTGGAGGCGTCTTTGCTCCCAGTAGAACCAGTTGGTGATCCTGGGCGGGCAGGCAAGTTTCTCCAGCGTCCAGTTGAGACTTGCGAGGAAGCTGCCGCCGACCTCAATGATTCCTACATCATGGCAGCTGCCCGAAGGCGGCGCTGATTGGTAGGTCAGTTCGGGCACCGGATAATGCGTGTCCGGGTGCTTCAGGTTCATCAGGTCGAGTAGATCGCGATCGCCCCCCTGCGGATTATACGAGATCCGCCAGGCAAAGCTGAGAGCCGCGAGCAGCGGTTCGGCTCGCTGCCCGTTCACCGCCGCGATCACCTTCTGCGTCCCGAGTGCTGACGCCAGTGAGTTCCAATGAGTTCCGCCGCGCGGGAACATGGTGATCCCGTACTCCTCCCGTGCGGCTCCAAGATCCGATGCGGTGTCGACGAACCGCACGCCATGACGCGTCAGGATCTCGTCATAGACTCTGAGCTTTTCCTCACGGTCCCTGGCAGGGGCCGGGCAGGCGTAGCCGTCCGGCATGTACTGTGGACTCTGCGCCACCTTGGAGGGCGTGATGACATACAGGAACACCTTCCCGCGCGCGTCGAAATAGTCCTGCATTCGCCGAATCCGTGCGGCCCAGTCCTCGCCCTGAGCCCGCAACTTCGCAAGGTCACGACTGCAATATTCGGTCAGATACGGCATCTCCATCAACTGCTGCTCGCGGCCGACCACCACACTGGCCGAGCCCGCCGTACCCAGCAGCGTGTAGTAGATCTCGTTTTTCCAGGTGATCGCTGGTTTGAACATTGGCGAGAGCTTGCCGATCGAACGGGAAATCCACTGCTGGTAGCTCCCGTTGAGCACCGCCTTGACCGACAGGAGCGGCGCGGCATCCTGCATCAGGCCCGCGATCGTCGTCTTGGTGCGAAAGCGAATTCCCGGGATCGCCTCACCGACCGTGGTGTTCCACATGAGGTGGAACCACGAGATCAGCAGCACCGAGGCACCGATGGCGAGCGGCAGGTAGCTGGGCTTCAGCCAGGCGAACCAGCGGCGCATATCAGAACCGGAAGTACAGGAACGGCTTGAACGGATCGGCGACCGCCTTCCCAACCGCAAGCACGAACACCAGCGAAAGGGCGGTCTGCATCGCCAGCGTCCATCCTGGCGCGGAAAAGACGAAGTGCCGCAGCCGGTGGAACCCTGGCATCCGTGGCAAAGCGCAGATGATGGCGGCGAGCACCGCGGCGAATGTCACGTCGGCGCTGATCAACACGCCAGCGGAACGGCTGGGCAGTCCCGGCTGCATCATCGCGCGCAGGAAGGCAAACGCCTGGTCCATCGAGTGTGCTCGGAAGATCGTCCAGCCGGCCACGACGATTGTGAAGGTGATGAGGTTTGCCACGAGTCGCGGCATGCGGTCCAGCAGGCGGAGCAGGAACAGGCGATCGAGTACCAGGAACAGGCCATTGTACGCCCCCCAGGCGACATAGTTCCATGCCGCGCCATGCCACAGTCCGGAGGCAAGGAAGCACACCCATAGATTGAAATAGACCCGCGCCGCTGGGACGCGATTGCCGCCAAGCGGGATATAGAGATATTCACGGATCCAGGTGGTCAGCGAGATGTGCCAGCGGCGCCAGAACTCGGTGATGCTGCACGAGATGTACGGCATGTCGAAGTTCTCCCGCAGTCGGAAGCCGAGCATGCGGGCGATGCCGATCGCCATGTCGGAATATCCCGAGAAGTCGAAGTAGATCTGGAAGGTGAAGAAGAGCACGCCGCTCCAGGCGTGGCCGAAGCCGATTCCTGCCGGATCAACCGCAAAGATCTGGTCGGCGCCCGTGGCAAGGGTGTCGGCAATCAGTGTCTTCTTTGCCACCCCCATCATGAAGCGCAGAAATCCGGCCGAGATGTCATCGAATCGCGCGGTGGGCAGCGCCCGGAGCTGGCTCTCCATCTCGTGGTACTTGATGATCGGGCCGGCGAGCAGCTTGGGAAAAAAGAACACATACAGCAGGTACGTGGCGAGCCGTTGCGCCGGCAGGCTGATCCCGCGGTAGATGTCCACCAGATAGGTGATCTTCTCGAACACGATGAATGAGACGCCGATCGGCAGCAGGATCGCGGGCACCGGAATTGGACCGACCGGGATGCCTTGCAACAGGCCGTTCAGGTTCTCGATCAGAAACCGCGTGTACTTATAGTGAACGAGGATTCCGACGTTGATAAGCACACCGATGGCGAGGAGCAGCTTCGCCTGCGGACACGCGCGAGGCAGGCGGTCGATGCGTCGGGCGAGCAGGTGATCGGCCAGCGCCGATGCCAGCACAACCGGCACGAACAGCGGCTCGCTCCACGTGTAGAACAGCACGCTCGCGCAAAGAATGACGCTGCGCCGCAGCGCTTCCCGCCGCTCGCCGAGCAGGTAGATGAGGTAGAAGGTCGGGAAGAAGACGAAGAGGAACAGCGGCTCGTAGAATAGCATCCGGGCTGTCTAGGAGGCGGACGTGAGCGCTGGCAAGGGCGGCAGCGGCTTTTGGCCGTCACTTCCCGGGCGAGCGGGCATGCCGCTTTCTCGGTGCTGCGCGGACCAATCGCTCTGGCCCGTTGCCTCTCCGAGCCGGCTCCGATAGGGTCCGCCGCTGTTTTTCCCGGGATCAGCCATGCATCTCACCGCCGAGCGCCTCGACCGTATCCAGCCCAGCCTCACCATCGCCATTGCGACCAAGGCGCGGCACATGATCGCCGAGGGCAAGAATGTCATATCGCTCTCGCAGGGCGAGCCGGACTTCGAGACGCCGCGCAACATCAAGGATGCGGCGATCCGTGCGATCGAGGCGGGCGAGACCAAGTACACCGACGTCGCGGGCACCCCGGAGCTGCGCCGCGCGGTGGCGGCGAAGTTCAAGCGCGACAGCGGCATCGACTACAAGCCGGAGGAGATCATCATCTCGACCGGCGGTAAGCAGGTGATCTTCAACGCCATGCTGGCGACGCTGAACAAGGACGACGAGGTCATCATCCCCAGCCCGTGCTGGGTGAGCTACCCGGACATCGTCTCGCTGGCCGACGGCAAGCCCGTTCTGGTCCCTTGCGAGCAAAATCATGGCTTCAAGCTGCGTGCCGAGGCGCTGGAACAGGCGATCACGCCGCGTACCAAATGGTTCATGCTGAACAACCCGTGCAATCCCACGGGGGCCGCCTACTCGGCGGACGAGCTACGGCCGATCTGCGATGTGCTGCTGCGTCATCCGGATGTGTGGATCTTCACCGACGACATCTATGAAAAGCTCGCCTATGACGGGTTCAGGCCGGCCACCATCGTGCAGGTGGAGCCGCGTCTGCGAAACCGCACAGTCACGATGAACGGCTGCTCCAAGGCCTATGCGATGACCGGCTGGCGGCTTGGCTTCGCCGGTGCGCCTGTGGCGCTGATCAAGGCGATGGACAAGCTGCAGAGCCAGTCTACCTCCAACACCAACTCGATCGCCCAGGCCGCCGCAGTCGAAGCGCTGACCGGTCCGCAGGAATCGATCGAGGCGATGCGCAAGGTATTCGAGGAGCGCCGCAACCTCGTGGTAGAGATGTTGAACAAGGCGCCGGGCATCCACTGCCACAAGCCGGAGGGTGCATTCTACGTGTACCCGGCGATCCATGGCTGCATCGGCAAGACCTCGCGCGGCGGCAAGAAGATCACCGACGACGAAGCCTTCGTTCTGGCTTTGCTGGAGGAGACCGGTGTGGCCGCGGTGCACGGATCGGCGTTCTGCTATCCGGGGCATTTCCGCATTGCCTACGCCAATGCCACGGAGGAACTGCACGACGCCTGCACGCGCATCCAGCATTTCTGCGAAGGGCTGCACTGATGCCCGCATTCGCCGATCGGCTGGGCCGCGTCCAGGTCGCGGCCAGCGTGCAGATGACGATCCGCGCACGGGAGTTGCGGGCGCAGGGCGTGGATATCGTCCAACTTACCATCGGCGAGCCCAACTTCGACAGTCCCCGGCATGCGATCGAGGCGGCGCACAAGGCGGCTCTGGCGGGCCAGACCAAGTATCCGCCGCAGGACGGCATCCCGGCACTGAAACAGGCGATCCAGCGCAAGTTCAAGCACGACAATGGGCTGGAGTACGCGCTCGACGAGATCTGTGTCACCAATGGCGGCAAGCAGGCGATCTTCAATGCGCTGCTGGCGACGGTGAATCCTGGCGACGAATCCGTTATCCCCGTGCCGTCCTGGAGCGCCTATGCGCTGATGACGAAGCTGTGCGACGGCGAGCCGGTGTTCGTGACGTGCCCGCAGAACAACGGGTTCAAGCCGCGTGCCGAGGACATCGATGCCGCCGTCACGCCGAAGACCAAGTGGCTGATCCTCAACAATCCGAACAATCCCACCGGCGCCTGCTGCTCGGCTGCGGAACTGCGCGCGATCGCCGATGTGATGGTGAAACATCCGCATGTCTGGATCATGTCGGACGACATGTACGAGCACCTGGTGTTCGACGGCTTCAAGCATGCGACGATCGCCCAGGTTGCGCCCGAGCTGCGCGACCGTACCGTAACGGTCAGCGGTGCGTCGAAGGCCTATGCGATGACCGGATGGCGTATCGGCTATGCCGGCGGACCGAAGAACCTGATCCGCGCAATGGTCAACATGCAGGGCCAGGCGACGGCTGGTGTGTCCACAGTCGGCCAGGCTGCCGCGGCGGCGGCGTTGGATGGACCGCAGGACGGTGTGTGCCGAGCAGATCGTCGCGTACCGCAAACGGCGCGACATGGCGGTGGAGATGTTGAACGCCTGCAAAGGCATCAACTGCCATAAGCCGGAAGGCGCGTTCTACGTGTTTCCCAATGTGGCCGGTTGCATCGGCAGGACCACGGAAGGTGGGCGCAAGCTGACCACCGATCAGGACGTGTGCATGGCATTGCTGGAAGAGGCGCATGTCGCGACGGTGCACGGTGCGGCGTACGGCATGAGCCCGTATCTGCGCGTCAGCACGGCGACGGACGATGCATCGCTGGCCGAGGGCTGCCGCCGGATCGCCAGTTTCTGCGAAGGGCTGCATTGATCCGTCGCGGCCTCGACCGCGACGAGGAGGGCTTCATCGCGCTGATCCGCGCTTGCTGGGCGGAACACCCCGGAATCGTGCTGGATGTGGATGGCGAACTGCCGGAATTGCGCGCGCTCGCCACCTACTACGCCAGCAAGGATGGCATGCTGTGGGCGGCGGAAGCGGACGGGCGCATCGCGGGCATGGTCGCGGCCGCGCCGCGCGGCAACGACGTCTGGGAAATCTGCCGGGTCTATACACACCCATCGACACATGGCAGCGGCCTCGGCCAGGTGTTGCTCGATACCGCGGAAGGCTATGCGCGCGCCGCCGGTGCCGCACGCCTCGTGCTGTGGAGCGACACGCGGTTCGACCGCGCGCACCGCTTCTACGAGAAGCACGGCTACGTCCGCCACGGGCCGATCCGCGTACTGCACGACATCTCGAACTCGCTCGAGTTCGGCTATTCCAAGCCGGTGGCCGGCATCGAGGTGCTGGACGCTGCCGCCGCCGCTTCCGCTGAAAAACGCCTTGCCGAGATCCTGTGCGCATGCGTCGAGGCTGGCGCGTCGGTATCCTACCTGCCGCCGCTCGCGACGGACGTCGCGCGTGGCTTCTGGAAGCGCATGGCGGCTGACGTCGCGGCCGGGACGCGCATCCTGCTTGCGGCCTGGGACGACGCCATGCTGGTCGGCACCGTGATGCTGGAATTCGCGTCATCGCCGAATCAGCCGCATCGCGCCGAGGTGCAGAAGCTGCTTGTGCATCCCGTCGCACGACGCCGCGGCGTCGCGCGCGTACTGATGGCCCGCGCGCAAGCCGAGGCGCTGCGCGCGGGACGGACGCTGCTGACGCTCGACACGCGGGCAGGCGATGCGGCAGAGGCGTTGTACCGTTCCATGGGCTGGCATGAGGCAGGCCGCATCCCCGGCTATGCGTTGAACGCCGATCGGACGCCATGCGACACGATCTTCTTCTGGAAGACCATCGCCACGCCGTTTGCTGACACTCCATGGGCATGCTAACGGCTGCCTCCTTATGGATACTGCCGTTACGCCCGAAGTCAGGAACACGCTGCTCGAACTCGAGGGCGATCCAAGTTTCGCAACACGCAATCGCCTGGCGATGCGAGACGTGGGAGAAGGCACGCGTCTGCTGCCGCTCGCCTGGACCCTGGGCTGGTTGGATATCAGGCTGCGCTATCGCGGCTCGATGCTGGGGCCTTTGTGGCTGACGCTGTCGACCGGCATCATGGTCGGTGCGCTGGGCTACCTGTACGCCGGCATTTTCCATACCGACATCAACAGCTATTTGCCGTTCCTGGCACTTTCGCTGGTGCTGTGGGGATTCCTTGCCAGCGTGGTATCGGAATCATGCTCCGCGTTCACCGAATCGGAGGGCATCGTCCGTGCCGTGCGCATGCCTTTCTTCCTGTTCGCGGCGCGTCTGCTGATTCGCAACGTGCTGGTGCTCGCGCATAATGTTCTCGTGATCGCGGTCGTCTATGCGGTGTTCAGGGTGTGGCCTGGCAGGCACGGATTGTTGGCGGTTCCCGGGCTACTGCTATGGGGGCTCGATTCGCTCGCCCTTGTGCTGATGCTGGGAACGTTCTGCGCAAGGTTCCGTGATATCCTCCCCATCGTGGGCAGCGTGATGCAAATCGCCTTCTTCATGAGCCCGGTGATCTGGATGCCGGAGCAACTCGGCCGTGGCCAGGCGCTCCTGCCATTCAACCCCTTCTTCGACATGCTGGAGATCGTGCGGGCACCGCTGCTCGGCACGCTGCCGGCCGAGGGCATCTGGCTGGGCGCCATGCTGTACAGCATTGCCCTGTGGGTGCTCGCGTGGAGCCTGTTCACGCGTGCGCGCGGGCGCATTGCCTTCTGGATCTGAACAGGCGGCGACAGTGAACAACCCGCACATCCTCATCGAAGGCGTCTCGGTGTTCTTTCCGCTGTATCACGGCAACGCGCGCAGCCTGAAGAAGACCGTGGTCGCTGCGGCATCCGGACGCCTCGGCCAGGACCGGCAGCATCGCGTGGTCGTGCAGGCACTGCGCGACATCAGCTTCAGCCTGCACGGCGGGGACCGGCTCGGACTGATCGGGTCCAACGGGGCGGGGAAGACCACCCTGCTGCGCACCCTGGCCGGCATCTATGAACCGGTGATCGGCCGCGTTGTCGTGCAGGGCAGGTCGAACGCACTGCTGGACGCCAGCCTTGGCATGAACGTGGAACTGACCGGGCGCGAGAACATCATGCTGCGCGGCCTGTACAACGGCCTGCCGCGTCCCGCTCTGGCACGGCTCGAGCAGGATGTGGCGGAATTCGCCGGGTTGGGTGATTTCCTTGATCTCCCGGTGCGCATCTACTCGGCCGGGATGGTGGTCCGCCTGGGCTTTGCGCTTGCCACCGCGATCCGGCCCGAGATCCTGCTCATGGACGAATGGATCCTGGCGGGCGACGCGGAATTCCTGGACCGTGCGCGACAGCGCCTGGAGGCGATGGTGCGCAGCGCCGATATCCTCGTCCTTTCGACCCATGACATGCAGATCGTAAAGGCGTGGTGCTCGCGCGCGCTCTGGCTGGACCAGGGCCAGGTGCGTCTCGACGGATCACCCGAATGTGTCGCGGATGCCTATCTTGGCCGCGCCGAACAGACCGCCATCGCAGCGATGGCCGAGCAATAGGGCTGTGCACCGACGCCGGAGGCACCTGGCTTCCGGCGTCGGTCGCTCAGGCGTTGCTAGTTCCGCTGAGCCTGATACCAGCCATTGCGCAGCACGCGGCCGGGCAGGGAGCCGGTGTGCTTACCGTCCTCCAGCAAGATCTGGCCGTTCACGATCGTCATGTGGACGCCGACCGCCGGCTCCTTGATGCGCCAGCCGCCCGCCGGGAAGTCATGCACGACGCTCTCCGGCCCCGGCTTCACCGTGTCGGGATCGAACAGCACGATGTCCGCCGCCAAGCCTTCCCGCAACAGGCCGCGATCGCTGATGCCGAACAGCGATGCCGACTCGAAGGTCAGCCGCCGCACCGCCTGCTCGAGCGTCATCGCGTGCTTTTCGCGCACCCACTCGCCGAGTAGCCGCGTCGTGTAGCCATAGCCGCCGTGGAACTGCACATGCGCGCCGCCGTCGCCCAACCCGATGAACGCGTTCGGATACGTGAGAATTTGTTTCACTGCCTCGTCGTCGATGTTGTTTTCCGCCTGGAGGAAGCGCGTCTCCAGCTTCTCCTCGACCACCAGGTCTAGGAACGCGTCGATCACGCGCTTGTTCTGCAATTTGGCGATCTCGCCGATGGTCTTGAACTGCAGGTGCTTGTTCTTCTCGAGTGCCGGCTCGTTCACCCACATGTAGTCCCACCAGGTCTTCGAGAACCCGATGGCGCCGCCGATCGGCACGGAACGCTCGACCGCCTCGGCGTGCAGCTTGTCGCGCACCTGTGGGTCTGAATAGGCACGCATCTTTGCGTCGTCCGATGAAATCAGGATCGGATGCCAGGTTGGCAGGCCGCGGAACACTTGGCAGTTCTTCATGGTGAAGTCCTGCGTCACGCGGTTCGGGCTGCACATCGGATAGGCGCGAATGCCGGCCCGCGCGGTCTCATCGACGCGCGCGATGTGCTGCTTCCACTTGTCGCCGGTGCGGACGGTCTGACTCAGGCTGTTGTAGATGACCGGCCGGCCGCAGGCTTCCGACAGCCGTGCCATCATCCCGTCGGCGAGTTCAGGATCGACACCGCCGCCCATCTGCACCGTGCCGGTGCCAAGTTCGCGCAGCACGTCGGCCAGCGCGAACACCTCGCGCTCATCAGCCCACAGCGCCGGGATCGGCACGCCCTGCGGATCGAAATGCCCCTTCTGCCGCGACCCGGAGAAGCCGATTGCACCGGCCTTCATGCCGTCGCGCACGACCGCCTGCATTGCTTTGATCTCGTCGTCGGTGGCGGCGCGCTTCTGGCAGTCCTCGCCCATCGCGTAGAACCGCACCGCGGTGTGGCCGATCAGCGTGCCGGCATTGACGCCGAGGTTCTTGTCGAGCCTGTCCATATATTGCGGGAAGGTCTCCCAGTTGACGTCGACGGTGCGCAGCACCTCCATCGGGATGGCTTCGACGTAGGACAGGAATTCTGCCATGCGCTCTTCGTTGCCGCGGCGCACCGGCGCCAGCGAGAGCGAGCAGTTGCCAAAGATGACGGTGGTGGCGCCGTGCTGCGGCGAGAAGGTGCACAGCGGGTCCCACGTCACCTGCGCGTCGTAGTGGCAGTGGTTGTCGATGAAACCAGGCGAGACCGCCAGGCCGTCGGCATCGACGGTGCGTGTCGCCGCACCGGCGATCTTGCCGATTTCGACAATCTTGCCGTCCTTGACGGCAAGATCGCCGCGGAACGCCGGCATCCCCGAACCGTCAACGATGCGGCCATTACGGATCAACAGGTCGTACGTCATTTCTTGTCGTTCTCCCGTCTTCATGAGCCGCCCTCGGCGGCCCTTCCGTTTGCCGGGAGCTTGCCACCGTCGGGTGGCAGGGGGAAGGCCGGTGGTTGATCGGTTATCGGGCGTCGCCTCCCGCGGAGACCTCGTCGTGACCGATCGGTCCGCCGGTGGCCGCGGGATCCTTCCGCTTCCGCCTCTCATCGAACCGTTGCAGCACCGCGAAGAACGACGGCACGAACAGAACGGCAAGACAGGTCGAAGCGATCATACCGCTGAAAACGCTGATGCCGAGCGACCGCCTCGCATTGGCGCCTGCACCGGTCGCAAGCACCAGCGGCAGCACACCCAGGATGAAAGCGAACGACGTCATCAGGATCGGCCGGAATCTGGTGCGCGACGCGTCCACCGCCGCTTCCAGTATGGACTTGCCATCGACCATCCGCCGTTCCCGTGCGACCTCGACGATGAGGATGCCGTTCTTGGCCGACAGCGCGATCAGCAGCATCAGGCCGATTTGGGTGTAGAGGTTGTTGGCCGCGCCGAGGCTGGTGAGGGCGATGACCGGCCCCAGCAGTGCCAGGGGCACGGCTGACAGCACGGCCAATGGCAGGATCCAGCTCTCGTACTGTGCGGCCAGGCAGAGATAGACCAGCAGCACCGACAGGCCGAACACGTAGTAGAGCTGATTGCCGGTGATCTTCTCCTGGTACGACATGGCCGTCCATTCAAAGCTGACATCGCTCGGCAGAACCCGCCGGGCGATCTGCTCCATGGCGGTCAGCGCCTGACCCGAACTGAAACCGCGGGCCGGGCCGCCAACGATAGTGGCCGACGGGTAGAGATTGTACAGCGTGATCAGCGGCGGCGCGACCACCGGGCCGAGATGGGCGACAGCGCCGATCGGCACCATCTGCCCATCCTGGCTGCGGACGTACAGGTTCAGCAGATCGTCCGGATGCAGGCGATACTGCGAATCGGCCTGGACATAGACCTGTAGCGAGAGGCCGAACTTGTTGAACTGGTTCACATAGGTCGATCCGACATAGTCGGTAAGCGTCGCGAACACATCGCCAACGGAAACCCGAAGTGTTTCCGCCCTGGCCCGATCCACGGTCAGCGCGACATGCGGCGCGTCGGGCCTGAACGTGGTGAGCACGTTCGCCAGAGCGGGGTCGCTCTGTGCCTGTTTCACAATCTCCTGCGCCAGATCGTTGAGCTTCTGATAATCGAAGCTGCCGCCGAGCATCTCCAATTGCATCTGGAAGCCGCCGGCATTGCCGATGCCCTGGATCGGCGGTGGCGGCAATACGAAGGCCTGGCCGTCAGGCAGCGTGGCCACCGCCGCCTGCAGACGCCGGTAGATAGACAGCAGGTCCTGGTCCTTCTCCTTCAGGCGTACGTCGAACGGCTTGAGCATGACCCAGCAGGTTCCCGCGTTGGCGAGATCGGCGCTGTTGTCGAGTACGGAGATCCCCGCGAGCGCGATGATCTCCTGCACGCCGGGTATTTCGCGCGCGACCTTGCCCGCCGCCTCCAGCGCCGCCGTCGTGCGGCCGAGCGAGGCGCCTTCAGGCAACTGAACCGCCAGGATCAGGTAGCCCTGGTCGTCGATCGGAATGAAGGCGGTGGGAAGCCGTGCGAGCCCCCAGATGCCCACGGCGGCGAGCAACAATGCGATCACGACCATGATGCCGCTGCGGCGCACCATACGGCCGATGAATGTCGCGTAGCCACGCTCCATCGGCTCGTAGAGACGATTGAAGCCGCGGTAGAAGAAGTTGCGCTGCTCGGGCGGCACAGGGGTTCGGAGCCACAGGGCGCACTGCGTCGGCTTGAGCGTTGCGGCATTCACCGCACTGATCAGCGCCGTTGCTGCGATCACCAGCGCGAACTGGGCGAACATGTTGCCGGTAAGGCCAGGAACGAAGGCGGCCGGCAGGAACACGCTCATCAGCACCAGCGTGATGCCGACCACCGGCCCGAACAGTTCGTTCATCGCCCTGATGGCCGAGTCATGGCCGGACATGCCCTGTTCGATGTACTTGGAAACACCCTCGACGATGACGATGGCATCGTCCACGACGATGCCGATGGCCAGAACGATGCCGAACAGGGTGGACAGGTTGACAGTGAAGCCCAGCGCCGCCATCGCTGCGAATGCGCCGATGATGGTGACCGGCACCGTGGTGGCGGGAACCAGCGTGGCGCGGAAGTTCTGTAGGAAGACCAGGATGACGATCAGCACCAGGATGCCGGCCTGGTACAGCGTCTTGTAGACCTCGTTGATCGAATCCGTGACGAAGGTCGTGGTGTCGTAGGGGATGGAGAAGTGCAGGCCCTGCGGAAACCGGCGCGCCATCGTCGCCATCGTTTCCGCGATCTCCTTGCCGACCTGTAGCGAGTTGGACTCTGGCGTCTGATAGATGGCGATGCCTGCTGCCGGCTTGCCGTTCAGCTTGAAGTCCTGCGCATAGGTCTGCGAGCCAAGCTCGATGCGCGCGACGTCGCGGACATAGATCAGGCGGCCGCCTTGGGCGGTCTGATCCCTGACGACGATGTCGCCGAACTGGCTTGGATCGTTCAGCCGTGACTGAATATCGACCGTGTACTGGAATTGCGTATCGCTCGGTGCCGGCGGCATTCCAACCTGCCCGGCGGCCACGTTCTGGCTCTGCTGGCGGATGGCTTCGATTACGTCCTTCGGTTCCAGCCCGAACGAATAGAGCTTCTGCGGGTCCATCCAGACGCGCATGGAATACGTGCCTGCGCCGAACACCCTGACGCTGCCGACGCCCGGCAGGCGCGCAAGCACATTGGTCAGGTTGATGGTCGCATAGTTGCTCATGAACAGGCTGTCGTACTGGCCGGTCGGCGAGTCGAGCGTGACGATCTGCAGGATGGCGGTGTTCTTCTTCTGAACGTTCACGCCTTGCGACTGGACCGGTTGCGGCAACGAGGCCAGGGCGAGCTGCACGCGATTCTGCACCAGGACCTGGTCGATATCCGGGTCGGTGCCGATCGCGAATGTGACCGTCAGGTTGTAGGTGCCGTCGGAGGCGCTGGTCGACTCCATGTAGAGCATGCGATCGACGCCGTTCACCTGCAGCTCGATCGGCAGCGCGACCGTGTCGATGACCGTTTGCGCACTGGCGCCCGGGTAGCTCGCGGTCACCGATACGGTAGGTGGCACCACATTGGGATATTGCGATACCGGCAGCCGGAACAACGAGACGGCACCGAGCAGGACCAGGACGATCGCCAGCACATTGGCGAGGACGGGGCGCTCGATGAAGAATTTCGACATCATCGGCGCGTGTCCTATCCGCCGATGGCGGTCAGTTGCGGCACCACCTTCGTCCCGGGCGTCGCGCGCCAGAGCTCGCCGACCACCACGCGGTCGTCCGGCTTCAGGCCGCTGGTGATCACCCGCAGATTGCCGCTCAGTTCGCCAAGCTGGACGTAACGCTGCCGGATGATGTCGTCCTGCTCGACGACAAGCAGATAACGGCCCCCCTGATCCTCCTGCAGCGCGCGGTCCGGCACCAGCAGCGCACTCTTCACGGTCTTTCCCATCGGCAGGCGGATCTTGACGAAGATCCCGGGCAGCAGTGTCCGATTGGGATTCCGCATGATACCGCGAACCAGTAGCGTGCCGGTCGCCGCATCGATCTGTGGCGCGACGTATTCGATTGTGCCGCTATGGGGAAATCCGCTTTCATCCGATAGCGCGGCCTCGATCGGCACCTGATGCAGCTCCGCCAGCGTCAGCCGTCGCTGCTCCAGGTTGGCGCGAATCTGCAGTGCCTGTTGCGAGCTGATATTGGCCACGACATAGATCGGATCGAGCTGGGTGATGTCCGCCAGGGCAGCCTCCTGCCCGTTTCCACCGACCACGTTGCCCACGTCGACGAGGTGCTTCCCCATCTGGCCGTCGAACGGAGCCCTGACCTCGGTATAGCCGAGGTTGAGCTGAGCCAGCGCGATCTGCGCCTGGGCCGCAACGATGTTCGCTTCCGCGCTCGATCGCTCGAAAACCCAGTGATCGACATCGACCTGGGTGGCGGCGTCCCGCTTGAGCAGCGCGGTATATCGGCCCACCTCGGTCTTCGCGTAGAGCAGCGCAGCCTGCTGTAACTGAAGCGCAGCCTGCGCCTGTTGCAGTTGCGCCTTGTACTGATCCTGCTGGATGGTGAACAGAAGATCGCCCTTCCTGACCAGTGCACCGTCCTGGAAGTGGATCTGCTCCAGGAAGCCGACGACGCGCGCTATGAGTTTCACTTGGTTGACGGCAGCGGCGTTGCCAGTGATCTCCAGCGTCTCGCTGACGGTCTGCACCTTCGGTCGAACCACCGGGATCGTCGGCGCAGCCGGTGCCTGGGTCTGAGCGATGGCCGATGCAGGCGGTGCGGTGGCGGACTTCGCGTCGGCGCCGGTCACGCCTTGCCACCAACGGTCCAGAAGCCCGGCCGCGCCGAGCCTGCTCGGCAGCGCGCCTGCGAGCACGATCATCACGGCGGCGACGGCGACCCATCTCGGCGCCTTGCGCCAGGTGACTGCAAGGGCGCGCAGAACGCTCACCACTGGGGCGCTCGCACATCAGGTCCCCGGTCGGCCGGACCTGGAAGGCCGGGTGTTGGTTGTTGCGGCTGGTCGGCAGGCGGCAACAGGCCGCCCCAGTTGGTACGGCTGCGCATTTCGTCGCGCGTGGCATTGTTCACGATATCGCTCCCCTCTCGTATCTGCCATCCACCGCCAAGTGACCGGTACAATGATGCGAGGCTGGTTGAGAGATTGCCTGAGGCCGTGGCCAGGTTGCTCTGCGCCTGATAAAGGTTCTGCTCCGCCGTCAGCACGGTGGTGAAGTCCCTTGTCCCCAGCAGATACTGGTCGAGTGCGACGCGAAGGGCCTTGCTGGCCGCCGCGACGCTTCGCCGCAGCAAGACGACCTGTTGGCGACCCTGGAGGTATCCGCTCAGGCCGTTCTCCACCTCCTGTTGTGCCTTCAACACCGTGTTCTGGTACTGGATCAACAGGGCCTGCAAACGCGCGTCCTGCACACGCACGTTGTTGGTGATCTGTCCGTAGTTGAAGATGGGCCAACTGAACGAGGGGCCGAATGAGAACTGGATGGCTGGTGCGCTGAACACCTCGCTCAGACGGTTGACGCCGGTCGTTCCTGCAACGGTTCCGAACGCGCCCGTGAGCGAGAATGCCGGGAAGAGATCGGCTTTGGCCAATCCGATCTGCGCGCTCTGGGCGGCGGCGTTCAGCTCGACTGCACGGACGTCCGGCCGACGGCGGATCAGGTCGGCCGGAATGCCGACCGCGACTTCATTCGGGGGGACAGGTATGGTCTGTGGACCTGCGAGCAGAGCATCCAGCGATGTGGGCGTCATGCCCAACAGCACGCGGAGCGCATCTTCGCCCTGTTGCAGTTGTGCGGTCAGTTGCGGGATCATCGATTCCGTTTGCGCCAGGACATTCTCCGCCTGGTACATGTCGAGTGCCGTGGCGGTGCCGCCGTGGAACCGGTCGGTCGCGATCTGCAATGCCTTGCGTTGCTTTACGACGTTTTCGCGCGCGATGTCGATCTGCTGCTGAAGCGTGCGGATGCCGATATAGGTCGTGGCAACATCGCTCAGCAGTGTTACGAGCACATCATCGTATGTAGCGATCGAGGCCAGGTAGGCCGCATCGGCGGATTCCACGCCGCGGCGGAACTTGCCCCAGAGATCCACCTCCCAGGCGATCTTTGTGCCAAGCGAAGCGCGCCAGTAGTTCTCGAGCTCATGTTGCGGATTCGACGTCGGATCGACCTGGCTGGCCTGATTATAGCCGACATTCCCGCCGATAAGCTGCGTCTGAGGGTAGAATTCGCCGATCGCGACGCCGAGTGTGGCCCGCGCCTCGAGAACCCGGGTGCCGGCCGCCATGAGGGTCAAATTCTGCCGGAAGGCGAGATCGACCAGGCGATTCAGTGTGGCGTCATTGAACACTGTCCACCACTGCTCGTATTCCTGACGATCGGTATGAACGGATGCATCGCCGGACTCGAGCCATCTGTCGGCAAGCGGCGCGGTCGGCGCGGCGAAGTCGGGGCCAACCTTGCAGGAGGCCAATGCAAGCAATAGCGCCGCTGCCAGCAGGCGACAGGACGCCCGGTTCGCCCGCCGGCCGTTCGGAACGTTCGGCTGGCCGATCGGACGATCAGGCCGGGTCAGAAATGACGAAGCGGCGAGAATTGGTATTGTCCGTCGCATTTCTTCCCCGACACAATGCACGCACGTTGCATTGAACCTGGAAGCCATGGTTTCGCCCCCATGGTCAGAGAATCGCATTGCGCATCGGTTCTGGTCAACAGGGGTTTCTCGACAGGCGGGCCTGGCGTAAGCGATGCCAAACCCCGTGGCGCCGCCACGGAGGGCGATCTGCCTGTCACGACCGGAGAGCATCCATGCTTCCTGCGGGTACAGCCGGTGATTGGGGCGACGACTGGATCTGGGGCATTTCGCTGATAGCGTTGTCCGTGGTGACCCATGCCGCCGGCCTCGCATTGATAGGCATCACGTTCGTGAAATGTTTCGGTTCGATGATAGCGTCCCCCTGGCGTACCCATCGGCGCTTCATCTTCTTTTCCCTTAGTCTCGGCGTTATGGCGGTTCTGCTCGTGCTCTTGCACGGCATCGAGGCGTCGT
>JANWJK010000198.1 GCA_025452005.1 Acetobacteraceae bacterium | reverse complement strand
TTCGGCCGGCCAGTTGCCGCGGTCCTTGAACTGTGCGGGAACGTTGGGGGCGGTGAGCAAATGCTGGAACCCGCCAGGCAGCCGTTCGTCAGGCTGCAGCAGCCCTGGGTAGTGCGTGCAGCCCAGCCCGATGATCTCGGCCATGTTTCTGCTCCCCTGCTGCTACTTACGTGCGTCCTTTCGTGGAGCGCCACGGTAGGCTTGCGGGCTTAGGGAGGCAAGGCAAGATGACACGGAGCCGCGGTTCTCGCTGTCATTGCGAGCGAAGCGAAGAATCCCCATGGAGATTGCCGCGTCGCTGCGCTCCTCGCAATGACAGGATAAGCCGAACTATCCGCCATTCACCCGATTGCCCTGGGTTGCCAAGGCGCCGCACGCGCCTACGATGCCGGCACCCTGGAGGACAAGCCATGCTCAAGCAATTCGACAGCTCGTATGCCGGCCATATCGATCTCGAGAACGTCGGCTACGGCGGCACGCCGATCAACGACCGGCGCTATCCCAACGAGAAGCTGGCAACCGCGCTGAGCAAGGCCGAAGAGATGGCCAAGCTGATGGATCGCCTGGGCTACGGCACGTACTGGATCGCCGAGCACCATTTCCAGCCGGAAGGCACCGAGTGCATCCCGAACGTGTTGCTGATGGCGCTGCACCTGACGCACCTGACCAAGAACCTGCGTATCGGTTGTGGTTTCAACATCACGCCGATGTGGCATCCGCTGCGTTTGGCCGAGGACTATGCGATGGCGGACATCCTCTCGAACGGACGCGTCGTGTTCGGTGTCGGCCGCGGCTACCACACGCGTGAAGTCGAGAGCTTTGGCGCGCCGTTGCTCGATCAGCCGGCCAACCGCGAGCTGTTCGAGGAACAGGTCGACATCATCTTCAAGTCCTTCAACAACGAATCGTTCAGTCACAAAGGCAAGCACTACACGCTGCCGCCCGAAGTGCCTTATCGCGGCTACACCCTGAAGGAGCTCACGCTGGTGCCGCGGCCGGCGCGCCTGCCGGTGGAGTGCTGGCAGCCGATCCAGAGCGGTTCACAGCGTGCGCTCGATTTCATGGCGAAGCACGGCATCGGCGGTGTCATCGGCGGCGGCTCGGCGGAGGGCGGGGCGGTACACAAATCGATGGTGGACTTCCAGGCGGCTTATGCGCGCGCCGGCAAGCATATCGAGCTCGGCGAACGGATGGCGCTCGGGTTCCAATTCTATCTTGCCGACAGCGTCGAACAGGGGATGCGCACGGCGGCGAAATACTACGAAGAGAACATGAAGATGTTCGGCGAGCTGCGTCTGGTGAAGGCGCTGACCGACGAGCAGATCGAGACCATGCGCGATCCGAAGCGCGCGCCGACGGCGAAGCTGCCGCGCATCGAGGATGCGGTGAAGGCCGGCGGCTTCCTCACGGGGCGGCCTGCCGATGTCATCGAGGCGCTGAAGAAGCTGGAGGAGCGCTATCCGGGGCTGGATCGCGTCACGGTCAGCCTGTCGGTCGGCGTGCCACTGTCCGAGGCGCTCGAGCAGTTGGAATGGTTCGCGCGCGACGTGATGCCCGCTTTCAAGGGCGTGAAGGTTGCCGTGCCGGCGATGGCGAACTGATCGCGGCAGATCACCGCTGGCGAAATGGCGACGGGGCCAGCGCCAGGCCGATTGCCCAGCCGATGTAGAACCGTACGTCCATCCAGAAGCTGGGGGCATCGTAGAGGCTGAACTGCGCCAGGTGCGATAGTCGCATCGCCATGTCGAATGCCGCCGCGGCGACGAGCCAGATCGCCCCCACGAGCGCGACGCTGCGTGCACAGCGATCGAGCACGCGATGGCCGGGTGTCCGCAGCATGCGGCGGTAGCCCAGACCGAGGATGACCAGGGACGGAATCGTGGTTGCGATCACCGACTGTACCGGCCAGTCGAACAGCCACCCCGTGAAATAGGCAGCGACGACGGCAACCGCCCCGGTCGGCACGGCAAGCCAGCGTGGCTGCATGGTCAGCCAGGCGATTGTGATGGCGAACGGCACGATGGCCCATTCGGCGGTGAGCCCTATGCCGGCCGCGAGGCCCGAATCGGGGCCGGATGCGCCGCGGTCCGAGACGAACGCGTTCATGGCTTCGTGCAGACAGATGGACGTCAGCGCGAATGCGATGCTCAGACCTGCGGTGAACAACGCACCATGCGTCCTGAACTCGAGGTGTCGCACGTGCGGCGGTCTGCTCAACAGATGCCGTATGCGCTCCATCACGGGTTCGACGAAAAACGCCAGGACAAGCCCGACCAGCAGCGCCGCCAGCACCTCCGTCCGGTTGAGATGGCCCAGTGCGAGGCTCAGCCCCTGCCAGATGAACTCCGGCGCGGCGGCGCAGATCGCGACCCAGAAGGAGGTGATCACGATCGCAAGCCCGGCGAGCGCGCCTCGCAACGTACTCACCGCAGCGCCATCGGGACTAGCGATCGTAAGTGATCCGCAGCACGACGAACCAGGGATACCGCGTGTCGCGCACGCAGTTCTCGCAGTCGGCGAGGCGCCCGTCGCTGGTGACCGGCACGTGCTTCATCGTCACCGCATGGTCGACGTTCCCGCCGATGACGCTGATCTGCTCCTTGTCGCGTGCGACGACGATATCGCAATGCGCAGGGAAACGCCGCACCGGCAGCTTGTCGTATGTCGGGAGGCGCCCGCCGCCGCGCGGGAAACAGATCAGGTCGCCGACAGAAGGCGCGTATTCGTCCACGCGCTCGGCGACCACCGCCCAGCCCGACGTGCGGCCGAGCTTCATCTCCTTGCCGACGTTGATATAGCTGTAATGCGCCGGCGCGTAGGGGAAGCGCGTGCCGGCACCCGCCGTTCGCATAACGTAACTGATGAAGGCGGCGGACCAGGCATAGAAGTCGTCGCGGCCCTCCTCGATTTCTTGGCCGCTTTCGTCGTGTTTGCCGGTCCACGCCGATTGGTGGCGATCGGCGTCCTGGCCGAGCCACCAATACTCGCCGATGCGCTCCCAAAAGCCGGGCAGGCGCCCGGGGTTGTCTTTCGGACCTGCCCCGGGACCGGTTTCCGGCGGATCGTCGTCCACGTGTTGGCCGAACAGGCGCCATTCCTGCCCCGCGATCGCCACCGCCTCGACGCGGCTGAACGGCTGGTAGGGCGTGCGCGCGAACGGCGGCGAGTGCCCCGACTGGGCGAGGAACTGGCTGCCGCTCGGCGCCGCGCTTGCTTCCTCGTCCCCCGGCGGCGCGCTCGGTGCGCAGGCCGCGAGCGTCAGTGCCACAGCGCATAAGGTTTGGACCGGTGCGTGCAAGTGGAGCTACGTGGGATTGCGGTAGGTGTTATCCACGGTGGCAGGTATAGAGGCAACGCTATAACGCTGCGAGACAGAATTGCCGCCCGCGACTGCCGCCGAAATCCTCGCCGCCGCGACCGGTGCCGTCGCCCGGGCGGTCGCCGCCGCTATCCCGGGCGCCGTCCTCGGCGTGGCGACAGCAACGGGCGATCGTGCTGTCGCGACATTCGGTTTGGCGCAGCGCGAACCCGATCCGGTGCCGTTGCATCGCGGGACGTGGTTCGACCTTGCGTCGCTCACCAAGGTCCTGTTCACCACACCAACGATATTGCGGCTGGCCACGGAGGGACGACCCGCCCTGGACGAAACACTGGTCGTGGCGATCCCCGACCTGCGGCAATACGACGCAAGCGCGGCGGAGCGGCGGCTGACATTCCGTCAATGCCTGAGCCACCGGACGCACCTGCCCGCGGTCGAGCCGCTGTACACCCGTGGTCTCGATCCGGCGACGTTGCGCGCCTTTATCCTCCAGCGGGTTTGGCGAAGCGGGCCGCCGGTCTATTCCGACATCAACTTCATCCTGCTGGGCATCGCTATCGAGCGTCTGGCCGGATGTTCGCTTGGCGATCTGCCGCTGCCGCCGGGACTGGCGTGGCGTCCGGAGCCGGCGGAAACCGCGGCGACCGAACGCTGCACCTGGCGCGGCCGGGTGATGCGCGGCGAGGTGCACGACGAGAATGCCTTTGCGCTGGGCGGTGCCGCGGGCCATGCCGGGCTGTTCGGCACGATCGACGGCGTCCTCGATGCCGCGCGGCGACTGCTGGAGGGCGTCGACCCGTGGCTGGCCGAGCTGCGCACGCGGCAGTCGGCAACACGATGCCTGGGCTGGGAAGCGCGGCACGAGGGATGGTCGGGCGGCAACGCCTGCTCCGAGGACACTATCGGTCACACCGGCTTCACCGGAACGGGCGTTTGGATCGACTTCCGCCGCGGACTGTCCTGGGCGCTGCTGACCAACCGCGTGCATCCGACGCGACACCGCGACACCGGTATCGACGCGTTGCGTCGCCGGGTCGGCGATCTGATCATCGGCGGAACGACGTGACAGCCGTCCGATGGAGTGCGGTCGTGCTGCTGCTTGGCGCATCGGCGCCGAGCTTCGCGGCCTCGATGGACGATCTGCTGCGCGCCTATCCGGATGCCCTGGCCGGTTTCGACGGCGCCGACCTGATCTGGCGCGACGGCACCCGCATGCCGGTGGCGGACGGACGGCCCGACAAGGACATGGCGGAGCAACTGCGGAACGGCTCCATCCTCGATCAACTGCGATTGCCGTACCCTGTGGGTGCGCCGGTCCTGCCACCGCAACAGGATCCCGGCCGCGTGCGCAACAGGGCGTTCTTCGACAAGATGTATGGCGACTGCCGGTCAGGCCAGGTGGCGCCGAAACTCGTACCGGTGGTCTGGCTGCCGAACACCTGGGGACATGTCGTTCGCATCACTTCGGTCAACGGCGTCGATCACGCATTGGCCGCGGTCTCGCGCGAGCTGGACGCATTGCCCGCGCAGGACAAAAGATACCTGTACCCGCTGGGCGGGACGTACGCCTGCCGGTCGGTCGCCGACACCGGCGCGACGAGCATGCATGCCTGGGGCGCGGCGATCGATATCAACCCCGCCTACTCCGACTACTGGCTATGGCGCCGCGATGCGCCATATGTCGATCGTATCCCTACGGAGATAGTGGCGGTGTTCGAGCGTCACGGCTTCATCTGGGGCGGACGATGGGCGCACTACGACACGATGCATTTCGAATACCGGCCTGAACTTCTCGGCCAACGCCCGACATCGGAGTAGTTACGCCGCGCGTTGCAGCGCGGCGAGTTGGCGGATCTTGCGCGCCATCGCGGCGATGCCGTTGCCGCGATTGGTGGACAGCGCCTCCAACAGGCCGAGGTCCTTGAGGAACACCGGATCGGTGGCGACGATCTCCTCCGGCGTGCGGCCGGAATAGACGCGCAGCAGCAGCGCGATCAGTCCCGAGACAATCGCTGCATCGGAGACGCCGGCAAGGAACAGCCTGCCGTCGGTCAGTGCGCCCTCCATCCACACCTTGCTCTGACAGCCCGGCACGCGGTGCGCATCGTCCGCCCATGCGTCGGGAAACGGCGGCAGCTTGCGGCCGAGTTCGATGATGAACTGATAGCGCTCCATCCAGTCGTCGAACACGGCGAGTTCGTCGCCGATGGCGGCGATCGCATCAGCGGCTGTGGGTTCCTCGGGGACGACGAACGCGTTTGTCACAGCTTCAGCAGCCGCACCGCATTGCCGCTGGCGATCTTCGCCTTGTCCTCGGCGCATAGCGGAATGGTCGGCAGCCAGTCGGTTCCGGGCTTGTTGGCGACGAACGGGTAATCGACCGAGAACATGATGCGGTCCACGCCAAGCTCCTGCACGCAGCACAGCAACGCCGGGTTGGAGAAGAAGCCGCTGGTGGTGATGTAGAAGTGTTCGCTGAACACGTCGCGGAACGATTTTCCTCCGCCGCCTCGGGAAAAACCCATGTCGATGCGCCACAGCAGGAACGGCAGGCCCTCGCCCAGATGGCCCAGGATGATCTTGAGATTGGGGTAGGCGTCGAACACGCCGGACAGCACCATGCGCACGCCCTGCGTCGCGGTCTCCACGGTGAAGCCCCAGGCGGCGCGCAGAAGCATCGGCCAGTCCTGCGCATAGTCCTTGTAGTAGGTGTCGATCACCGCCTGGTGCGGCATGGTGGGATGCAGATAGAGCGGCACGTCGAGCGCCGCGGCGCGCTCGCAGATCGGCCAGAAGCGTTTGTCGTCGAAGAACACGCCGTTGGTCGTGCCGTTTATCAGCGCGCCCTTGAAGCCGAGTTGCGTCACCGCGCGTTCGAGCTCGTCCGCCGCGGCCTTCGGATCCGGCGTGGGGATGGCGGCGAAGGCGGCGAACCGGTCGGGATGCGCGCGCACCGTTTCCGCCAGACGGTCGTTGGCGTTGCGCGCAAGCCGCACCGCGGTCGCGGCGTCCATCTTCTGGAGCCCCGGGTTGGCGTGCGACAGCACCTGCATGTCGATGCCCGCTTCGTCCATCTCCTTGATGCGGAGGTTGGTGAGGTCGTTCAGCCGCTCGGCGATAGCGGGAAGCTGGCGCTGATCCTCGGCCGCGTAGGCACGCAGCACGTCGGGGTCCTGGTAGTGTTCCTCGATCGTGATGACGCGTGGCTTTGCCGGCATGGTCACCTCCCCTGGTCCTGTGGAACACGCGTGTGGGAACGCACCCAGGCGATAAAGTCGTCATCATTCAGATCACCTGAGGCGAGCCGCAATACCGCTATTGTTGCGTCCACTTCCGGCGGCTCGAAGTCGGCGCCGTTCAGCGCCAGGAACATGAACAATGCCGCGAAGCCCGTGCGCTTGTTACCATCGATGAATGGGTGGTTTCGCACGAGGCCGATTGCGTAGACCGCCGCCAGCTCGGAAAGGTCCGGCTCACCATAGCCCGCGCGGTTGAGCGGTCGAGCGAGCGCGCTTTCCAGTAACCCCTCGTCGCGAACGCCGGCGCTGCCACCGTGCTCGGCTAGCTGCTCATCATGGATTGCGAGAATGAGCTGGCGCGTCAGCCAGACCGTCACTTCGCAAGCTCGCGCAGCACGTTCCGCCAGCGCTTCATCAGCTTGCGCGCCACCGCCATCTGCTGCTCGAACTCCGGGTCGGCCGTGGTCAACCGCACGCCGTCCGACATGTCGATGGCGTACAGCGTGTCGCCCTTGCCGACGCCGAGCTTCGCCAGCAGTTCCTTCGGCAGGATCACTCCGACGGAATTGCCGATCTGGGTAAGCTTCAATGCGTTCATTGCTCGGCTCCGGCCGTGGGTGCGTTACAACATATGTATGCACCCACACCCGATCAAGCGGCAACCGCGCCTAGTGCAGCCACCCCGCCAGGATCGCCAGCAGCAGCAGCGCCACGATGTTGGTGATCTTGATCATCGGGTTCACTGCCGGCCCAGCGGTATCCTTGTAGGGATCGCCCACGGTATCGCCGGTCACCGCCGCCTTGTGCGCCTCGGAGCCTTTGCCGCCGTGGTTGCCTTCCTCGATGTACTTCTTGGCGTTGTCCCACGCGCCGCCGCCCGAGGTCATCGAGATCGCCACGAACAGCCCGGTGACGATCGTCCCCAGCAGCATCGCGCCGAGCGCTGCGAATGCGGCGGTGCGGTCGGCGATGACGTCGATCACCACCCACAGCACGATCGGTGCCAGTACCGGCAGGAGCGACGGCAGGATCATCTCGCGGATCGCCGCCTTGGTCAGCATGTCCACCGCGCGGCCGTATTCCGGCTTGCCGGTGCCTTCCATGATGCCGGGGATTTCGCGGAACTGGCGCCGCACCTCCACCACCACCGCGCCGGCCGCCCGTCCCACCGCGGTCATGCCCATCGCGCCGAACAGGTACGGCAGCAGCCCGCCGATGATCAGTCCGACGACGACGTATGGGTTCTGTAGTGCGAAATCCACCTTGAGGCCCGGGAAGTAGTGCTGCAGGTCCTGGGTGTAGGCCGCGAACAGCACCAGCGACGCCAGCCCGGCCGACCCGATGGCATAGCCCTTGGTCACCGCCTTGGTCGTGTTGCCCACCGCGTCGAGCGCATCGGTGGTGACGCGCACGTCGGCCGGAAGATCGGCCATCTCCGCGATGCCGCCGGCGTTGTCGGTCACCGGACCGTAGGCGTCCAGTGCCACGATCATGCCGGCGAGCGACAGCATGGTGGTCACCGCCACCGCGATGCCGAACAGCCCGGCCACCATGAATGTCACCACGATGCCGATGCAGATCACGATCGCGGGCAGCGCGGTCGCCTCCATCGATACCGCGAGGCCCTGGATCACGTTGGTACCGTGGCCGGTGGTGGAGCTCTGCGCGATGGAGCGCACCGGGCGATACTCGGTCGCGGTATAGTATTCGGTGATCCACACGATCGCCCCGGTCACCGCCAGGCCGACCAGCGCGCAGACGAACAACTGGAAGCCGTTGACGGCGCCGCCACCGGTCAGCGGCAGCGGCGTGGTGAAGCCGATGAACCAAAGGATGACGATGGCGATGCCGACGATCGACAGTGCGCCGGTGACCAGCAGCCCCTTGTACAGCGCCTTCATGATGCCGTTGTCGGGACCCAGCTTGACGAAATAGGTGCCGACGATCGAGGTGATGATGCAGATGCCGCCGATGCCGAGGGGCAGCATCAGCACGTTGTCGCGCACCGCGCCGGTGAAGAAGATCGCCGCCAGCAGCATGGTGGCGACGATGGTCACCGCGTAGGTCTCGAACAGGTCGGCGGCCATGCCGGCGCAGTCGCCCACGTTGTCGCCGACGTTGTCGGCGATCACGGCAGGGTTGCGGGGATCGTCCTCGGGTATGCCGGCCTCGACCTTGCCCACCAGGTCGGCGCCCACATCGGCGCCCTTGGTGAAGATGCCGCCGCCGAGACGGGCGAAGATGGAGATCAGCGAGCCGCCGAAGCCCAGCGCCACCATGGCTTCCAGCACCTTGCGCAGCTCATCGTCGCTGCCGGTGGCCATACCGCCGCGCAGGTAGAAGTAGTAGCCGGCGACACCCAGCAGGCCGAGGCCGACCACCAGCATGCCGGTGACCGCGCCGGCGCGGAACGCGATGTCGAGGCCGGCGGCCAGCCCCTGCTTGGCCGCCTGTGCGGTGCGGACATTGGCGCGCACCGAGACGTTCATGCCGACGTAACCCGCCGCCGCCGACAGCACGGCGCCGATGATGAAGCCGATCGCGACGTGGATGCCCAGGGTCAGGCCGAGGATGATCAGGATCACCACCCCCACGATGCCGATCGCGGTGTACTGGCGGTTGAGGTAGGCGCGGGCGCCTTCCTGCACGGCGGCGGAGATCTCCTGCATGCGGGCGGTGCCGGCGTCGGATGCCAGGACCTGCTTGCTGGTGACGATGCCGTAGACCAGCGCCAGCAGACCGCACACGATGATCACGTATTGGGCCAGTAGCATCCGGGGTTATCCTCTTATGGAAGCTCGTTGCGGGATGGCCACGGCAATGCCCATGCCATGGCCCGCCAGATAGGCGCGGGCGTATGCCAGATAGGTGAACAGGTGGCAAATCCTTGGCTGCGCCGGCGCCGGCCGCCTCAGGCGGTCAGGGACGGCCCCGGCAGGCAGGCATCCGCCTGGCAGCGTCGCGGCGCGACCCGCTTGCGCGGTCATGCGCGGTCGGGCAGACCAATCGGCGCGTTGCGCCTGTAGCTCAACTGGTTAGAGCGGGCGGCTCATAACCGCTTGGTTGCAGGTTCGAGTCCTGCCGGGCGCACCGTTCCGGTAACCGCACGGTAAGCATCGCGCTGCTATGGTCGCCCGATGGCGGACGCGGTGCACCTCGGACTGGCCGCTTCTCCTGCGGCGGCCAGCCATCGCGGTGGTCAGACGGGGCATATCGGGCGGCGGCATGCCGGCCCGGCATTCCACCATGTGCTGGCCGCCGCCTTGGCGGGCGGGCGCACGCCGCGGGCAACCGCCGTCCCGGCAACGCAGGGTGTCCAGACCGCAGCGATGCAGGTGCCTCTCGTCGCGCCCGATCCGGCCCGGTCCGGAATGGCGGCGTCCGGGGTTCCCGCACAGTCCGACGCCGCCCTGCGGCAGGCCATGGCGCTGGAAGGCGTGCCTCAGTCCTGGCAGGACGGCCTGCGCTTCATCATGGCGCGCGAGTCGGGCGGCGTGGTGAACATACAGAACCCGGTACACTCGGCGCGCGGCCTGTTCCAACTCACCGCGGCCAACTACCACCTGAACCCGAATGGCGCGCAGTCGTTCGGCAACGCGGTCGAGGAAGCGCAAGGCGGCATCCGCTACATCCAGCAGCGCTACGGCACAGCCGATAACGCCGTCACGTTCTGGCAGGCGCACCACTGGTATTGAGCGGGGTCGAACCCCCACCTAAAACCTCGCGCCAATTCGGAAAGCGGGGGCCATGGCCAGCTACCAGTACGTCTACATGATGAAGGACCTGACCAAGTCGTTCCCCGGCGGCCGCGAGGTATTCCGTGGCATCACGCTCGCCTTCCTGCCCGGCGTGAAGATCGGCGTGCTCGGCATCAACGGCGCAGGCAAATCGACGCTGATGAAGATCATGGCCGGCATCGACACCGATTTCGGCGGCGAGGCCTGGGCGGCGGAAGGGGCCCGCGTCGGCTACCTGGAACAGGAGCCGCAGCTCGATCCCGACATGACGGTGGGCGAGAACGTCGAACAGGCGTTCGCCGACCTGAAGGCCGCCCTCAATCGGTTCAACGAGATCTCGGAGAAATTCGCCGAACCGATGAGCGACGAGGAGATGAACACGCTGCTGTCGGAGCAGGCGGACCTCCAGGCGAAGATCGACGCCGAGGAGGGCTGGGACCTGGACCGGCGGGTGGACATCGCGCTGGATGCGCTGCGCTGCCCGCCGGCGGAGGCGTCGGTCACCACGCTGTCCGGCGGCGAGCGGCGGCGCGTGGCGCTGTGCCGGCTGCTGCTGGAGAAGCCCGACCTGCTGCTGCTGGACGAACCGACCAACCACCTGGACGCCGAGAGCGTCGCCTGGCTGGAGCATACGCTCGAGAGCTATGCCGGCACGGTGATGATCGTCACCCACGACCGCTACTTCCTGGACAACGTCACCGGCTGGATCCTGGAGATCGAGCGCGGCCGCGGCTATCCGTTCGAGGGCAACTACTCGTCATGGCTGGAGCAGAAGCGCAAGCGCCTCGCCCAGGAGGAAAAGGAGGAAAGCGCCCGCCAGCGCGCGCTGGCAATGGAGCAGGAATGGATCGCCGCCTCGCCGCGGGCGCGCCAGGCGAAGAACCGCGCGCGCATCCAGCGTTACGAGGAGATGCTGGCGAGGTCACAGGAACAGGTGGCGGGCGTCGCCGAGATCGTCATCCCGCCCGGGCCGCGTCTCGGCAACGTGGTGATCGAGGCGGAGGGAGTGCGCAAAGGCTACGGCAACAACCTGCTGATCGACGACCTGAATTTTCGCCTCCCGCCCGGCGGCATCGTCGGCGTGATCGGCCCGAACGGCGCCGGCAAGACGACGCTGTTCCGCATGATCATCGGCCAGGAAACGCCCGACGGCGGCGCGCTGCGGATCGGCGAGACGGTGAAGCTGGGCTACGTCGATCAGTCGCGCGACAGCCTGGATGCCGACAACAACGTGTGGCAGGAGATCAGCGGCGGCGAGGACATCATCTACCTGGGCAAGCGCGGCGTGAACTCGCGCGCCTATGTCAGCGCTTTCAACTTCAAGGGGCCGGATCAGCAGAAGAAGGTGGGCATCCTGTCGGGCGGCGAGCGCAATCGCGTGCACCTGGCGAAAATGCTGAAGGCCGAGCACAACGTGATCCTGCTGGACGAGCCGACCAACGACCTCGACGTGGACACGCTGCGCGCGCTCGAGGATGCGCTGACCGAGTTCGCCGGCTGCGCGGTGATCATCAGCCACGACCGCTGGTTCCTCGACCGGCTGGCGACGCACATCCTGGCGTTCGAGGGCGACAGCCACGTGGAGTGGTTCGAGGGCAACTTCGAGGCGTACGAAGAGGACAAGCGCCGCCGGCTCGGCGCGGATGCGACCGAGCCGCACCGGATCAAGTACCGGCCTATCGCGCGGTAGGCTATCCGTGCGTCACCACCGCGACGCGCCGTGCAAGTTCTTCCCGGGCGGGCGCTTCGGCGGGCAGCGGCGTGCGCAGCAGGGCGGCAACCTGATCGGCGTTCACAACGCCAGAGCGAAACGCCTCGCGTAGCCAGGCCTGATCCTTCTCGCGCCAGGCGCAGAGCTTGGCGATGGCTATGTCTTCGGGGGTCGGGCAGATCGCGGTGACCAAGCCATCAGGCGTGACGTACTCGACGGCACGACTTCGCCAGTCCAACGGCATGATGGCCGTGCGTGGACTGACACCATCGCCGTAGTAACCGAATGTTCGGTGGAACTGAGAGTACCGCCCGATGGAGCCGTCGATCAGATCAGAGATGAGCTGAGATTCAGCCGCGCCATCGGCGTAGATGTCTATTTCCTGTGTCAGCATCATAGCGACAGGAATGTGACGCGCGGTCGCGATGACTGCACCGGTGCCGACCATCACGAACCGATCATGACCAGAGAGCGACGCCGCGGCGCGCAATATGTGGTCGATGTCAGAACGCCGGAGCATCCGCGTGCCCAATCAGTTCGGCGACATCGCGCGAGGTCAGGCCCCTGCCGAACACCGGACTGGTCTCACGCAGCAGCCGCCCGCGTGGGCTGTCTTCGGTCAGCGCCGCGGCGATCTCGGCAGGCGGACGTGACAGCAGGTCCTGCCACATCAGGGTGTAATCGCGCTGGTGCGGATCGGGTGCCATCCGCGCCGCGACAAACCGTTTGGCGTCAGCGATCATCGAGGGATCGGCCACGATCCGCCGGGCCATCTCGCAGGCCTTCAGGTAGTCGATCCACTCATGCCGATCGTGGAAGCGCATCGCCGCAGATTAGGGAGAAGCGATGATCCAATGCAACGACAAGCAGGGCAATCGGGTGAATGGCGGATAGTTCGGGTTGTCCTGTCGTTGCGAGGAGCGTAGCGACGAGAGATCTTCACGCGTTCACCCGATTACCCTGCCCTGAGAGGCAGGGGGCGTGGCGCGCCGCCGGCTCCACTGCCGTGGCTTCGAGCGCGCTTGCCAGACCGCCCTGCCCTCGCGCAAGTTCCGGCCGATTATACTTGCCAAGGGATTCGCTTCATGAACGGCGCCGAAAGCCTGGTCCACACCCTGCTGAAAAGCGGCGTCGACACCTGCTTCTGCAACCCGGGCACGTCGGAGATGCACTTCGTCGCAGCCCTCGACCGCGTGCCCGGCATGCACTGCGTGCTGGGCCTGTTCGAGGGCGTGGTGACCGGCGCTGCCGACGGCTACGCGCGCATGTCCGGCAAGCCGGCGGCGACGCTGCTGCACTGCGGCCCGGGCCTGGCCAACGGGCTGGCCAACCTGCACAACGCCCGCCGCGCGCATACCCCGATCGTCAACATCGTTGGCGACCAGGCGACCTACCACCGCCCGAACGACGCGCCGCTGACCGCCGATACCGAGAGCTGGGCACGTGGCGCTTCCGCCTGGGTGCGCACCGCCGTCTCGTCGGCCACCGTCGGCGCCGATGCCGCCGTGGCAGTGCAGGCCGCGCGCACCCATCCCGGGCAGATCGCCACGCTCATCCTGCCCTCCGACACCTCCTGGGACGAGGGCGGAGTGGTCGCCGAACCGCTGCCGGTGCCGCCGCAGCCGCGCTCCGACCCGGCCCAGGTGAGCAAGGCCGCCGAAATCCTTCGCCGCGGCCAGCCGACCCTGATCGTGCTTGGCGGCGAGGCGGTGCGCGCCGAGGCGCTGGAGAATGCCCACCGCATTGCCGCCGCAACCGGCGCGAAGCTGATCGCCCAGGGCGCCAACGCGCGTATCTCGCGCGGCCGCGGTCGGGTGCCGGTGGATCGCATCCCCTACGTGGTCGACGTCGCGGTCAAGGCGCTGGCGGGCACGCGCCACGTCATCCTTTGCGGCCTGCGCAAGCCGGTGACGTTCTTCGCCTATCCGAACAAGCCGACCACGCCGGTGCCGGCGGATGCCGATATCCACGTCCTCGCCCGCACCGACCAGGACGCGGCCGAGGCGCTCGCCCGGCTGGCCGACGAACTCTCCGCCCCGCATGCCACCATCCCCGATCCCG
>JANWJK010000197.1 GCA_025452005.1 Acetobacteraceae bacterium | reverse complement strand
GCGCAGCACTTCCTCGTTGCGCCGCACCTCGTCGGGCTTGCCGTGCGCGATCACCTCGCCATGGTCCAGCACATAGACCGTGTCGGCCAGCGTGGTGACGACATCCAGCTTGTGCTCGATCAGCAGCACGGTCAGTCCCAGCCCGTTCAGGCTCTTGATCTGTTCCGCCAGTTCCAGCGTCTCGGCCGGATTCATCCCCGCCGTCGGCTCGTCCAGCAGCAGGATGCGCGGCCGCGACGCCAGCGCGCGGGCAATCTCGATGCGGCGGCGATTGGCATAGGACAGTCCGGCCACGACCTGCTCGACGCGCGGCGTCAGGCGGTTGCCGAAGATCGAGAAGATCTCCATCGCCCACTCGCGCGCCCGCGTCTCCTCGGCCTTCGTGCCCGGCGGACGCAGGATCGCGGCCAGCGTGCCGGTCTTCATCCGGGCGTGCTGGCCGATCAGCGCGTTCTCCATCACCGTCAGGTTGGCGAACAGCCGCAGGTTCTGGAACGTCCGCGCGATGCCCTTCTCCAGGATCTGGTAGTCCTGCAGACCCATGATGTTCTCGCCATGGAAATGGATCGCGCCTTCCTCTGCCTGCACCAGGCCGGTGATCACGTTGAACAGCGTCGATTTGCCCGAGCCGTTCGGGCCGATCACCGCGACCACGCTGCCCTTCGGCACCACGAGTTCGACCTTGTTGAGGGCGGTAAGGCCGCCGAACCGCACCGTGACGTCCTGGATATCCAGCGCCGCCTCGCCGGTGCGCGCATCGCCGCCGAGACCGTGCAGCTTCAGATCGGTGAACCCGCCGCGCCTGATCTCGGCATGCTGCTGCTCGATGCTCAGCGCCGCCTGTGCCCGTGTTGCCGGGATCAGCCCCTGCCGCCGGAACAGCATCATGCCGACCAGGATGAGGCCGAAGATCAGCTCGATCGATGGCACGAGATCGACGTGTTGCAGCCAGTCGTTGTTGGCGAACCGTCCGAGTGCATGCAGCCATTCGGTCAGGTCCTGCAGCCACCACGACTGGAGGAGCTGGAGGATGAACGCGCCCAGCACCACGCCCCATACGCTGCCGATGCCGCCGAACACGATCATCACCAGGATCATCACCGAGACCGGGAAGCCGAACATTTCGGGCGTCGCGGTCTGCAGCTTGGCGACATAGAACACGCCGGTCATGCCGCCGAACGCGGCGCCGATGGCGAAGGCCAGCAGCTTGAACTTGGTGCGATCGACGCCCATCGCGCCGGCGGCGATCTCGTCCTCGCGGATCGCCATCCAGGCGCGGCCTATTCGCGAGTCACGCAATCGGACGCTGATGAAGACCAGCAGCGCCACCATGGCGATTGCGACGTAGTAGTAGGGACGCGCGTCGACACCGAAGCTCCAGCCGAACAGGCGCGGCGCGGCGACGCCGTTGAGGCCGGCAGCGCCGTTCGTCAGATCCGACCAGTTGCGCACGACGATCGGCACGATCTCGCCGAAGCCGAGAGTGACGATGGCGAGGTAGTCGCCGCGAAGCCGCAGCGTGGGTGCGCCGAACAGGATGCCGAAGAAGGCGGCGAGCCCCGCGGCGAGCGGCAGGCCGAGCCAGAACGACAGGGTGAAGTGCACCACGCTGCCGCTGGCAGAGTCGCCTGGCATCTTGGCGACGAGGCCGAGATAGTGGAACGGCTCCCAGAACGCGCTCCACTCGGGTTGGAGTTGGAACGCGGTGAGGATGCCGTAGGTGTAGGCACCGATGGCGAAGAATGCGGCATAGCCGAGGTCGAGCAGGCCGGCGAAGCCGACCACGATGTTCAGGCCGAGCGCCAGCGTGGCGTAGGCCGCCGCGTTGGCCATGCTGTCTACATCGGCATCGTTGTCGTGCAGCAGCGGGAATGCCAGCGCCGCGGCGGTCAGCAGGATCAGGCAGATGCGCCGACGCTGCACCTCGGGAATGCGCGCGAACGGTCGCGCCAGGACGGAGACGGCGGCGGCAGCGGTGGCGTTCATGCGGAGCGCCCTCTCATGACTTGTTGGGCGCGATCCGCCCGAACAGACCGGCCGGCTTGAACACCAGAACCAGCACAAGGATCGAGAAGATGATGACGTCTGTCCATGCGGTGGCGATGAACTGGCCGCCCATCGCCTCGATCAGCCCGATCAGCACGCCGCCCACCATGGCGCCCGGCACGTTGCCGATGCCGCCCAGCACCGCGGCGGTGAAGGCGCGCAGGCCGGCGGTGAAGCCGATGATGAAGCTGGTGAAGTTGTAGTAGAGCCCGAAGATCAGTCCGCCCGCGCCGGCAAGCGCGGAGCCGAGAAAGAAGGCCATCATGATGACCTTGTCCACCTCGACGCCCATCATGCGCGCGGCCTCGGCATCCTGCGCCGTGGCGCGCATCGCCTTGCCGATGCGGGACCGCTGCACGAACATATACAATGTGCCCATCAGCAGCAGCGCGATCGCCCAGATCAGCAGGACGCGGAAGTCGAGTGTCGCCTCGCCGATATGCCAGCGGATCGCCGGCATCGGGTTGGGGAAGTTCTTGGAATCGGCGCCGACGGTCAGCAGGATTATGTTGAACAGGATGTAGGAGACGCCGATCGAGGTGATCATCGCGGCGGGCCCCTTCACATTGCGCAAAGGGCGCAGGGTGACCCGTTCGACCACGACGCCGAGTCCGCCGCAGAAGGCCATGGTGACCACGAAAGCCACCAGCAGGACGCCGGCGAGCGGCACGCCGGTCAGGATCACCTCCTGACCGGACAGGCCGAACGACTGGAGCACGAACAGCGACACGAACGAGCCGATCATGAACACGTTGAAGTGCGAGAAGTTGATCAGCTCGAGGATGCCGTAGACCAGGGTGAACCCGAGCGCCAGCAGCGAGTACATGGCGCCCAGGCTCAGGCCGTTGATCGTCTGCTGGAGCAGCAGGTCGAAGGTGGTCATTGCGCCCGCCGCCTCACGACTGCGGCGCCACGCCGATGTAGTGGTATTGCCGCGACACATCGTCCGGCCGTGCGTTCTTGTCCTGCTGGATCTGGAACACGCTGACGGTACGGTCCTTCAGGTCGCCGTTCTCGTCGAACGAGACGACGCCCTGGATGGTGGGTACGTTCGAAGACTGGACCGCGTCGCGCACCGCCTCACGCGTCACCGGTTGGCCCGATGCGGCCACGCGCTTGATCGCATCGATCATCACCAGCGCCGCATCGTAGGCGGTGATGGCGTAGTCGTCGGCCGCCTTGTCGTATTTCTTGAAGTAGGCATCGACGAACTGCTGCGCCTTCTGATCGCCGACCACGTGCGGAGACGCGATGGTGCCGTACCAGCCCTCGTTGGCCGGGTAGCCGACCGCGGTCAGCATCGCCGGTCCCACCACGCCATCGCCACCGCCCTTGATCATCTTCGGAACGATGTCATAGGCCTGCTTGGCGAGCTTCACGCCGGCCTGGCCGACACCGCCGTAGTAGATCGCATCAGGGTTCAACGACTTGATCTTGGTGAGGATCGCCGTGTAGTCGGCGGACTTGGGGTCCAGCCTGTCGCGGCCCGCCACGTTGATGCCCTTCTTGCCGGCCTGCTTCTCGAACGCATCGGCCATGCCCACGCCATAGGCGCCGCTGTCGTCCAGGATGTAGACCGACTTCACCTTCAGCGCATCGGCATAGAAGTTCGCCATGTTGGGACCCTGGAAGGCGTCGGTCGTCACCGTGCGGAAGTAGATAGGCTTGCCCGCCGGACGGAACTGCTGGGCGAATTTCGGATCGGAGATGTCCGGATTGGTCGATGTCGGCGTGATCGTCGCCAGCCCGCCCATCGACAGGATCGGCGCCATGGCCTTGCCGGCGCCGCTCATCTCCGGGCCCAGCGCCCCGACCACGTCCTTGTCGGCCACCATCTTGCGCGCGTTGGTCGCGGCCTGCGCGGGATCGTACTGGCCGGATGTCGGGGTGCCGTCATCCAGGATCACCGGCTCGATCCGGTAACCGGGAATGCCGTTGCCCTCGTTCGCGGCGTCGATCGCCATCATGATGCCGTTGCGGATGCGGAGCGCGCCCTCGGAATCGGCCCCGGTGAGCGAAAGGTCCATGCCGATCTTCACCACCTTGTCGGCGGCAAGGGCCGGCGTGGCGGCCATCGCTGCTGCGAGAACGGCGATGCCGGCCGCTACGGCCTTGCGACGCGTCACCATATCGAAGTCTCCCTGTTTTATGCGATTGTTCAGCAAGCAATTGCCGTGCCTGTAGCACGATCCCGGGGTCCAGGGCAGCGCGGCCCCGGACCCCGGCGCATCGTCACGACTGCGGCGCGACCTCGATGTACTTGTACTGCGCCGACACGTCGTTCAGCGGCTTGGTCGCGTCCTTCTTGACCTGGAACACGCTCACGGTGCGGTCCGCCAGGTCGCCGTTCTCGTCGAACGACACCATCCCCTGGATGGTCGGCACCTTCGCCGTCTGGATCGCGTCGCGTATGGCCTCACGCGTCACCGGCTTGCCCGACGCCGCCACGCGCTTGACGCTGTCGACGATCACCAGCGCGGCATCGTAGGCGGTGATCGTGTAGTCTTCCGGCGCGTCGTGGAACCGCTCCTTGAAGGCGGCCACGAACTTCGCGGCCTTGTTGTCCTCGACCAGATGCGGCGCGGCGATCGAAGTGTACCAGCCCTCCACGGCGGGGAACCCGGCGCCACTCAGCAGGTCGGAGCTCACCATTCCGTCGGGGCCGGCCTTGATGACGTTCGGAATGATCTCGTACGACTGCTTAGCGAGTTTCACCCCCGCCTGAGTCACGCCGCCGTAGTAGATCGCCTCCGGGTTCAGCGACTTGATCTTGGTGAGGATCGCGCTGTAGTCGGCCGCCTTCGGATCCAGCCGGTCGCGACCGAGCACCTTCATACCCTTGGCCTCGGCCTGCTTCTGAAACGAATCCGCGACGCCGACGCCGAATGCGCCGCTGTCGTCCAGCACATACACCGACTTCGCCTTGAGCTTCTCGGCCAGGAAGTTCGCCATGTTGGGGCCCTGGTAGGCGTCGGTCGTCACAGTGCGGAAGTAGATCGGCTTACCCGCCGGACGATACTGCTCGGCGAATTTCGGGCTGGTGATGTCGGGATTGGTGGACGACGGCGTGATGGTCGCCAGGCCGCCCTGGCTCAGGATCGGCGTCATCGCCTTGCCGGCGCCGCTCATCTGCGGGCCGATCGCGGCCACCACGTCCTTGTCGGCCACCATCTTGCGGGCGTTGATCGCGGCCTGCGCCGGATCGTACTGGCCGGCGGTCGCCGTGCCGTCGTCCGTGACAAGCAACTCGAACGTGTAGCCAGGGACGGCGTGCCCCTGGTTGGCCTCGTCGAATGCCATCACGATGCCATTCTTGACGCGGTTGGCGCCCTGCGAGTCGGCGCCGGTCAGCGACAGATCGATGCCGATCTTGACTACCTTGTCGGCCGCGTGCGCAGGGTCGAAGCCGGCGGCTCCGACGATGAACGTGGCCGCCGCGGCGAGGAGGGTTTGGCGTCTGGTCAGCATATGGTGGTCTCCCTGTGTGCTGGTCATGACTGTGGCGCGACGCCGATATAATGGTACTGGTGTACCATGTCGTCGGCCGAATAGTTCGGATCCTTCTTGATCTGGAAAACGCTGATCGTCCGGTCCCGCAGGTCGCCGTTGGCATCGAAGGCGACCGTGCCTTGCAGCGTGTTCACCTTCGCCGTCTGGATGTAGTCGCGCACGGTGTCGCGGTTGACGTCCTTTCCGTCAGCGATCACCCGCTTTACCGCATCAGCGATCACCAGCGCCGCATCGTAGGCAGTGATCGCATAGTCGGACGGCGCCATGCCGTACTTGGCCTGATACTGCTTCACCCAGGCGTCCGCGACCTTGTCCTCGGTGGTGTGAGGCGAGGCGATGGTGGCGTACCAGCCGTCCGCGGCCGGGAAGCCCGCGGCGGACAGCATCTCGGCAGAGTACATGCCGTCGCCGCCGCCTTTGATCACCTTCGGCAACACGTCGTACGACTGCTTCGCCAGCTTCACGCCGGCCTGGCTGACGCCGCCATAGTACAGCGCGTCCGGATTGAGCGCCTTGATCTTGGTGAGGATCGTCGTGTAGTCGGCCGCCTTCGGATCCAGCCGGTCGCGGCCGAGCACCTTGATCCCCTTCTCTTCCGCGCGCTTCTGGAAGGCATCGGCGATGCCGACCCCGTAAGCGCCGGAATCGTCGAGCACGTACACCGACTGCACCTTCAGCTTGTCGGCGAAGTAGTTGGCGAGGTTCGGCCCCTGGAACGCGTCGGTCGTGACGGTACGGAAGTAGATCGCCTTGCCCGCCGGCCTGTACTCCCCGGCGAACTTCGGGCTGGTGATATCCGGGTTGGTGGAGCTTGGGGTGATGGTCGCCAGGTTTCCCTGGCTGAGGATCGGCGCCATTGCCTTGCCGGCACCGCTCATCATCGGTCCGATCGCCGCCACCACAGCCTTGTCCGATACCATCTTGCGCGCGTTGGTCGCCGCCTGCGCCGGATCGTACTGCCCGGCGGTCGCGGTGCCATCGTCGAGGATCAGAGGCTCGAGCGTATAGCCCGGAAGCTCACGCCTGGCGTTGAGCTCCTCGAATGCCATCAGGGCGCCGTTCCTGATCCGTGCCGCCGACTCCGCATCGGCACCGGTCAGCGACAGGTCGAGCCCGATCTTGATGGCCGCATCCGCGGCCTGCGCGGCGACGCCCGCCAGCGTGACGGCCGCGGCTGTCATGGCGATAAGCTGGACGGCCTCGCGGCGTGTCAGCATGCAGTTCTGGCCCTCTCCGCGACGGGTTTGCGCAGGTCCCGGATTCCCTATTTGCCAGAGCGTTGCGCTGCCGGCTAGCGGCGCAGGCGCAGATCCAGGCCGCGGGCGATCCAGCCGGCCTCGATCGCATCGAGGTCGATGAAACCGGCCGGGTTGGCACGCGACGGCTGGGTCGCCAGGCCTGGCGCCCGCTCGGCCCGCCATATGCCGAGCAGGCGGCGGAGTTCGGCGAGCGGCGTCGGACTGTCGTCCACCCGCAGGCTGAGGTCGGGGAAGTCCTCGGTGGTGACCAGCACCATGGCCGCCGACTGCCGCCCGCGCCGGTCGCCGCCGGCCGCCTCGCCCGCCTCCATGGCCACCATCAGCCGTTCCGGTACGTCGAGCGCCGGATTGGCCTGCCAGGCGGCGAGGGTCCCGGCGACGGTCGGCTCGCCCGTGAGCATGTTGCCGGCCACGCTGATGCCGGGTGCCGCGACACTGCCGCACCATGCCACGCAGTTCCGGCCGGTCCAGGCGGCGGTCCGACCGTGGCGGTCCACCGCGTGTACCTGGCGGAGGCCGCTTCCGGCGTCGCCCGCCAGCGCGCCTTCGATGGCGGCGTCGGGCGGCAGGCCACGGGCCATCGCGTCGAGGATGGCAGGGCCGAGATAGCGGTTGGTGAACGATTGGGTGGAGACCGCACCCACGCCCGTCCGAACGAAAGGACAGGAGGCACCGACAGCGAAGGCCTTGGTGGCGACCGCGACGGCGAAGGCCCCGGTGGCAGGATCGTGGGTGACGATGGACCAGGTCATCGCAGGATTTCACCACAAAGGCACGGCGACGCGAAATGGCCTGCGCCGCCCTTCACCCGCCCGCCCCAGAAGACGAAACCAATCGGCCGCGCAGCCACATCGGGGTCTTGATCCGCCGCAGCGCTGCCAACACCACCACCGCCAGCCCGGCCAGCGCCACGTAGTGCGCGGGTCGCAGGCCGAAGCGCAGCGTCTCGCTCGCGGCCAGCACGCGCCACGGATTGATCCCGGTCGCCAGCGCATACCAGGCGAACTCGATGCCCGCCGCGATGCAGGCGGCGACCACCGCCAGGCCTAGCTGGACGGCTAGGCTGCGCTGCCAGGCCATCGGCAGCGCACGCCACAGCAGCAGCCAGGCGAACAGACCAGAGAAAAACACCGGTTCCGACACGTTCGACTTCGACTGGATGAAGTAATGCAGCAGCGCGATCGCCCCGAGCACGTAGATCGCCCTGTGGAGCCGCTTCCACCAGTGGCCGAGCCGCCGGCTCCAGCCATTGGTCGACGTGACGCCAAGAACTGCGAGGCCCACGAGCACGATGAAGCCGATCGTCAGGTAGAACCGCAGTACAATCTCGGATGCGACCACGCCCAGCCGAAAGTTCTGATCCACCGTGTAGAGCGTGAGATGCGACAGCGCGTAGGCCAGCGTGGTCAGGCCGACGATCCGCCGCACGGTCAGCAGGCGCGGCCAGTTCAGGACGCGCGCCGCCGGGGTGATCGCGAGCGAGATCAGCAGGTAGCGGATCGCCCAGTCGCCGGTGCCGTGGATCACCTCGGTTACCGGCCGCCCGCCCAGCGCGCCGGTCGCCCACCAGAAAGCCAGCACCGCGCCGGGGATGAAGCCGGCCGCCAGCACCGCCGCCTTCAACGGCAGGAAGCGGCCGTGCCGATCGCGCCACGGAACGATCATCGCGCCGGGCCCGGCGAATGGCGCACATAGTCGGCCGGGACGCGGAATGCCGCGGGATCCTGCGGCCCGTACTGCACCGAGATCGCACTCACCCTCGCCTGCTCCGCGGTGCCGACCCGCAGCAGCACGCCGTCCTCGGTGATGCAGACCAGCGCCGAACGTGCCTGCCGGTCCTGCGTCTGCCACTCGACGCAGGGGCGGCCCGCCACCGCGGCCTCGCCGCGACGGACGAATGAGGTCGCCGCCTCACCGCCGACAATGTCCGTCATGCTGTCCGGAGCCGCCATCTCGACCACCGATCGTGTCGCATCCCGCACCACGCTCATTCGTCTCGCGACGTAGTCGATTATTACATGCAGGTCCGGCGATGGCGGATCGATCCGCATGGTCTGCGACGCGGCCAGCCAGCGCACGCGCTGTTCGATCTCCTTGCCGCCCTTCGGCCCTGCGGCGCGGTAGGTCACGTCCACGTCGCGGCTCGGGCGCAGCAACGGCTGGTCGGCAAGCGCCTGGGATGCCCACGCCCACGCCACGCAGAGCGCCAGGACAGCGACACGCCGCATTCAGTGTTCCGCCAGGCGGCGGATCTCGGCCGTCAGGTCCGCTTGGTCCGGTTCGGCGGGGAACCAGGCCGGCACGCCGAGAGCGTGGGCGAGCCGCGCCTTGTAGTCGTCCCGCGCCAACTCCTGGGCGCCGAACTGGGACAGATGCGCGGTGACGAACTGTGTGTCGAGCAGCCGGAAGCCGCCCAGGCGCAGCCGCGCGACCAGGTGCACCAGCGCGACCTTGGACGCGTCGCGCGCAGCGCTGAACATGCTCTCGCCGAAGAACACGCCGCCGATCGCCACGCCGTAGAGCCCGCCGACCAGGACACCGTTCTGGCGGGCTTCCACCGAGTGCGCGTGGCCCAGCCGGTGCAGCTCGCCGAACAGGCGCTCGATCTGCGGATTGATCCAGGTGTCGTCGCGGCCCGGGGCGGGATGCGCGCAGCCGGCGATGGTGCCGGCAAAGTCGCGGTCCACCGTGACCGTGAACACGTCCGACAGCACCGTGCGGGCGAGGCGGCGCGACAGGTGGAAGCGCTCGAGCGGCAGGATGCCGCGGCGCTCGGGGTCCAGCCAGTAGAGGCGTTCGCCACGGCGGGTCTCGGCCATCGGGAACAGGCCGTGGCGATAGGCCCGCAACATGAGGTCAGCCGTGATCTCGACACTGCGCCGGGACATGCAGCGTATTGTGGGGTTGGAAGGCGGGTTCGGGAAGGCACCCTTGCCGGCCGCGCCGTCCGGGAGATTAATGGCGCGGCATTCGGGAGGAACCCCATGACCAAGTACACCTGGGAACACATCCATCTCCGCTCGCCCGACCCGGGCGCGACCGCGCAATGGTACGAGGACAAGCTGGGCGCCGAGGTGATCCGCACGCCGCAGCCGGACGGCTCGACCCGGTTCGACCTGGACCTGACCGGGCAGAAGATCTTCATCGCCAAGGCCGATCCGGCCGCGACGGGTCCCTCGCCGCAGACGCCGTACATGGGGCTGGAGCATATCGGCCTGACGGTCGAGAACATCGACGCCGCGGTGGCCGAGCTGAAGGGCAAGGGCGTGCCGTTCACCATGGAGCCGAAGACGATCCGGCCAGGGGTGCGGATTGCCTTCCTGACGGCGCCGCAGAACGTGTCGATCGAGCTGATCCAGCGCGGCTGACGGCCGCGAGTGCTCAGGAAAGGCGGATTGCCGCCGCCCGCCAGAACCGGTCGCGGCTGGTCTGGGTGCGATGCTCCGGTGGCGGAGTGGAGCAGGCCCCGACGTAGACCGAGGCCGTCGTCATCAGGCTCATGCCGATGATCAGCATCTCGGTGAAGCCCAGGGGCCGCATCACGGCGCCGAGCAACTGCGAGCCGAGCCAGAGCAGGCAGCCCAGGCGATGCAGGAACATGGCCGCCCTGAGCGGATTGGCCCGCGCCGCGGTGGACGACCGGCCCCCCTGCTTGCCCTCGAAGACCCGGCGCAACGTGGTCAGCGCCGCCAGCCCGATGATGATGAGGGCGCCCTGCGCGCCGGCGAGCGCGGTGCTGCCCGTTGCGAGGGCGTTCGCGACACCCGTGGCCTGCGACAGGATCCACGCCAGGGCGGCGGCATCGTTGCACAGCCGCGCCAGCCGGTAGCAGTCCACCGGCATGCCGGTTGCCAGCCGGTTGACGATCGGCTGACAGACCCGGTCGATCAGCGCGTCGTCGAGCTGCGCGATTCTCTCCTGCATCCTGTCCCCCAGCCCCTGCGAAGGCCGCCGATTGTTGATTACTCAAACCGATGCCAGGGATGCATATAGAGCTTGGCTCGCCGGCGGACAACAGCCGTCCGCTGCTGCGTATTAAGCAACTTTTCATTGATGCAGGCCAACATCCGCTTCAGGCAACGTGAGGCGCAAATGTTGACATATGCGAGACAAATTGGTATTATTGATCCCGAAATAAGCGATCACGACACCAGTCTGTCTCGGATTATGTTACTCACGCAGTTCAATGGCAACAACACACGCAACTTAGGACAGCCCGGGACGCAGGCTGCAAGGAGAACGACAATGGCAATGAGAGCCGGAACACGGGGGACGCAGGCTTCAGCGGGCATTCCAGCGGTTGAGAACCACGCCTACGTCCATACGCTCAGCCTGCGGCTGACCGGCGAGCAGTATCGCCGGCTGCGCCGCTTCGTCACCGGACATGAGGATCGCACCGGCCAGCGGATCACCCACCAGGCCGTGCTGGAGACCGCTCTGGGCGAGTACCTCGACAGGCACGGCACCTCGACGCTCGGCTGACCCAGCGCGACCGCGCCTTCTAGCAGAGCAAAGCAGCGTTCCGCTCCAGGTATTCGATCAGCGCCATCTCCAGGATCGCCTGGTGCGTGACGCGCTGCCCGGTCTGGTCTTCGTGACTGGTCACGAACCGCCGCAGGCGCCTGTACTGTGCGTCGTCCAGGCGCAGGCTGACCGCATGGACCTCGCCGCGCTTCCTCGACGCCTCGCCCTCCCGCGCCGCACGCGCGTCCCGGATGGCGGTCGCTCGATCAACAGTCCCCATAAATGCCCCGTCGAGTGGTATTGGCGCACCCGACCCCTTCAATCGGTTGCGCTCCGCGATTAATACCCCAATTCGAGGTTGAGGCAAAAGCCTTTACGCGCGGCGGACGAAGATACGCTGCCCGCCGCTCGCTGAAGGGGGCCGGATGGCGTTCGGTCAGCCGATCACCGAGCGGACAACGACCAGGAAGCCGATGGTGACCGCACAGAACATTGCGCCGAGCAGGCCGCATTCCAGGCGGGTGAAGTCCCGCTCCTTCTCGTTCTGCCACCAGACGGCAAACTGTGACGCGTTGTTCATGACCGGCTCCTTCGCAGATGAGTGACGCCCACACGCTAGTGCTCACGCATCGAAGCGGTCATTGATTTACATCAACGCGCAGTACGCTGGGGCGTGGCAATCTGCGCATGGCTGCGGACGTGCCGCAGCGAAGGCAACGTGCCATGACAGCGCAACCCCACGGGATCACAGCCAGCCGCTGGTGCGGCGGCGTCGCCGCCGTGGAGTTCGCGCTGGTCGCGCCGCTGCTGCTCACCCTGCTCACCGGCATCGGCGAGATCGGCATCGCCGCCCACCAGAAGATGCAGGTGCAGGCCGCGGTGGAGGCCGGCGCGCTGTACGCGGCCAAGAATGGCGCGGGCAATCTGACGGCGATCGGCAACGCCGTGGTCAACGGCACCGGCACCTACGGCATTTCGGCCGACCCCGCACCGACGTCGTTCTACGGCTGCCCCAAGACCTCCGGCGACCCCGGCATTGTGTCCCAGGGCACCAACAGCACCACCGTCTGCGCCGGCGACAGCAAGCTGCCGGGTCAGTACGTGACGGTAAACGCGAGGATCACCCATACCACCCTGCTGCCCTATCTTGACCTGTCGCTGACGACGCTGAGCGCCAGCGCCACGGTCAGGGTGAAGTAGCCATGTGGCGCGCCAGACGAGGTTCGGCGGCACTGGAATACGGCATCGTGCTGCCGGTGTTCCTGATGTTCATCTTCGGCGCGTTCGACTGTGGCCGGCTGATCTGGACCTACGCGACGCTGTCGCGCGCCGTCGATGCCGCGGCACGCTGCCGGGCGGTCAACACCGCGACCTGCGGCACCGGATCGGCGGCCGAGAGCTACGCCGTCACCCAGGCCTGGGGCCTCGGTCTGAGCGCCGCCGATGCGCACACCATTTTCACCGCCTCGACCGCGGCCTGCGGCATGCAGGTGGTCGGCACGCTGTCGTTCGGATTCAGCATCCCGTGGTTCTACGGCTGGGCGCCGACCGGCAACGCCACAACGCTGACGGCGACCGCCTGCTATCCGAGTTAGGGATTCCGGCGCGGAATACGTCACGTGCCGCACGGTCGATACTCACGCGTCATGGCGTGGCTGATGTCCCCGGGCTTGTCCCGGGGATCTCCGTCGGGGCAAACGGTTTCAGGGCGGGCCGGTGGCGGCGGGTGCCGAGGATGGCAGCGACTGCTCGGGCGCGGCGGGAGGCCGGTCCACGGCATAGAGCGGATGCACGCGGCGGAGGATGTCCTTCCACAGTTTGGCCAGGTCGCCGCCATAGTGGATGATGACGGTCCTCACTTCACCCCACAACGGATGGGCCGGCATGATGCCGAGATCGCGGCAGATGTCGGCGACGACGGCACCGACGGGCCGGCGACGCACCTCGGCGGCGACTTCCACTGCCGCAGCTGATACTTAACTCTATGAATTGATGGAAGGATTCGCACATGATGATTTCCAGCATACAATCTGGCATACAAAGCGTGACCGACAATTTCCTCTGTTGTCGCCGCTCAGTGTCGCCCAATCATGTTGCTTGACGGCTGGCGTCGGATCATGGAGTTTGCGGCCAACCCGTCGATGATACGAACCCCGAGTTCGTCAGCCTAGGTGCCCCGGCGGACCATGTAGACCGGTATGAGTGCAGTAGGGTGAAATATCCTGAGCACATACTCCGAGATCGGCCCATCCGATACTGAGCCCCTCGGGAGACCGGCATGTCGCGCCACCCGCCGCACACTCGCGAACCACAAATCCAACCCACGCTGTTCGAGGGTCGCCTCGGTTGCTCGATTGACGAAACGTCCACCGCACTCGGCGTGCAGCGCGATACTGTCTACCGCCTCATCGCCGAGGGCCGGCTGACCATGTCCAAACTCGGGCGGCGAACGATTGTGCACGTCGCCTCGATCCAACGGCTGCTCGATGAGACGGTCATCAGACCCAAGCCACGGGTGCGTCGTCACCGCAGTGGCGCCTCGGCCGGGGGCCCAGACTTCGTGCCCGCGCGGCACGCTGCTGCAGCGCGGTGATCCCGCCCATTCGCACCGAGGATCAACCCCCGAGTGCCAAATGGGCAAGTCTCAACTAGCCTTTGCAGGCTTGGCTCGACGAGCTGGAGGGGCCGGAGTGAGGTGGTCTTCGTGTTCCGGGCGTCCGTCAGTCGGGATGGCCGGCCCTGGGGCGTATGGCCGCAATCGACCCGAAACGGAAGTTCAACCAAGCAGCATCAACGCACTGGTGCTGTACCGCCCACCGTCTCGACTTTTGGGTCCTCGTCTGATCCGCGCCCTAGCCATTCGACCAGCTTCGCCGTCAGCACGCTCAGCCTGAGGGGCTTGGTGAGGTGGTCGTTCATTCCGGCCGCTAGGCTCAATTCGCGGCTGCCGTCCAGCGCACCAGCAGTGAGGGCCACGATCGGCGTCGTCCGTCCCTGGAACGCCTCAAGCTGACGGATCGCGCGCGCTGCCTCATAGCCATCCATCACTGGCATTTGGCAATCCATGAGAATGAGGTCGAACGTCGCGTGCTGGCAGGTGGATACTGCATCCAGGCCATTGCGCGCTGT
>JANWJK010000196.1 GCA_025452005.1 Acetobacteraceae bacterium | reverse complement strand
GCGACGATCGTCGGCGTGGTGGAACGAGGCAAGGCCGCTTTGCGGATGGAGTCGTAATGGTGTTCCGGATCCTGCTCGGTATCGACGTACTGGCGGCTGCCACCGTTGTGTTCTTCTTCATCTGGGGGGTGAGCGACGGAACGGTGTCCTCGTTCAACATCCTGCTGTGGCTGGCCTTGTTGGGCGGCGTCGGGGGAATTGTCGGCGGCGGGCTGTGGCTGAATTCCCGTGGACAGCGTCGCTGGGCCACCAAACTGCTGCTGCCGCTCGCCATACCCACGGCGCTGATCTTCCTGTTCTTCCTGAGCATGATCGTCTTGCAGCCGGATTGGCGGTAGCGGCGCGCCGCCAGCCGTTCTTATCCGTCCAGTAGCGCACGGACTTTCCCTGCCAGCGCCGCGTAGGTGAACGGCTTCGGCAGCAGATGCGTGCCAGGATCCAGAATGCCGCCATGCACGATGGCATTGCGCGCGTATCCCGTGGTGAACAGCACCAGAAGGTCCGGGCGCTGCTGTCGTGCCTGATCGGCAAGCTGCCGCCCTGTCATGCCGCCAGGCAGCCCGACATCGGTGAACAGCAGACGGATCGCAGGATAACGCGCCAGCAGTTCCAGGCCCGCCCAACCATTGCCTGCCGCGAGCACCCGATAGCCCAGTTCGCGCAGTGCCTCCGTGCTGTAGGCACGCACTGCTTCGTCATCTTCCACCACCAGCACCAATTCACCCGAACCACCGTTCGGCGCCTCCGCCGCCGCTTCGGCTTCCGCCGCGAACTGCCTTTCACCGACCAGGCGCGGGAGATACAGCTTCACGACGGTCCCGTGCTCCGGTTCGCTGTACAGCTTGATATGCCCCTCCGACTGCTTGATGAAGCCGTAGACCTGACTGAGCCCGAGGCCGGTGCCCTGACCGACCTCCTTGGTGGTGAAGAACGGCTCGAACACCCGCTCCATCGTCTCCTTGGTCATGCCCGTCCCGGTGTCCGACACCGCGATCATCACATACTGTCCCGGCTGCACATCCGCATGTTGCACCGCATATGTCTCATCGAGGTAAGTGTTCGCGGTCTCGATTGTCAGCCTGCCGCCACTCGCCATCGCATCGCGTGCGTTGACCGCAAGGTTGAGCAGCGCGCTCTCCAGATGGTTCGGATCGGCCATGGTCCGCCACAATCCGCCAGCGAGCACGGTCTCGATCGCGATCGCCTCGCCGAGCGTACGTCGCAGCAACTCCGACATGCCGGCGACCAGCTTGTTCGCATCGAGCGGCCGCGGATCGAGCGCCTGGCGCCGCGCGAAGGCCAGCAGACGCTGGGTCAGTGTCGCCGCACGCTGCGAGCCCGCCTCAATCATGCGCACGGCGCGCCAGATGCGGTCGCCGTGCTGTCCAAGTTCCTGCGGCAACAGACGCCGCAACGTTTCCGCGCCACCACAGACCGCCGTGAGCAGATTGTTGAAATCGTGCGCCACACCGCCGGTGAGCTGACCCACGGCCTCCATCTTCTGTGCCTGCCGCAACAGTTCTTCGGCGCGCATGCGTTCTGTGATCTCGTCCGACACGCGGTGTTCCAGGCCTTCGTTGAGCCGCGCGAGGCTCTCCTGCGCCTGTCGGCTGGCGCTGTACAGCCGCGCATTGTCGATGGCGATCGCCGCCTGCGCCGCGATGCCGCCTATGATCAGTTCATCGCGCCCGGTGAACACGCCGGTTTCCGGATGCCCGAAGAACAGGCCGCCAAGGACCTCGCCCGAGCGCGACACGACCGGTGCGGCAAGGTAGCTGCGTACCGGAAGATGACCCTTCGGCTTGCCGTAGTACGGCGCGTTGCGGCCATAACGCGGGTCGCGTGTGATGTCGTCCGAGCGGATGATGCCCTCGCCGCGAAAGGTCGGTTCGAACACCTTGGTATTGCGCGGCATCGGGAAATCGGCGAACGCCTCGCGTGGTGCACCGGACAGCGTATAGAGCGTGTACGACTCGCCGGCATCATTCCGCACGTTGTAGAAGAATGCGCCGAACTCCGCGCCGGTCAGTTCGACGGCGGCATCGGTCACCGTCTGCACCAGTCGCTCGAGGTCAAGCTCGGCCGCAATGGCATTGCCGGTGCGATGGAGCAGCTCGAGCCGCCGCGCTTCGTCGCGAAGCTGCTCGGCTGCCTCGCGACGGATCCGCGCCAGCTCCAGGTTCGATCGTACACGCGCCAGCAGCTCGCGCGCGGCGAACGGCTTCACCAGATAGTCGTCGGCGCCCGCATCGAGACCTTCCACATGCGCTTCCTCGCCGGCGCGCGCCGACAGCAGAATGACCGGCATGTCGCGCAGGTGCGGATCGGCCCGCAGCGCAGCCAGCAGGCCGAAGCCGTCAAGCCGCGGCATCATCACGTCGCTCAGCAGCAGATCGGGACGCTGTTCGTGGATGACCTGCAACGCGGCCTCGCCATCCTCGACGACGCGAACGTCGTACTGGGTCCCCAGCAGACGCATGACGTAGTCGCGCATGTCCGCGTTGTCGTCGGCGAGCAGGACGCGAGGGCGCACAGTCTCTTGCGATGCTGCATTGGCAACACCGACCAGCGCGGTCGCCGGTTCCAGGATACCTGCGTCCAGATCGAGCAGACCACCCGACTGCGGCAGCCAGCGCATCGCCTCCGCCACGAAGGACGCCGCGGCGATGCCTTCCGGCATGGTGCGGCCCGGGTCCTGCGAGACCTGCTCGGCGGGCAGGTGCGCGAAGCCAAGCGGCAGCGCGACGTGTACCGCAGTGCCGACCCCGACCTTGCTGCTAACCTCGATGGTACCGCCGTGCAGGCGGACAAGCTCGCTCACCAACGCAAGGCCGATGCCGGTGCCTTCCATCGTGCGCGCCGCCTGCCCCTCGATGCGATGGAACCGATCGAAGATACGCGGCAGCTCGGCTTCCGGGATGCCCACGCCGGTATCGCCAACGACGAGTTCGGCGATCCCGTCATCGGCAAGCCGGACCGTCACGGTCACCCCGCCATCGAGCGTATATTTGAACGCATTGGATACCAGGTTCAGCACCACGCGTTCCCACATGTCCGCATCGACATACACGGGATGCGATAGGGGTGGGCAATCGACGGTGAGCGCCAGTCCGGCGTGCTCGCAGGCCGATCGGAAATTGCTGGCAAGCTCCGCGGTGTATGCGGCGAGGTCGGTCGGGCGATAGGTCGCCCGTACCCGCCCCGCCTCGATGCGGGAAAAATCCAGCAGCGTGTTGACCAGGCGGAGCAGCCGCAATCCATTGCGGTGAACCATGGTCAGTCGCTCGGCCGCGGTCGCATCGCGGCCGGCGATCTCCTCCTCCAACGGGCCGAGCATCAAGGTCAACGGCGTACGAAACTCGTGGCTGACGTTGGAGAAGAATGCCGTCTTCGCACGGTCCATCTCGGCCAGCGCCTCGGCACGTTGCCGCTCCGCCTCATAGGCGCGCGCGCTGGCCAGACCCGATGCGATCTGCGAGGCGACCAGGTCGACGAAGCTGGTATAGCTTTCGGACAGCGGCCGGTACGGATTGAGGCCAACAAGCAGTATCCCGGCTGGCTTGGTCTGTCCCTGCTGAGCGATCGGCACCGCGATCGCGCGATGCGGTGGCCGATCCCAGGCACCGGTAGGGAGTGGCCCGAAGGGTGCCAGATCGTCGATCGTCACATGGCGCGCACCGGCGAGTATCCGCGAAGCCGGATGGTCGGGCGGCACGCCGGCAAGGTCGATCTCCGACACGGCGATGGGATGCTCGCGCGCAATGCCCGTGGCGCAGGCCGGACGCGCCCGCTTCGCTTCGGCGTCGAACAGCCAGGCAATGGCGAACGGCAGATCGCGCTGATTGGTGGCAAGCCCGTGCTCGATCGCTGCGAGCACTTCGGCGTCCGTGCGGACGGCGGCAAGCAATGAGGCGAGTTCGCGCAACGTCGCGAGCCGACGTTCGCCGATGACGCGGTCGGTGTCCTCGGTGACGACGCACAGCATGCCGCCGACCGCACCCGCATCGTCAGGCAACGGGCTGTAGGAGAAGGTGTGGTAGGTTTCCTCGGGATAGCCGTTGCGTTCAAGGAACAGCAACAGGCCCTCGTCCCAGGTGGCCTTGCCGGTACGCATGACGGTCTCGGCACGCGGGCCGATGTCCGGCCAGATTTCCGCCCATACCTCCGAGGCCCGGCGACCCAGCGCCCACGGATGCTTCGCGCCAAGCGTCATCGTCGCGTAGGCATCGTTGTAGAAGAACGTCAGCTCGGTGCCCCAACCGAGCCACATGGCGTAGCGCGACGTGACGAGGATGCGCAGCGCGGTTCGCAGGCTCTGCGGCCAGGAATCCTGTGGGCCCAGCGGGCTTGCCGACCAGTTCTTGGCGCCGATCAAAGCAGCCATCGTGCCGCCGGCGGTCACAAATGCCGATTGAGCGTCTGCCGGCGGAGCGATGAAAGGTTCCGTGTCGCGTTGCGGCTGCGCCGAATGGTCCATTCTCTCGTTCCCCAGGCGGCTGAAATATGCAGGGGAGCACCGGTTCGGAGAATTGCCCATGCGAGCAACTTCGTCAGTCTCACGTCTTGTTGACGCTGTTGCCAGCAATCGCCGTGCGCGATACGTCCTCGACAGGATCGGGGAAACACACATGCGCCAGTTTCGTATTGCGTCCATTCCGGCCGATGGCATCGGACCCGAGGTCATCGGCGCGGGCCTCGAAGCGCTCGATGCCGTGGCGTCGCGCGACGGCGGGTTCAAGCTGATCATCGACCACTATGACTGGGGCTCCGACCGGTATCGCAGGCACGGCAGCTTCATGCCGGCGGATGGCCTGGCATGGCTGCGCACCGCCGATGCGATCTATTTCGGCGCGGTCGGCGATCCCAATATCCCGGACCACATCACGCTGTGGGGTCTGCGCCTGCCGATCTGCCAGGGTCTCGACCAGTACGCCAATGTCCGTCCCACACGTATCCTGCCCGGCATCACCTCGCCCCTGCGCGACGCGGGGCCCGGCGATCTCGATTGGGTGATCGTGCGCGAGAACAGCGAGGGCGAATACTCAGGCCATGGCGGCCGCGTGCATCGTGGACTGCCCGAGGAGGTCGCCACCGAAACCGCGATCTTCACCCGTCGCGGCGTCGAGCGGATCATGCGCTTCGCCTTCGAGATCGCGCGCGGCCGGCCGCGCAAGCAGCTTACGGTCGTCACCAAATCGAATGCGCAGCGTCACGGCATGGTGTTCTGGGACGAGATCGCCGGCCTCGTATCGCATGACTATCCCGACGTGACGTGGGACAAGGAGTTGGTCGATGCGATGACCATGCGGATGGTGCGCAAACCGCGGACCATAGACACCGTGGTGGCGACCAACCTGCACGCGGACATCCTGTCCGATCTCGCCGCCGCACTCGCTGGATCACTCGGCATCGCACCCACCGGCAACGTCGACCCCGAGCGCCGCAGCCCGTCGATGTTCGAGCCGATCCACGGATCGGCATTCGACATCACCGGCAAGGGCATCGCCAATCCCGTCGCCAGTTTCTGGACCGGTGCGATGATGCTGGAACATCTCGGCGAGAAGCCCGCCGCCGATCTGCTGATGCGCGCGGTGGAGCAGGTCTGCGCCGCCGGGACCATGACGCCCGATCTCGGCGGCAAGGCGACGACGGCGGAGGTGACGCGTGCGGTGTGCGAGGCGGTACGCGGCATGAACCGCTGATGATCGACGGGCTGTCCGCAGATGAAGCCGATCTGCTGGAGCAGGCGCGCGCGCTGATCCCAGCGCTTGCCGAACGGGCCGCGGCCACCAATGCCGCGCGCGATGTGCCGCCGGAAACCATCGCCGACTTCCACCGCACCGGCATCCTGCGCATTATCCAGCCGCGCCGGTTCGGCGGGCTGCAGCTTCGCTTTTCGCTGTTCTCCCGCATCGTCGAACTGATCACCGAAGGCTGCGCATCGTCCGGCTGGGTCTATGCGGTGCTTGGCGAACATCAGTGGCTGCTCGCCTCGTTCCCGTTGCAGGCGCAGATCGACGTGTGGGGTGACGAACCGCAGGCGCTCGCGTCGTCCTCACTGGCGCCGCGTGCCGTGGCCGAACGCGTCGCCGGCGGCTGGCGGTTGAGCGGACGGTATTCGTTCTCCAGCGGCAGCACGCATGCGCGCTGGGCGATCATTGGCGCTTTCCTTGGCAGGCAAGGCGATCCTGGCAAAATCGGCTATCTGCTGGTGCCGTTCACCGACATCGAGATCGTCGATGACTGGCACGTGCTTGGGCTGGCCGGAACCGGTAGCCGCTCGCTCGTGCTGCGGGACGTGTTCGTGCCCGAGCATCGCTGCGTGCTGCTGAGCGAGCTGCTCGCAGGCACGCCACCCGGTGCGGCGGTGCACGCGGACTATCCTCTGGTACGCACGCCGCGCGGGCTGATGGTGAACTACTCGCTGCCGCCGGTGGCGATCGCACTCGGCAATCGGGCGCTGGCAATCGCGCTCGCGAGCCTGCGCAGCCGCGTATCGCGCGGCGTCACGCCAATGGCGGCGAGCGAGTTCGTGCAGATGACGGTCGCCGAAGCCGCCGCCGCGATCGATGCCGCGACGCTGACCATGCACAACGGGCGAGCAACGGCCGAGGCACTGATCGCGAAAGACGACACGATCCCGCAGGATTATGTGCTGCGCACGCGCCGTGACATGACACATGCGCAGCATCGGGTGCAGCAGGCGGTGGAGAAGCTGGTCGAGGTGTGTGGCGCGCGATCGGTGTACGACGCGGATGCGCTGGCTCAGATCAGACGCGACATACTGACGGTACTGACGCACAGCATCGCCAGCCGGCAGGCGGCGATGGGCGCGTGGGGGAAGTGGGCGCTGGGCGCCGGGTGACCTAAGGCCTGAGCCTGAACAACCGATGCGGCTGGTGGAGTGCCGATCCATTTACCCCGTCATGCCGACGCAGGTCGGCATCCACGTCTTTCCTCGCCGCGATCAGCAAGACGTGGATGGCGTGGCCCGGTCCCCGGGACAAGCCCGGGGACATGAGCCACGTCATGACGCGGTGGGTATCAACCGCGCGGTATGTGGAGCAGTTATCCAGCGTCGGGTGACTAACCGATCATCGCCCTGATCAGCCGATTCACCTCGCCGGCCTTTTCCATGTGCGGCAGATGGCCGACGCCGTTCAGCAGGTGCATCTGCGCCGTTGACGGTGCCGCGTCGGCCTGCGCGGCAGGAATGATCCTGTCGTCGCGCCCCCAGATCACCTGCACCGGCGCTGTCAGCGCACGCAACTCGGCAACCAGGTTCACCGCCTGTCGCCCATCCGGGAACCAGACGCGAGAGACGGTCTCCAGCGCCTGCCCCGCACCGTCCAGACGTTTGTAGCGGAGGAACTCCTCCACCATCGCACGGCTGATCAGCGACGGATCGTGCACCAGGTATTGCAGCGCCTCCGCGGCCTCCCTGCGACGCGATGCGCGAACGAACGCGTCGATGAAGTTTCCGCTGATCTCCGTGCCGAGACCCGCGGGCGCCAGCAGGCTCAGCGTCACGATGCGCTCCGGTCGCCGCGCCGCGAGCGACACCGCCAAAGCCCCGCCCATCGAATGCCCCACGACATGCACGCGCTGAACATCGAGCACGCCCAAGGCGGCTTCGATCGCGTCAGTGAAGAACACGGAATCGCCGGCGCCCACGTCCTTGCTGGAAAGTCCGTGCCCCGGTAACTCCAATGCCAACGTTCGGCGGCCGTCGCACAGTGCGGGCTGGTTGAACATCCAGGTGTTCAGATCGCCGCCGAAACCGTGCAGCAGCAGCACCGGTACATTGTCGCCGCTGCCCATCTCGAGACAGCGCATCATCCGACCAAGCGCCTGCACCTCGCGCGGCGCGGTCGGCGTCGCATCTTCCGTCGCCGTATCCGATGGTTCGGCCACGACGAACTGCGCGACGAATGCATCGATGTCCGCCGCCGGTGTTTCCGGTGCGGCGATCACCGCCAGCAGTGCACCGATCGGCAGCGTGGTCCCTTCGGGCGCCACGATGCGCATCATGGTGCCCGCGGCATCGGCCTCGACCACGTTGGTGATCTTGCTGGTCTCGATCTCCAGCAGCTCATCGCCAGGCGCGAACGAGACACCAGGCTGCTTCAGCCACTGCACCACCTTGCCCTCGGTCATCGTAAGACCCCATTTGGGCATGGTGATCGCGGTGATCGGCGCACTCATCGCGCGTACCCGTGCACCTCGCGCACCGCGGCGGCAATGCGCTCCGCATCAGGAATGTAGAGTTTCTCCAGCGACGGAGCGAACGGAACCGGCGTGTGCGGCGCCGTCACCCGGCGCACCGGCGCCTTCAGTGAGGCGAACGCCTTGTCTGCAACCAACGCGGCGATATCGGTCGCCATGCTGCACCTTGGTGTCGCCTCATCGACCACGACCAGCCGTCCGGTACGCTCGACGCTCTCCAGGATCGTGTCCTCGTCGAGTGGCGACGTGGTGCGCGGATCGATGACTTCGCACTCGATGCCCTCCGCGGCCAGCTTCTCGGCTGCCTCCATCGTGTAGTGCACCATACGCGCCAGCGCGACCACCGTGACATCGTCTCCATCGCGCACCACGTTGGCTTCGCCGAACGGAATCGTATAGGCCTCGTCCGGCACCTCGGTGCGCAGGTCGTACATCAGCTTGTGTTCGCAGAACACCACCGGATCATCGTCCCGGATCGCCTGGATCAGCAGCCCCTTCGCATCGTACGCATTGGACGGCACCACCACCTTCAGTCCCGGCACACTGGTAAAGATGTGATACGGACTCTGCGAATGCTGTGCCGCTGCACTGCGGCCGGCGCCGATCATGGTGCGGATCACCAGCGGCGTGCGTGCCTTGCCGCCGAACATGTAGCGGAACTTCGCCGCCTGATTGAAGATCTGGTCGAAGCAGACGCCGAGGAAGTCAGAGAACATCAACTCCGCGACCGGTCGCAATCCCGTAACTGCCGCGCCGGCGGCCGCACCCATGATCGCCGATTCGGTGATCGGCGTGTCGATCACGCGGCTTTCGCCGAACTCCTTGATCAGTCCCTTGGTGACGCCGAGTACGCCGCCGGCAGCATCACGTCCGCCTTCGGTGCCCGCGCCGCCCGATACGTCCTCGCCGATCACCACCACGCGCGGATCGCGGCGCATCTCGTGCACCAATGCTTCCTGCAGTGCCTGGCGGATGGTCTTCACTGGCATGACAGAGATCCTCGAGCATTGTCATTGCGCGGAGCGCAGCGGCGAAGCAATCTCGCGCCTACTGGAATGGAGATTGCTTCGTCGCTGCGCTCCTCGCAATGACAGGGAGTTGGTCAGTAGGACACGTACACATCGCTGAGCAGCGCCGCAGCATCCGGCGGTGCCGCGGCACGTGCCGTCGCAACCGCCTGTTCGATCAGGCCCGAGACCTCATCATCCACGGCGTCTAGCTCTGCCGTATCCAGTAGCCCCGCCTCGGTCACACGCCGGCGGAAATGCTTCAGACAGTCGCGATCGTCCCGCAGCCGCTTCACTTCGTCCTTGCCACGATAGAGCTGTGCATCGCCCGAGTGATGGCCATAGAACCGGCAGGTATCGACCTCGATCGCGCCTGGCCCGCCGCCGCCGCGCGCACGCTCCACCGCCTCGCGCGCGGCCTCGTGTACTTCGAAGAAATCGTCGCCGTTCACCTTCACAGCGGGCAGACCGAAGCCCGCGGCGCGGCCTGCGATGTCGCGGCTGCCCACCGCGTAGGATGCACCGGTATATTCACCATAGCCGTTGTTCTCGAACACGAAGATAGCCGGCAATTGCAGCACCACAGCCATGTTCATCGCCTCGAACGTGGTGCCCTGGTTGGAGCCGCCGTCGCCGGTGAAAGACACCGCCACATTCCCCGTGTTCAGCGTCTTCGCCGTCAAGGCGGCACCGACCACCACGGGCGGCCCGCCGCCGACGATGCCGTTGGCGCCGAGCATGCCCTGGTCGAGATCGGCGATGTGCATCGAGCCACCCTTGCCGCCGCACAGACCGCCCTGCTTCGCGAACAGTTCCATCATCATGCCGGATACATCGCAGCCCTTGGCGATGCTGTGGCCATGACCGCGATGGGTGCTGGCGATGTGATCGCGCGGCCCGAGATGCGAGCACACCCCGACCGCCGATGCCTCCTGGCCGGCGTAGAGATGCACGAAGCCGGGTATGCTGCCCTTGGAGAATTCCTCCTGCACCCGTTCCTCGAACCGGCGGATCGTCGTCATGTCGCGATACGCCTTGATGAGCGATTCGTGGCTGAGTTGCACCGCTGCCTCCCACGCTGACCGGTTACGCCGGCACTGACTGCCAGGAGTATGGCTGCGCCGCGTTCGAATGCAACAAAGCCCCTTGCGAGCGGGGTCGCCGAGAATCGTCACATGCCGACGCGCACAGTCAGCAATCCGATGCTGCGCGTGTAGTTGCCGGTGGTCTGCAGGGTCGGTGAACTGCTCTGCCGCTGATCGGTGAAGTCATAGGTCGCTGACAGCCGCACGTTGCGGTTCACCAGCCAGGTGACGCCGCCGCCCAGCGAGAACCCGCTCGACTGTCCGCCGCCTTGCAGAAAGTCGGCGTGCTGTACCGCGACGAACCCGTTCAGCAGCACATTGCGCCGGTACTCATGGTCGACCGTCAACCGCGCCCTGGTATAGGTGTAGCCGGCATTGCCCTCCTGCGCGGCGTCCTCGATGCTGCGTGCCAAGGTAGCGGTAACGGTTGTCATGCCGCTGGGGCTCCAGATCAGCGCCACCTCCACGATCGGCGCCTGATGGGTACGGTACTGCGACGCACGGAAGGTCCGCACTTCCCATCCCAGCAGCACGCGATACCGCCAAACCGCATCCGCATCGTCGTCGAGGCCAACCAGGACCTGGTAGCCAGTGGAATCGGGCGCCGCCACACCCGGTTGCGGCGCGAGATAATGCGTGCCCAGCACGTTCGTGACCAACAGAAGATTGCGCTGCGTCGACAGCTCGTATCGCGTGGTGATGCCACCCTGCACCACGTTGCGATCGCGATAGGCCTGCGACGCGGGCAGGCCATGGATCGTCGTTGCGTCATAGCGGTATGCCGAGAACGCCATGCCCGGCGTTACCGAGAAACGGTCCAGTGCGATGGTATAGCCGGCGCGCAAATCATCCACGCGATAGGCGACCGGCGCGTCCGACGGCAGCGCGTCGATCTCGGTGCGCGCCTGGTGCAGGCCGAGATGCGTCACCGCCACCGTCAGCTGGTCGCGCCCGACCGACAGCGCACCACCCAGCGACGCGGTCCAGTTGGTGTAGCCCTGCCGCGGCTGGTCAGGATAGCGCAGGTCGTCGATTCCGAGATAACCGCCCAGGCTGTTGCGCGACCAGTCGGAGCGCACCAGCAACGACGGATGCGTGCCGACCAGCCAGCTTCCGCGCCCGCCGCTGCTGCTGCCGAACACGTTGTCGTCGTAGCCGAGCCCCTCCTCCAACTGCGGATACAGCAGGAAACTGTCGGCACGAACGCCCGGAGGATCGAAGTCCGGCCTGGCACGCGAGGCCACGGTGACACCTGGCGCCGTGCCATAGCCGGGAATGCCCGCCGGAAAATACATCGGCAGCAGCTCCGCTCGCACACCGCTATACACAGCGACGCAGCCGATCACGCCGCCCGCCGCCAGACACCAGACCCACCACCGCACCGCCATGGCACGCCACCATGACGGGCTCGGCCTACGATCGTGTTAACGACACCCTATAAATGCGGCGCGCCGATCGGACTCCGATCGTCGTTCGCGGCTGGCAACTGCGTCTCCCACCCGCCGCCCAGCGCCTTGTAAACCGCCACCAGGTTGGCGGACACATTGGTGGTGGCGAGTGCAAGCTGCTGCTGCGTGGACAGCAGGTTCTGCTGCGCGGTCAGCACCTGGAGGAAGTCGGCGACACCTTCCTGGTAGCGGCTCTGCGCCAGCCCGAGAGCGCGCTGGTTCTGCGCCACGGCCTGGATAAGCTGATCCCGCCGTGCCTGTTCGGTCTGGTAGGCGGTGAGCGCATTGTCCACCTCGTGCCAGGCGTTCAGCACGGTCTTCTGGTAGGTGATCGCGGCTTCCTGCTGCTGCGCCTTCCGCAGCTCCAGCGTCGCCTTGAGCTGGCCCCCTTCGAAGATCGGGATGGTGACGCCGGGCCCGACCCCGTAGTCCCTGGCATCGATGTTGAACATCTTCCACGGCTGGATCGCCTGCAGCCCCAGGCTGCCCGACAGCTTGACCGACGGATAGAAGTTCGCCACCGCCACGCCGATATCGGCGGTCGTCGCATGCAGTTGCGCCTCGGCCTGGCGGATATCGGGGCGCCGTCGTGCCAGCTCCGACGGCAGGCCGATGGGAATCCGCGGCGGCACCGGAGGCACCGGCTTCGCCCGGATCAGCTCGGCCTGCAATGCGTTCGGCGGCTGCCCCAGCAGCAGGCTGATCGCGTTGATCAGCTCCGATTCCTGCTGCTCCAACCGCGGGATCTCGGCGGCGGTAGTGCGCAACTGCGCGGCGGCATTTGCCACGTCGAGGTCGGTTGTGACGCCGCCGGTCGCACGTTGCTGCGTGAGATCGAGGCTCTGCTGCGCGGTCCTGACGTTGTCGCGTGCGATCCGCAGCAAGGCCTGTGTGCCGCGCAACTGGATGTAGTCGCGCGCGACCTCGGCGAGGTTGGTGAGCAGCGTGTCCCGCCGAGCCTCGTCGGACACCTCCACCGAGGCGGTCGCGGACTCCACCGATCGTCGCACTTTGCCCCACAGGTCGAGTTCCCACGAAGCGTCGAACCCGGCCTGGTAGACATCGAACGCGTTCAGATGCGAACTCCGGATACCGCCGACATTGCTGCCCGAGGCGCCGTTGGCGCCAAGGGCATTGGGCGCATTGGCGAAGACCCCGACATCGCTTGCCTTTTGTCGCGTGTACGAGCCGTTGGCGTTGAGCGTCGGAAACTGTGCCGCACCCGCCACGCCAAGCTGGGCGCGGGATTCCGCAATGCGAACGGTGGCGATCTGCACGTCCAGATTCTCGCCCGCGACGCGGCGTTCCAGGCCGGTGAGTATCGGATCGTTGAACAGGTTCCACCAGTTCGGGTCGATCGGTTCGGCGACCGGCATACTCAGAGCCGGGATGATCGGCTCCGCCTTCTTGGCGAACCAGGATGCGGGTGAGAGCCACTGGGGGGGCTCGAAGTTCGGCCCGACGGTACAGGCGCCAAGCGCCAGCGTCAGGGCGGCAGCGGAAAGACGTATCAACATTAACCTCACCCCGGCCACGCCCGGAGCGCCGCCTGTCGACAGCTTCTAACGCGGGAATCGTCCGCGAGGCCAGAGCAGGCTAGGGTGGGTTCGGAATCAGGGAGGTAACGACATGGCCCGCATCCTGTTGCGAAACTGCCGCGTATGGGATGGCACGGGAACGGCACCCTACCCGGCCGATGTGCTGGTGGAGGGCGAGCGCATCCGTGCGGTCGCCCGCGAGCGCGGCCAGCTCGAGGCGCCCGGCGCGGAGGTGATAGAAGCCGGCGGGATGACGCTCATGCCTGGCCTGGTGGAGGGCCACGCCCACATCACCTTCGTCAACGGCGCACGCCCGACCGATCTCGGCGACACGCCGCCCGAGGAGCACACGCTGATCGCCGCCCGCAACGCGCGCGTGCTGCTCGACCACGGCTTCACCGGTGCCTACAGCGCCGCCTCCGCCAAGCTCCGCATCGACGTGGTGATCCGCAACGCAATCGAAGCGGGCGAACTTCCGGGCCCCCGCCTGCGCGCCTGCGGCCCCGAGATCACTGTCACCGGCGGTCTCGGCGACGAGCGCCGCGCACATCAGTTCCGCGACAGCTTCGCGATGTTCGCCGACGGCGCGCCAGAGGTGACCAAACTCGCCCGGCTTTGCGTGCGCGAGGGAGTGGACAGCATCAAGCTGAACATCTCCGGCGATGACCATACGCGGTCTGGCGCGTTGCCGCGCACGGTGATGAGCGAGGACGAGATACGCGCCGGCGTCACGGTGGCACGCGACTTCCACCGCATGGTGAACGCGCACTGCCGCGCGGCCGAGAGCGTGAAGCGCGCGGTGCGCTGCGGGGTGGACGTGATCTACCACTGCGAGCACGCCGATGAAGAGGCGTTGGACATGCTGGAGTCGGTGAAGGATCGGGTGTTCGTCGGACCGGCGATCGGGCTGCTGCACGCCGCGGTGCACGAGGCGCCGGAAGGCGCACTGCACGCCGGTATCCGCCGCGGCTACGACCTGGGACTGGCCGCGGCGTCGCGCACCTATCCGGAGATGAAGAAGCGCGGCATCCGCGTGGTGATCGGCGGCGACTACGGCTTTGCCCGCACGCCGCAAGGCGAGAACGCGCGCGACATCGAGCACTTCGTGCGTCATCTCGGCTACAGCCCGAGCGAGGCGCTGGTCTGCGCGACGCGCTATGGTGCCGAGCTGATGGGTCTGGGCGATCAGGCTGGTCAGGTGCGGGAAGGCTTCCTCGCCGACCTGCTGCTGGTCGATGGCGATCCGGTGGCGGATGTCGGCCTGCTACAACACAAGGATCGGTTGGTGGCGATCCTGAAAGGCGGCGAGACTCACAAGCTGAATCGCTCGGCATTGGAGCGGCGACAGGTGCGAGCGGCGGAGTAGTCGCGCTCCGCCTCACGCCGGCGCGAAGACATCCTCATGCGCCGTCGAGACCTGTGCCGCCGGCGGCACGGCGAACAGCACATCGCGTTGCAGCACCGGCACGACGCGGTCGGCAAACAGGCGCATGTTCAGTTCCCCCTCCTCGTGCGGCATGCCGCCATAAGAGAAGTCGGCGATCATGTGGTCGGTGCCGGTGAGCGCGCGGAGTTCGGCAATCTGCTGGATGCAGTCGTCCGGCGTGCCGACAATCTGGATCTTCACGTAGAACTCGGTCGCCTTCTGCCGCGCGGACTCCTCCTTCATCTTGGCGTAGGTCTTCGTCATCTTGCCGTACGCCTCGTAGCCCTTCACATCCGCCAGGTGGCCGTCCGAGAAGTGGTAGTGGTTGTCGATGGAATCCCATTTCCGTCCGAGATATCGCATGGCGCGCTCATGCGCCTCGTCGCGGCTTTCGGCGCAGGAGACGTTGGTGAGTATGAGCGGCGGCGGCGGGACATGACCGACCGCGGCGGCGATCTCGCGGAATTTGTCGATATCGGCCGCGGCCTTCGGCCATTCGTTCTGCATGATGACCATCATGCCGAAGCCGAGTTTCGCCATGACCTCGGCTGATTCCGGCGTCACCGCGGAGACGAAGAAGCGTCGCTCGGGGTTGGAGATCGGCCGTGGGCGGATCGAGGTGCACGGAATCTGATAATACTCGCCGTGCCACTCGAATTCAGGCTGGCTGACCGCGAGGCGGATAAGCTGAGCGGCCTCGACGAAGCGCGGTCGCGCCTCCTCCATCGGAATGCGGAATCCGGCGTATTCCACCGAGGCAGCGCCGCGGCCGAAGCCGAACAGGCATCGCCCGCCACACAGAACATCCAGCAATGCGATGCTCTCGGCGACGCGAATCGGATCGTGCCACGGCAGCACGATCACCGCGGTACCGAGTGCGACACGTTTGGTGCGGCCGGCGAAGTAGCTCAGCAGTTGCACCGGCGCCGGTGACATCGAGTAGCCGGTGAAGTGGTGCTCAAGCGCAAAGATGGAATCGAAGCCGAGCGGTTCGGCAAGATCGCCGAGTTCGAGGTGATCCTTGTAGACGGCGACGTCCGACCGTCCCGCCTGAGCCAGGATGCTGAGCGAAACACCGATCTTCATGCATGCCTCCTGCGCGGTCGTCCCGAGTGTGTCAGGATACCTGCCCAAGGTCGAGAGGCTGCCTTGCCGCAAGCAAAGACGTCGAACACGAGCGACACGCTCCCCGACCTGCTGCGCGACGCATTGGCTGTGGTGTTCATCGGCATCAATCCGTCGCTGTTCTCAGTCTCGCAGGGTCACTACTTTGCCAGAGGCACCAATCGCTTCTGGCGCTGCTTCTCGCGTTCTGTGTTGAGCCTCGCCGCACGTCGCGCGCTCGGCGTTCCCGAGCTGAAGCCCGAGCATGACCGCGCCCTGCTGGCACACGGCTTCGGCTTCACCGACCTGGTCAAACGCCCCACCGCGCGCGCCGGCGATCTACAGCCGCAGGAGCTGGCTTCCGGCGTGGCCAGCCTCGTGACCGAACTCCAGCGTCATCGGCCTCGCATCGCCTGTTTTCACGGCATGACCGGCTACCGGTATGTCCTGCGGGAGCTTGCCCCCACTGCCGACACACCCGCGCTTGGTCCACAGAAGCTGCGCATCGGCGCCACACTCTGCTTCGTCGTGCCCAACCCAAGTGGCGCCAACGCGCACTTCACTCCCGCGGAGCAGACGCACTGGTACGATCGGCTCGCCGCCGGACTGACCAGTTAGTGTTGTGGTGATCCTGACGGTTCAGACCCGGCCAATGCTGTCAATGCGAGCGAAGCGAAGCAATCCCCACATTCATTGGTGCGATGGTGCGATACCCCGCGAGATTGCTTCGCTTCGCTCGCAATGACAGTGGGAAGGCGGGCAACCAATATTGGAATCAGAACACTATGCTCCGCGTTTGCCCATTCGGCGCATGGTGCCTAACCTCGGTTGAACCGCCATGGGCCTATTGGAGCGCATCATGAACCACCATTTCGGCGTTCTTATCCCCTCAACCAACACGACGGTCGAAATAGAGTACAGCCGCCTGCTGCCGGCGACGCTCCAGGCGCATGTCGGGCGACTGAAGAGCAGCGGCACCGGTCCGTTCGCACCGAGCCTCGATGCCGATGTGGATTACCAGGCACGCCTGCTGGGTACGGCAAAAGTGGAGGTGATCAGCCTGGCTCAGACCTCGGCCAGCCTGTTCGCGGACGACTACGATGCGACCGTGACCCAGCGGATGAGCGCGGGTGCAGGCGTGCCAGCGATCACCTCGGCACAGGCGATCGGCCAGGCGGTGCAGGCGCTGGGCGCACGGCGGATTGCGCTGGTGTCGCCCTATTCGCCGCCGGTCATCGAACGGGCGAAGCATTACTACGAAAGCAAATACGGGTTGGAGGTGGTGGCACTGGAGGGCTTTGCGGCGACCGATTCCTACATGATCGGCAAGCTCGGACCGGAGAACGCACGCGACGCGTTTGCCCGGATCGATCGTCCCGAGATCGAGGTCCTTGTGGTGCCCGGCGGCAACTTTCCGACGATGTCGTTCGTCGCCGCCTGGGAGCGCGAGTTCGGCAAGCCAGTGATCACCACCAACCAGGCGGCACTATGGGCGATGATGGGGATCATGGGCGTACGCGAACCCCTGCCCGGGTTGGGACGGCTTCTGGAGGCTGGCCTCAGTCGGTGAACCGCGTCGGGATCCCGGTCTGCGCCGTCAGGCCGCCATCGGCGACGAACGCCGCACCGGTGACATAGGACGCAAGATCCGACGCCAGGAACAGCACGACGTTCGCCATCTCCTCCGGTCTGCCCAGGCGTCCCATCGGAATGGCGGCGCGCGTCGCATCGGCAAAGCCGGGGATGCTGAACGAGCGTTGCAGCAGCGGCGTGTCGATCGCACCGGGGCAGATGCAGTTGCAACGAATGTTGTATCGCGCGTATTCGATCGCGGTGCCGCGGGTCAGGTTGACCACCCCGGCCTTCATCACGTTGTACGACGTGATGCCATAGTCCGCGAACAGCCCGGAGATCGACGCGGTGTTCACGATGGCGCCGCCGCCCTGCTGGCGCATGATCGGCAGCGCCGCCTTGGTGGCCTGCATGACCGCGGTAAGACCGACCTGGATGGTGTAGTCCCACACCGCCTGATCAGTATCCGCGACACGCGCGAGCCGCTTGTCGCGCAGTGCGGCCGGCACACCGAAGGCGTTGTTGTGCAGCACGTCCAGCCGGCCGAATTCCTGCACCGTGCGCGCCACCATCGCGGCGATGTCGGCGGGGATTGCCATGTCAGCGACAATCGCTTTCGCCGTTCCGCCGGCGGCGGCGATTTCGCCGGCGACCTCTTCGGCGCTGTTGCCGTTCACGTCCGAGACCACCACCTTGCCGCCGCGCTGCGCGAAGCCGATCGCGGTGGCGCGACCGATACCGGATCCGGCACCTGTGACGAGGCACACCTTGGCGTCGAAGCGCATGGACATATTCTCCCCTGTCAGTGCTTGCCGGGTTCGATCGTCTGGAGGACCTCGAAGCCTTCGAATTCCGGGTGTCCGAGATACAGGCTGCGGTTCCCGCCGGCGTCGCTGTGCGCACGGCGAAACGCCTCGGACCGCGTCCAGGCCTCGAAGTCGGCTCGGCTGCGCCAGATCGTATGCGACGAGTAGAGCACATGATCGTCGTACGCCGGCCCCCGCAACAGGTGGAACACAACAAAGCCGGGCACGCCAGCAAGATGGCTGTCGCGGCTCGTCCAGACCTTCTCGAAATCCGCTTCGGAACCCGGTGTGACCCGGAAACGGTTCATTGCGATGAACATGCTGACACCTCCGAGTACCGGGTCAATCGGGTGAACACGTGAAGATCTCTCGTCGCCGCGGTTCTCGCTGTCATTGCGAGCGAAGCGAAGCAATCCCCATGGAGATTGCCGCGTCGCTGCGCTCCTCGCAATGACAGGACAACCGCTCCGAGTACCCCATACCCTGGACGACCGTGGCGGGAAAGGACTTCAATGGCGAGCCACTCTGCGGAGGATAGGGTCGATGCCGGTATCGTTTCGCCAACTGCATGCGGCGTTCGCGGCCGAGGTCGCGGGGATCGACTGTCGCTCGGCCCTCAGTGAGGGCGAGGTTGCCGCGATCGAGGCAGGCATGGACCACTATGCCGTGCTGGTGTTTCCCGACCAGGACATCACCGACCAACAGCAACTCGCCTTCACCCGGCATTTCGGCGAACTGGAGAACTACGCGAGCGGCGGTCACATCCGGAAGCGCCTCGACAGCCGGCTTGGGGCGGGCATGGCGGATTTCTCCAATCTCGACAAGGACGGCAGGATCATGTCGGCCGAGGACCGAGTCTGGTTCTTCAAGCTTGGCGACCGGCTATGGCACTCGGACAGTTCGTTCCGCCCGGTGCCGGCGAAATATTCGCTGCTGTCGGGGCGGGTTTTGCCGACATGGGGTGCCAACACGGAATTCGCCGACATGCGCGCCGCCTACGATGCACTCGACGCGCGCACCAAGGCCGAGGTGGAGGATCTGGTTTGCCTGCATTCGCTGATCTACTCGCGTGAGGCGATCGGTTTCACCGATCTGACAGAGCAGGAGATCGCCGACTTCCGCCCGGTGCGCCAGCGCCTGGTGCGCACGCATCCGGTGACCGGACGCAAGTCGCTGTTCCTGTCCTCGCATGCCGGTGCGATCGAGGGCTGGACGGTGCCGGAGGCCCGCATGTTCCTGCGCGATCTCACGGAACACGCGACGCAGCGCGAGTTCGTCTATTCGCATGCCTGGCGGCCATTCGACCTGGTGATATGGGACAACCGGACCACGATGCATCGCGCACGCCGTTTCGATCGCAACGAGGTGCGCGACGTGCGCCGCACCACGCTCGCGGGCGACGTCATCACTATCGAACAGGCAACGGCGGCGGACTGAACCGAAGCGGAATGCCCAAGTATGCAGCAGCAGAATCTTGTTCGCCGCACAGCATTGCGCTTGACATTGAACCGTCATCGGGAGCAGCATTCGGATGTTCACGGCAGAGGAGGGTGCATCGCAGCATGACTCCACCGGGCAGTTTCCCAGTTGCCGACCGACGTGGCACCGGCGACTGATCACAAAGTCCACGCAGTAGCTCGGCGATCAGCGCCGGGCGCGAAGAAACCAACCTTCGCAACGTGACCCCCGTCCAACGCCGAGGCGTGCGGGGGTCTTTGCGTTTCATGGCACGGTGCCTAGGCTCCCGGCATGAGCGACACATCTGCCAGGGCAGTGATCGTAGGCGCCGGCCATGCCGGAGGGTCCGCCGCCGCGTTGCTGCGCCAGTATGGGTGGCAAGGACCCGTCACGCTGATCGGTTCGGAACCGGTTCCGCCGTATCAGCGCCCGCCGCTCTCCAAGGCCTGGCTCAAGGGTGAGGGCAATTTCGCCGACCTGTTGCTGCGCCCCGCCGCATTCTATGAGACCAACCGCATCGATCTGCGGCTCGCAAACGAAGTGACCGAGATCGATCGCTCCGACAAAACGGTGAAGCTGTCGACCGGCGAGCATGCCGCCTACGACCATCTGATCCTCGCAACCGGCTGCCACGCGCGGCCACTTCACGTGCCAGGCCACGACCTCGCCGGCATTGTTGCTTTGCGCACGCTTGGCGATGCCGATCGCCTCAGGCCATTGCTGCGCCAAGGCATGCGCATTGCGATCATCGGCGCCGGCTATATTGGCCTGGAGGTCGCCGCATCCGCGCGCATACTCGGCGCCGACGTCACGGTGATCGAGCGGGAGTCGCGCGTCCTGGCGCGCGTTGCCTCCATCCCCCTGTCCGACTTCTTCCAGCGTCGTCATGCGGCTGCGGGTGTCCACATCATAATGGACGCCGCGGTCGAAGCGTTCGGAGGCGTCGGCGGCCAGGTCACGGCGGTGCGTCTTGCCGATGGCAACCGCATCCCGTGCGATGTCGCGTTGATCGGCATCGGCGCCGCCCCGAACGATGCACTGGCGCGCAGGGCCGGACTTGCCTGCGACAACGGCATCATCGTCGATCTGGCCACACGCACGTCGGATCCCGCCATTCGCGCGATCGGCGATTGCACCCATCGGCCGCTGCCGCTGTACCACCGCACCGGCCGCCTCGAGAGTGTGCCCAACGCGATCGAACAGGCGAAGCAGGTCGCCGCCGATCTGTGCGGTCGCCCGCCTCCCGCGCCCGAGGTGCCCTGGTTCTGGTCCGATCAGTACGAGGTTCGCCTGCAGATCGCCGGCCTGCCGTTCGAGACGACCGAGACCGCGGTTCGCGGCGATCCGTCGGCCGAATCCTTCGCGGTCTTCCATCTGGCCGGGGATGGCACGATCCAGGCGGTCGAAGCGATCAACGCACCAGCGGAATTCATGGCGGGGCGCATGATGATCGCCCGGCGCAGGCAGGCGGTAGCGGCAAGGCTGCGCGACGTGTCATGTTCCATCCGCGAGCTGGCCACCTAGCCCGACCCGGGGGAGGAATATGCCGAAAGTCACCTACGTCGAGTACAACGACGCCGAGCACACGGTTGATGTTCCCATCGGCACCACGGTCATGCGCGGCGCGGTGGACAACAACGTCCCCGGCATCGACGCGGACTGTGGCGGCGAGTGCGCCTGCGCCACCTGTCACGTCTATATCGATGCCGCCTGGCTGGCAAAGGTCGGTCTGCCGGTCCCGGGCTCGCAGGAGGCCGCCATGCTGAGCTTTGCCGCGGTGGCGCAGCCGGACTCGCGGCTGTCATGTCAGATCACCATGACACCCGACCTCGACGGACTGCTGGTCCGCATGCCCGAAGGGCAGCACTGACCCCCAGGGCAGTGGCAGGCACCGATCCTGCGGCGACGGCTATCCGGCGCAGGCAACGACCTTGTCGTTCTCCCAGATGCCCAGGCACACGCATTCCCCGTCCCGCTCGATCAGCAGATAGGGATCGAGCACCGTCTCCTGCCGCTTCAGCTCGCCCAGGATCAGTCGGGCACCAGGGGCATCGTCGTACAACCGGCGGGCGATCGTGGCGATCGGCTGCGGGACATCGGCAAGGAAGCCGGTCGCCACCTCGCGCTCTTCCCAGTGCGACCCGGCGCGCAGGCGGACCAGGCCGGTGCCGGTAATCAGCGCGACCATGCACATCCACATGAAGCTGCCGGTGATCGCCAGGACGCCGGAATGCGCGGTGAAGCCGCCACTCGCGCCGGCGATGACTCCCGCGACGGGGCTCGCAACCACCAGCATGATCGAGACGGCTGCCTGATGGCGATACCAGAAGCTCGGCCCGTATCGTCGCTGCTGTGCTGCCTTGTGTTCCGCCAGGGCTTCCCAGGATACCGGTTTGAGGCGGAGATCCTCGAGTGCGTCGGAAAGCGCATACTGTCGCGTGACGGCGACCAAGGCATCGAAGGGCATCGGGTTTGTTCCTTCTTCGAAGTGGTGCTGGCAGACGGCCTTAAGGCTATATGGACAATACGCTGGCCGCCACATTAACTGTGTCACATAACATTGCTGCGAGTGTCCGTGGACCCGACATCCCCGCGTGTCCCTGTGATCGACTTCGCGGCGTTCCTGACGGGCGACGGGAAGCTTCAGGTCGCACGGCAGATCCGCGAGGCCTGCGAGAGCACGGGCTTCTTCTACCTCGTTCGCCACGGCGTCCCGCAGGCAACCATCGACGCCGTGTTCGCGGCATCGCGACGGTTCTTCGCCCAACCGCTGGAACAACGCATGAAGGTCAGGCTGGAGGTCGGCCCCAACCGCGGCTACCAGCCGCTGGGCTCGCGCTTCTATGCCGGCAAGGCGGACGCGCCCGACCACAACGAAAGCTTCAAGTACCAGCACGAACTCCCGCCAGACGATCCCGACGTCATCGCCGGCAACCGGGTGCATGCCCGCAATCGCTGGCCCGACGATCTACCGGGCTGGCGTGACACGCTGCTCGAATACTACGATGGGATGGAGCGGTTGACCGCCGCCCTGCTGCGCGCCTTCGCCTTAGCGCTCGACCTGGACGACGCGTGGTTTCTCGGCGCCTACCGCAAGCCATTGACGCAGATCAATCTGCTCCACTATCCGCCGCACCCGCCGATCACCCCCGGCCGACAGTTCGGTCTGCGTCCGCACTCCGACACGACAGCCTTCACCATCCTGGCGCAGGGCGATGTCGGCGGACTACAGGTCGAGCATGGCGGCGACTGGATCGATGTACCGCCCATCCCCGGCAGTTTCGTGATCAACATCGGCGACATGATGGCGCGCTGGACCAACGACCGGTTCGCCTCGACGCCGCATCGCGTCATCAACCGCTCCGGCACCGAGCGATATTCGGTGGCGTTCTTCGCCATCCCCGACTTCGACGCCGAGGTGGCCTGCCTGCCGAGTTGCATGGGGCCGGACAATCCGCCGAAATACGCGCCGCTGCGCGTCGGCGAATTCATGCTGCACAGCAATGCGACGGACTGGAACAAGGATCTCCGGCATGGCTGACATCCAGGACCATCTCGCCGATCGCGCGGGCGCGCCGATCGAGCGCCCGTTGCCGCTGCCGTCGGGCAACGCGCTGTTCGGCAGCGATGTCGTGGCTGAAACGCTGCGTGCGCTGGAGGTTCCGTTCATTGCGCTGAACCCGGGCTCCAGCTACCGCGGCCTGCACGACAGCCTGGTGAACTACCTGGGCAACGTGCAGCCGCAGATGCTGCTGTGCCTGCACGAGGAACACGCCGTGGCGATCGCTCACGGCTACGCCAAGGTGACCGGACGGCCGATGGCCGCGGCAGTGCACTCCAATGTCGGGCTGATGCACGCCACGATGGCCGTGTTCAACGCTTGGTGCGACCGCATGCCTGTGCTGCTGTTGGGCGCGACCGGTCCGGTGGACGCGCCGAAGCGCCGGCCGTGGATCGACTGGATCCACACCGCGCGAGACCAGGGCGCGCTGATCCGCGACTATACCAAGTGGGACGATCAACCGGCCTCGGCCGAGGCAGCGCGGGAGTCGCTGTTGCGCGCCTGGTGGCTGGCGTGTTCGGCCCCCAAGGGGCCGGTGTATATCAATCTGGACGCCGGCATGCAGGAGGCGCCGATCGCCGATCCGCTGCCGCCGATCGACGCGTCCCGATTTGTGCCGCAGGTCGTGTCCGCGGTTGCGCCGGAGCAGGTGGCGCAGGCCGCCGCAATGCTGCGCGTCGCGAAGCAACCGGTGATCCTGATGGGGCGTGGCTCGCGCGGCGAGCGCGAGTGGGCCGATCGCGTGGCCCTGGCCGAGACACTGGGCGCCCGCGTGCTGACCGATCACAAGTGCGCCGCGGCGTTCCCCACCGACCATCCGCTGCATGTCGGGGCGCCGGCGACCTTCCTGGGACAGGACGCGGCGCAGGCCGTTGCGGCCGCCGATGTCATCCTGAGCCTGGACTGGGTGGATCTGGCTGGAGCGCTGAAGGCGACGTGCGGCACAGCCTCGCCGGCCGCGAAGGTGATCGCCGTCACGCTGGATCATCAGTTGCACAATGGCTGGAGCATGGACCACCAGGCGCTGCCGGCGGCCGACCTGTTCATCGGCGCCGATGCGGACATCGTGGTGGCGGCGCTGCTGACGCAGCTTCCGCGTCGGGAACCGACGCGAACCGCGGAGCGGCAGCCGACTGCCGGTCCACCGAGCGACGCAGGCCCGATCAGCGGGGCACAGCTTACCCATGCGCTGCGTGGGGCGGTGGGTGACCGGCCGGCCTCGCTGCTGCACACGTCGGTGTCGTGGAGCGGCGAGCTATGGCCGCTGCGCCATCCG
>JANWJK010000195.1 GCA_025452005.1 Acetobacteraceae bacterium | reverse complement strand
GGATCCAACGCCGATGTCGCCTCGTCGAACAGCATCAGCTTGGGGTTCATCGCCAGTGCGCGGGCGATGGCGACGCGTTGCTGCTGTCCACCGCTGAGCTGATGCGGATAGGATCCGGCCTTCTCGGCCAACCCGACCTTCGTCAGCAGCGCCAGTCCCCGCGCCTGCGCCTGGGCCGCTGGCTCCCGCAGCACGTGTACCGGCGCCTCGATCACATTGCCGAGCGCCGTCAAATGCGGAAACAGGTTGAACGACTGGAACACCATGCCGATCTGCGCGCGGACCGTCTCGATCCGCCTCTCCGGATCAACGACGGTCTTGCCGTGCTCCTTGTAGCGATAGACCGGCTTCCCTTCGAAGTGGATCGTGCCGTCGTCGATCGTCTCGAGATGGTTGATGCAGCGGAGCAGCGTGGATTTGCCGGCACCCGACGGACCGATGATGCAGACCACTTCGCCGCGCGGCACCGACAGCGAGACGTCGGTCAGTACTTCGAGCCGGCCGAACGACTTCCAGATGCGATCCAGCCAGACGACCGGATCGGCACCGTCGCTTGCCGCTGAGACGTTCACGGGCCGATCAGCCTCAGCCCACTGTTGAACCCACCTGCCACATTCGCCAGCCGCATCAGCTCGATGCGTTCTAGCACGAGATCGGCAGTGGTGCCACAATCGCCCAGCGCGGCGTCGGTGTGTCCACCGGCCCAGTGCACGCGGTAAACCGGTGGCCGGCTCAGGCGTCGCGCCTCGACCACGAGACTGCCGCCGCGGACCGCCATGACATTCGGACTGAGACTGCAATATCTGCCGCTGGTTTTTCCGGGCAGCCCGACCTCGGCGGGTTCGATAATCGACGCGGTGACCGACCACCGCTCGGTTGCCGCGTTGTCGGGCTTGAACACGATGATGCCGCCGACCGAGGGCCCGAGCTGCTCGAGTCCCACCATGGCCGCGAGGCCTGTCGTCACTGTCAGCAATGCCCCGGCGACCAAGGTCAGGATCAGTGTGCCCAGCGCGGGATCGGCGGCCTCCCGGTGCCCGGCCGTGCCGCGTCGCCTGCGTCGCCAGTGCGCGTTCATGCCGCCTCGTAGACGCCGACATGCAGATCGGTCGGATACCAGCCGGCGACCGGGTTGAACTCCTGCGGGCATGCGGACAATGCGACGATGCTGTCGATCCACGCCTTGAACACGACGCAGTCGCCGGGCTTCGACGGATTGTCGCCGGTCTCCACGCGCCCGTCAGGAAACACGCCCACATTCATGAACAGGTTGACCGGCTGCGGGATGTAGCGAGTGCTGCCCAGGAACGGCGCCATCACCTGGCGGAAGTTGTTGGCGCAACTTGCGTGTTCGCCCTGCACGCCGTACAGCCGATAGCGATGCTCGTCGCACGGCGCGGTGAGCAGGTCGTGCACGCCGCAGGTGTCCTGCACCAGTTGCAGGATCGGCCGCCGGTGGTTGGTGTGAAACGACTCGCCGGGCCGCGGACATAGCCGATTGACCCAGACGCGTGTGTGCATCGCAGACAGGTGCTCGTCCAGGTTCGCCGCGTTGAAGGCCCAGAAGTCGCCCGCCTGCTTGCCTTGCGGATCGACGATTTTGAGGAACTGGCCGGCTCGCACGGTATCGGCCCAGCCGGTGCGAGCCGCCACCACTGCACCACGGACCAGCCGCAGCCGCAGAGCCAGCTTGCCGTTCAGGTCGAGTGAGACTGCCTCGTCCATTACCATGGCTCGCAGCAAGCGACATGCCAATGGCTTCTGCCGATAGCAATGGCATACGGACCCGGGTTTGCCTCGAAACTCGGCATCCTGTGACGGGACAAGGTGCTATTGCACAATTTCTGCCGTCAGTACTCGGTCAGCACCTCCCGCAGCGTCCGGCCGGAATACACAGTCCGCATCAGTCCGCGCCTTTGCAGCGCCGGCACGAGACCTTCCGTGACCTCGACAATGAAGCGCCGGCTGGTCCGCTGGAACGGCGTGCTGATCAGGAAGCCGTCACCACCGATCTCCTCCATGGCATTCCCCATGCGCTCGGCGACGGTGTCGGGCGAGCCGACAAAGTCGACCTCCGACCCGGGCGCGCCGAAGCGCTCCATCGCAAGCTGACGCAGGGTCTTGCCGCTGCCCCATTGGGCGAACTTGTCGAGCGAGCCTTGTTCGCCGTTGGTTGTCAGCCGCGGCAGCGGTTGGTCGAGATCGTACTGGGAGAAGTCGATGTCGGTCACTGTCGCGGTGCTGGCCAGCGCTCGTTCGATGAAATGCGGCGAGGACACCATTCTCTGCCGCTTCGCCTGCGCCTCTTCGTCGGTCTCGGCCAGCGTCGGGTAAATCAGGAACAGCACCTTGATGTCGTCGGGGTTGCGCCCGAATGCCACCGCGTGGCGGCGCACGTCGTCGCGGTACTGCTTCATGCCATCGATGCCGTTGGCGGTGGCAATGATCGAGTCGGCGTGCTTCGCGGCGAAGGCCCTGCCGCGCGGCGAGCCGCCGGCCTGCACGAACACCGGCTTGCCCTGCGGCGAGCGCACGGTGTTCAACGGACCGCGGACCTTGAAATACTTGCCCTCGAAATGGATCGGCCGGACGCGGCGGTAGTCGGCATAGGTGCCACTCGCGCGGTCCATCACCACCGCGTCCGGATCCCACGAGTCGAACAGCCTGCACACCAGGTCGACGTATTCGTCGGCCATCTCGTAGCGTTGTTCGCGCGGCGGCAGCTTGTCGAGGCCGAAATTCTGTGCCGCGGTGTCCTCGCCTGAGGTGACGATGTTCCAGCCGAAACGGCCGCCGGCGATGTGGTCCAGCGTCGAGCAGAGCCGCGCCAGCATGAACGGCGGATAGGCCAGGGTCGACATCGTGGCGACGACACCCAGGCGCGTGGTCGCCGCGGCGATCAGTGCGGCGAGCGGCGCCGGATCGTGCTTCGGCACCTGGAGTGCGTGCTTCAGCGCGGCCTCGGCGCTGTCGCCGTAGGCTTCGGACACCATCAGCGTGTCCTCGATCATGATGTAGTCGAAGCACGCGCGCTCCAGCGCCAGCGCCATGTCGACGTAGAACCGGCCGTCCCAGGGAGATCCACCGGCGCCCAGCGGGTGGTCCCATTCGCCCGGCGTGAAGTTCATGAACCAGCCCAGATGCAGCGGTCCGACGGCCATCGCCTGTGCCTCCTGGTTCACGAGAATGCCGTGGCACCGCTGGCAATTCCCGGGCCAGCCGCCCTGGCACATGGGTTGCTTCCTCACCCCAGCGAACGCAAGAACAGAGGGGGCGACTTCATGCTGAGACGCACAGCGCTGAGAGGGGCCGGATCGGCGGCTCTTCTGGGGCTCGCAGGCACACGCGCGGCGCGGGCGGACGCGCTGGACGAAGTGAAGAAGCGCGGCACGCTGGTGGTCGGGATGGAAGCCGCCTACGTGCCGTACGAGTTCTTCAAGGATGGCAAGATCATCGGCTACGATCCGGATATCATCGACCAGTTCATTCCCAAGCTGGGCGTGAAGGCGCAATTGGTCGACACCGCGTGGAACGGCATCATTCCGGCGCTGTACGCCAAGAAGTTCGACGTCATCATCTCCGCCATGACAATCACCAAGGAACGGGCGGAAAAGGTGCTGTTCACGATGCCCTATGCCGATGCAAGCAACGTGATCCTGCTGCGCGCCGCCGAGGACAAGATCAAGACGGCCGACGATCTGTCGGGCAAGGTTGTCGGTGTGCAGATCGGCAGCGCCGCCGCCGGCATCATCAAGACGTTCGAGGCCAAGCTGAAGGCGGCCGGCAAGCCCGGCTATTCCGACGTGAAGCAGTACGAGCATTACCCCGAGGCGTACCAGGATCTGCTCAACAAGCGCATCGACGCCGTGGTGAATTCGAAGTCCACCATGCTTGTGGTGATGAAGGATGCGCCCGGCAAGTTCAAGATGATCGACGGCGTTTCGGATATCACAGCCTATTTCGGCATGGCGTTCCGCAAGGAGGACACAGCACTCCAGTCGTTCGTCAACCAGCAGCTTGCCGGAATGAAGCAGGACGGCACATTGGCGAAGCTGCAGGAGAAGTGGTTCGGCTCGACGATGAGTACGCCGGACGTGGTGCCAGAAGTCCTGCCCTGACGCTTTAGCGACATGCCCGACTTCGACTGGGCCGTGATGTGGTACGCGGCGCCCTACATGGTGCAGGGCGCCGTGGTCACATTGGAGATCTCGATCTGCGCGCTGGCCCTCGGCACTTTGGTTGGCTTGGTCTGCGGACTGCTCAGCGTGTCCGACCTGGCCATACCGAAGGCGATCGTGCGCGGTTACGTGTATTTCGTGCGTGGCACGCCGGCGCTGGTGCAGATCTTCCTGGTGTATTTCGCGCTGCCGCGCATCGGCTTCGAGCTGTCGGCATTCTCCAGCGGCGTGGTGGCGCTGGCATTCAACTCCGGCGGGTTCATCTCGGAGATCGTCCGTGCGGGCCTGCAATCGATCGACGTCGGACAGACCGAGGCGGCGCTTTCGATCGGCATGACCAACCGCCAGTCGATCCTGTTCATCCTGTTGCCTCAGTCACTGCGTCGCATCACCCCGCCGCTGACCAACGAGGTGATCACGCTGGTGAAAAGTTCGTCGCTGCTGTCGGTGATCTCGATCACTGAACTGACGCGCTCGGCGCAGGTGATCATCGCCGAACGCTTCACTCCATTCGAGCTTTATGCAGAGCTGGCGGTATATTATCTGGTGATCATTTCCGTCCTCGCGTGGTTCTCCGAATACGTCGAGAAGAAGCTGGCATGAGAGCCGAACCGCTGCTGTCCATCCGAGGCCTGTCGAAGATCTTCGGCGAGGTGCCGGTGGTCGATCGGGTCGATCTGGCGGTGACCGCGGGCGAGATCGTCATTCTTGTCGGGCCGAGCGGGGCCGGCAAATCGACACTGCTGCGCTGCGTGAACCGCATCGAGATTCCGTCGGAAGGCGAGGTGCTGCTGGACGGAACGAACATGGCGGGCGAGCTCCGGAACGGCAAACTGATTCCCGATCCGCCGACAGCGACAGCCAGGAAACGCCGGCGCATCGGCATGGTGTTTCAGCGCTTCAACCTGTTCGCGCACCTCACCGCGCTCGACAACGTGGCGATCGGGCCACGGCGCGTACTCGGCATGAATCACGTCGACGCGCACGCGCTCGCAGCCGAGCAGCTCGCCCGCGTGCGTTTGTCGGAGCACGCGATGAAGCGGCCGGCGCAACTGTCGGGCGGCCAGCAGCAGCGCGTCGCGATCGCGCGCGCCATGGCGATGCGGCCGGTGCTGATGCTGTTCGACGAACCGACCTCCGCGCTGGATCCCGAACTGGTCGGCGAGGTGCTGGAGGTGATCCGCGCCCTGGCGCAGGACGGCATGACGATGCTGGTGGTGACGCACGAGATGCAGTTCGCGCGCGAGGTCGGAACCCGCGTCCTGTTCATGGACAGCGGCCGCATCCTGGAAGACGCCGCCCCGATCGCGTTCTTCGCCACGCCCGAGCACCCGCGTGCGCGCGAATTCCTCCGCCGGATTCATACCCCCGTCGCTGCCTGATTGTATCGAGCATTCGCGGGCGACCGGCCGTAAGCGTTACCGTCGTTCTCCACCATCAGCCGCCAGCTTGCGCGGAACGTCGTGTGCGTAGCGGCCGAGGCCGACGCAGAACCGGCTGACGATGCTGGCCAGGCGTTCGGTCGAGGCGCGCGTTGCGGCGTTGGTCTCGGTGAGGCGCG
>JANWJK010000194.1 GCA_025452005.1 Acetobacteraceae bacterium | reverse complement strand
TGCTTGCCGCGCCCGACGCGGCCGCGCAACTGATAGAGCTGCCCCAGCCCGAACATGTCGGCGCGATGGATCACCAGCGTGTTCACCGCCGGCATGTCGAGGCCGCTTTCCACGATGTTGGTGGACAGCAGGATGTCGTAACGGCCGTCGCCGAATTCGGCCATCACCCGTTCGAGTTCTGTCGGTGCCAGCCTGCCGTGCGCCTGCGCCATACGCGCCTCGGGCACGATCTCGGCCAGCCGCTCGGCCATCCGCGGCAGGTCCTCGATGCGCGGCACCACGCAGAACACCTGGCCGCCGCGGAAGCGCTCCCGCTGCAACGCCTCGCGGATCACCACCGCGTCGAACGGCATGATGAAGGTGCGCACCGCCAACCGGTCCACCGGCGGCGTCGAGATCAGGCTCATCTCGCGCACGCCGGTCAGCGCAAGCTGCAAGGTGCGCGGGATCGGCGTCGCGGTCAGCGTCAGCACGTGCACATCGGCCTTGAGCTGCTTCAGCCGCTCCTTGTGTGCCACGCCGAAATGCTGCTCCTCGTCCACCACGAGCAGGCCGAGATCGGCGAACTCCAGCGATTTGGCCAGCAGGGCGTGCGTGCCGATCACAATATTGATCGTGCCGTCCGTGATGCCGCGGCGGACTTCGACGGCCTCCTTCGCCGCCACCATGCGCGAGAGCTGCGCGACCTTGACCGGCAGTCCGGCGAAGCGCTCGGAGAAGGTGCGGAAATGCTGCCGCGCCAGCAGCGTCGTCGGTACCACCACGGCGACCTGCGCGCCCGACATCGCCGCGATGAAGGCCGCGCGCAATGCCACCTCGGTCTTGCCGAAGCCGACATCGCCGCAGATCAGCCGATCCATCGGCCGGCCCGACGCGAGGTCCTCCAGCACATCGGCGATGGCGCGTGACTGGTCCTCGGTCTCCGCGAACGGGAAGCGGGCACAGAACTCGTCCCATGTGCCCTCGCCCGGCGCCATGATCGCGGCATCGCGGATCTTGCGTGCCGCGGCGATGCGGATGAGCTGGCCCGCCATGTCACGGATGCGCTGCTTCATGCGCGCCTTGCGCGACTGCCAGGCGATGCCGCCCAGCTTGTCGAGCGCCACGCCCTGCGTCTCGCTGCCGAAGCGCGACAGCACCTCGATGTTCTCGACCGGCAGGAACAGTTTCTCCCCGCCGTCGTAGATCAGACGGAGGCAGTCGTGCGGTGCGCCGGTGACGGCCAGCGTCTCCAGCCCGTCATAGCGGCCGATGCCGTACTCCTGGTGCACCACCAGGTCGCCCTCGGCGATTTCGGTCGCCTCGGCGATGAACTGATCGGCGCGTTTGCGCCGGCGCGGCGGGCGGCTGATGCGTTCGCCCAGCAGGTCCTGTTCGCCCACCAGCGCCAACTGATCGGCGACGAAGCCTCGTTCGACCCCCAGCGTGACCAGCGACACCGACCCGGCCGGCTTGCGACGGATCGCCGCCCAGTCGTCCTCCTGCGCCGCACCGCGGAAATCGTGCTCGCGGAGCAGATTGGCCAGCCGCTCGCGTGAGCCGCGCGTCCAGGCGGCGACGATCACGCGCCTTCCCTCGGTGCTCCAGCGCTCGGTCTGGTCGCGCAACTGCTCGAACACGTTCGGACCGGGACCGCTGCCCTGGAAGAACACCGGCCCTGGGCGGCCGCCGCCATCGATGCCGACCGCGCCGTCCGGCCTGGCGAACGGCGAGAAGGCGAACAGCGGGCCGCCGGCCAGCATGGCGTCCCAGCCTTCCTGGTCCAGGTACAGCCGATCCGGCGGCAAGGGACGGTACGGCACCTCGCCGTCGCGGGGTACCAGCCGGCGTGCGGCGAAATGGTCCTCGATCATCTCCAGCCGCGCCGCCAGGACCTCGTCCGCCTGGTGGTCCAGGCTGACGGAGGCACCCGGCAAATAGTCGAGCAGCGTCTCCATCCGCTCGTGGAACAGAGGCACCCAGTGCTCCATGCCGGGGTGCCGCCGGCCGTCGGACACCGACAGGTAGATCGGGTCGTCGGCTGCCGGTTGGCCGAACGTATCGCGCCAGCCGGAGCGGAATCGCGAGATCGCGTCCGGATCGAGCGGCACCTCGGACACCGGGCGCAGGGTCAGGCGCTGGCGGCGCTCGGTGCTGCGTTGCGAGCCGGGATCGAAGATGCGGATCGACTCGATGGTATCGCCGAACAGGTCGAGGCGCACGGGATCCGACTCGCCGGCGGGGAAGACGTCGATGATGCCGCCGCGCATGGCGTACTCGCCCGGCTCCATCACGGTGCCGGCGCGTCCGTAGCCATTGGCTTCGAGGAAGCGGGCGAGCTTTTCCAGTTGCACCGTACCGTTGGCGCGCAGTTCCAGGCTCGCGTCGGTGAATGCCGAGCGCGGCGGGACGCGCTGCACCAGCGCATTCACGGTGGTCAGCACGATGCGCGGGCGGGTCGGCTTCTCCAGCAGCCGCGCCAGCGTGGCGATGCGCTCCGATACCAGCGCCGGATTCGGCGAGACGCGGTCGTAGGGCAGGCAGTCCCAGGCCGGAAAGCGCAGCACCTCCGCCTCCGGCATCACGAAGGCCAGCGCCTCAGCCAGCCGCGCCATCCGCGCATCGTCGCGCGTGGCGTGCAGCAGGGGGGCGGAGGACTCGCCGCGGCGGCGGGCGAGCAGGAAGGCGTCCCATCCCTCCGGCGCGCCGAACACCGGGGTCATCGGTTGCGCCCTCGCGCGGCGGAGGAGGATTGGGGAGGGAGTGTTGTCCCATCCTCCGCACCCCCACCCTGACCCTCCGCTGCGCGGGAGAGGGGGGTGAGCGCTTCCTCGTGGATACGCCGGAGCATGGGCGTATCGGCCTCGGACGGTATCGGCGAGCGTCCTGTCAGCCAGTCCCCCAGCTCGTTATCAGGCAGGTCCAGCAATGCCTCCAATGCGGCGAGTTCGGACTCGTGCATCATGCCGATGTGGCGCTGCACGAAGCCACCGAGCAAAATGTCGTTCTCGTACGTCCCGCGATGGGTGGCGCGATACAGCAGACGGCGGCGCCTCGCGTCGAGGGAGGCTGGTTCTGGTTCACTCATCGGCGCGGTGTCATATAGCCGCGCGATAACCCCGTGTCAGCCCGTGGACCAAGATCCGCTCACACCGCTGTTCTCGCCGCTGACCACACTGAGAGGCGTCGGTCCGACGGTGGGCGCGCTGATCGCCAAGGTGGCGGGCGGCGAGCGGGTGATCGACCTGCTGTTTCATCTCCCCGAGTCCTACGTGGATCGACGCCAGCGCCCGACGATCGCCGAGGCGCGGCCTGGCCAGATCGTCACGCTGGCGGTGGAGGTGGTGCGGCTGGAGCCGCCGGCCAATGAACGCCAGCCGTGGCGGGTGGTGGTGACGGACGGGACCGGCTTTGCCGAGCTGGTGTTCTTCAAATTCAACCGGGAACGGCAGATGCCGCAGGGCGCGAAGCTGCTGGTTTCCGGCAAGATCGAGCTGTTCGGTGGCCGGCGGACGATGCCGCATCCCGAACACGTGGTCCCCGCCGACCGGCCGCAACTGCTGCCCTTGGTGGAGCCGGTATGGAAGCTGACCGGCGGCCTCTGGCCGCGCCAGGTGGCCAGTGCCATCGTGCAGGCACTGGCGCGGTTGCCGTCGTTCCCTGAGTGGCACGACGCGGCACTGTTGCGGCGCGAGAAGTGGCCGGGGTTCGCGGACGCACTGCGAGCGTTGCAGGCGCCATCCGCGGTGCCTGGGGGCGCCAACCGGTGCCGCCTCGCCTACGACGAATTGCTGGCCGATCAGGTGGCGCTCGCGGTCGTGCGTGGGCGGCTGCGTGCGCGGCCGGGCAGGGGACTGAGCGGCGACGACAGCCTGCGCGCCAAGGCGCTGTCGCGCTTCGGCTACACGCTCACCGGCTCGCAGACGCAGGCGCTGGCGGAGATCGACGCCGACCTGGCGGCGGATCGGCGGATGCTGCGGCTGCTGCAGGGCGATGTCGGTTCGGGCAAGACGATGGTGGCGCTGCTGGCCATGCTGCGGGCCGTCGAGGCCGGCGGGCAGGCGGCGATGATGGCGCCGACCGAGGTGCTGGCCAAACAGCACCACCGCACGCTGTCGCGGCTCTCTCCCGAACCGGTGGCGATCCTGACCGGCGGCGTGAAAGGCCGCGCCCGCGCGCAGTTGCTGCGCGGATTGAAGGACGGCGCTGTTCGTATGGTGGTCGGCACGCACGCGCTGTTCCAGGAGAGCGTCGAGTATCGCGACCTGGCGCTGGCGGTGATCGACGAGCAGCACCGGTTCGGCGTCGACCAGCGGCTGCTGCTGGGCGGCAAGGGGGAACTGACCGACGTGCTGGTGATGACCGCGACGCCGATCCCGCGCACGCTGCTGCTGACGCAATGGGGCGAGATGGACGTGAGCCGCCTGACCGAGAAGCCGCCCGGGCGACAGCCGGTGCGCACCTCGCTGCACTCGCTGGGAACGTTGCCCGATCTGCTCGATGCGGTTGCGCGCAAGCTGGACGAGGGGGCGCAGGTGTACTGGGTCTGCCCGCTGGTGGCGGAGAGCGAGGCGCTCGATCTCGCGGCGGCCGAGGAGCGGTTCGCCACGTTGCGCGAGCTGTTCGGCGAGGTGGTGGGGCTGGCGCACGGACGGCAGGACGCGGTGGTGCGCGACGCGACGCTGGCAGCGTTTGCCGCGGGCGGATGCCGGTTGCTGGTCGCGACGACGGTGGTCGAGGTCGGCGTCGATGTGCCGCAGGCGACGGTGATGGTGATCGAGCATGCCGAGCGCTTCGGCCTGGCGCAGTTGCATCAGTTGCGTGGCCGGGTCGGACGCGGCGCGGCAGCGAGCTTCTGTCTGCTGCTGCATGAGGAATGGGTGAACGATGCGGCGCGGCGCCGGCTGTCGCTGCTGCGGGATACCGACGATGGCTTCCTGATCGCGGACGAGGATTTCCGGTTGCGCGGCGGGGGCGACATCCTCGGCACGAAGCAGTCGGGATTGCCGGGTTTCCGGCTCGCCGATCCGATCGAGCACGAGGGCCTGCTGCACATGGCGAACCGCGATGCGGCTGTGCTGTTGGGGAACGACCCGAAACTTGCCTCCGAACGCGGGCGAGCCGTGCGCGTGCTGCTGCGGCTGTTCGAGAAGGCCGCGGCGATGCGGACGCTGGCGGCGGGGTGACGGCTCGCGGAGGCCCCTTGCATCGTGATGGGAAAGGCTCAGATTCACCTCAAATGGTGAGGCGAATATGTACATTTGGGAGCTGCCGGATTGGCCACGTTTCCGGTGGGACGCCAGCCGGCTGGCGCGGCCGCTGGCGGCGACGCACCTGAAGCAAGGGCGGCTATTGGGCCGTCTGGAGCGCCTTGGATTTGCTCTGCAACTGGAAGCCGAATTGCAGGCCACGACCGAAGCGGCGGTCAAGAACGCGGAAATCGAGGGTGAGAACCTCGACCGTGAAACTGTGCGTTCGTCTGTTGCCCGCCGGCTTGGCGTTCCTGACGCGGCTCCTGGTCCTGAGGACCGGCGCGTGGAGGGCATCGTTGAGATAACCCTGGATGCCACACGAAATCATGCCGCTGCGCTCACGCGCGAGCGACTTTTCGCGTGGCAGGCAGCGCTGTTTCCGACAGGCCGTTCCGGTCTGCAGGTCATCCGGGTCGGGGCGTGGCGGGACGATGCGCACGGCCCGATGCAGGTCGTCGCAGCCCCCTATAGCCGTCGCGAAAGAGTCTGCTTTCAGGCCCCGCCTGCCGAGCGTGTCGCGGCAGAGATGCGGGCGTTCCTGCGATGGTTCAATCTGCCGCAGACCATCGACGGGATCCTGCACGCAGCGATCGCACACCTCTGGTTCGTAACCATTCACCCCTTCGACGACGGCAATGGCCGTATTGCGCGTGTCCTCGCCGATATGAGCCTTGCACGCTTCGAGAATTCGCCCCAGCGATTCTACAGTCTTTCGGGTCAAATCCGCAGTGATCGCTCCAGCTACTATGCATCGCTCGAACGCACGCAGAAAGGCGACCTCGATATCAGCGAGCGACTGCTTTGGTTCATCGAATGCTTTTCAAAGTCGCTCGACGCAGCCGGGCACGCCTGCGCCAACGTCCTTTACAAAGCCGAGTTCTGGCATCGTCACGCGCTCTTGCCGCTGAATGAACGTCAAAGAGGTATCCTCAATCGATTGCTCGATGGGTTCGAAGGCAAGCTCACGGCCCGAAAATGGGTGACGATTGCCAAATGCTCCGCGCCCACCGCTCAACGCGACATCAAGGACCTGGTCGATCGAGGTGTTCTTGTACGCAATGAAGGCGGCAGCAAGAACACGAGCTATGGGCTGGCCGTGCCGTCGCGGACAGAGGAGGTGGCCGAGACTGAAGCTCAGTCCTTGTAGTCCGGCTCCCGCTTCTCGAGGATCCGCTTCAACGCGTCGAAATGCCAGGTGTAAGGCGGCCGACCGCCGTAGCCCTCGCTCTCGCGATAGATGGCGTGCGTCGCCTCGACCACCTCGTCCGGCACGAACTTCAACGTCCGTCCGCTCGACATCGCCAGGATCTGCACCTGCGCCACACGCTCCATGTAGTAGAGCAGGTCATAGGCCTCGGCCACCGACCTGCCGACCGTGGCAACGCCGTGGTTCGCCATCATCAGGACCTTCTTGCCGCCGATGACGCCGGCCAGCCGCTCGCCCTCGGCCGGATCGAATGCCGGCCCGGTATAGTCGTCGTCGTAGGCGGTCACCATCATCATGCCGGCCTCGGTCTGCCCGATCGGCAGGATGCGCTGGTCCTCGAGCCGCGTCAGCGCGCTGGCATACGGCATGTGCGTATGGAACACCGCGGCGGCATCCGGCAGCAGCCGGTGCATCGGCGCGTGTATGCAGTAGCAGGACTGCTCGATATGGCCCGCGCCGGCCAGCAGCGTGCCGTCGTAGCCCACCTCCATGAAGCAGCTCGCCGTCACCTCAGACCAGTGCAGTCCGAACGGGATCTGATAATAGCGATCGTCGTGCCCCGGCACGCGCAGCGTCAGATGATTGAAGATGCCCTCGTGGAACCCGTGCATCACCGCCAGGCGGTGCGCCGCCGCCAGGTCCACGCGCGCCTGCCACTGCATCGCGGATGGATCGGTGTCGATGCTCCGCTCGATCGATTCCAAAGGCATTGCTGTTTATCCTTTCGGGAATGCGCGCTGCGCCGCAGCATACCGCGGCGTTAAGCCTTTGTCATCCGCACACCCGCCGCTTGCATTGCCGGCAGATTTCGCTATTCCCGCCGGCCTACGGGACAAAGCGGGAGGAGGTGCCGAGTGAGTGCCGACGGCCAACCTGTGCTGATCGAGATCACCGGGCTGACCAAACGTTTCGGCAGCTTCACCGCGGTGGACACCGTCAGCTTCAACGTGGCGCGCGGCGAGGTGCTTGGCTTTCTGGGGCCCAACGGCGCCGGCAAGTCCACCACGATGCGCATGCTGGCAGGCTTCATGATCCCCTCGGCCGGCACCGCCAGCATCTGCGGCCACGATGTGCAGAGAGACGGCGTGGCGGCGCGGCGCGTGCTGGGGTTCCTGCCCGAGGGCGCGCCGACCTATCCCGAGATGACCGTCACGGGCTTCCTGACCTTCTGCGCCAGGGTGCGGGGATACATCGGCAAGGAGTTGACCCAGCGCGTCGAGCACGCCGTGGACCTGACACGACTCGGTGGCGTGCTGCTGCAACCGGTGGAGACTCTGTCGAAGGGCTTCAAACGCCGCGTCGGCCTGGCGCAGGCGCTGCTGCACGATCCGCCGGTGCTGGTGCTGGACGAGCCGACCGATGGCCTCGACCCGAACCAGAAGCATGAAGTGCGCACGCTGATCGCGCAGATGGCACCGCAGAAGGCGATCGTCATTTCCACCCACATCCTGGAGGAGGTCGACGCGGTCTGCTCGCGCGCGATCATCATCGCGGCGGGACGGGTGGTCGCCGATGCGACGCCGGCCGAGCTTCAGCGCAGGCATCCGTCGGGCAAGCTGGACGACGTGTTCCGGCAATTGACGATGGAAGCGGCCTGACCATGCGCAACGTGTTCATCATCGCGCGGCGCGAACTCGGCGGCTATTTCGCGACGCCGGTCGCCTCGGTGTTCATCGTCATCTTCCTCGTCCTGCAAGGCGCGCTGACCTTCAACCTCGGCGGCTTCTTCGATCGCAGCCAGGCAGACCTCAATCCGTTCTTCACCTTCATCCCCTGGGTCTTCCTGCTGCTCGTCCCGGCCATCACCATGCGCCTCTGGGCCGAGGAACGCCGGCTCGGCACGATCGAGCTGCTGCTGACGCTGCCGATCACCCAGACCCAGGCGGTACTGGGAAAGTTCCTCGCCGCCTGGGCGTTCTGCGCCATCGCGCTGCTGCTGACCTTCCCGTTCGTCATCACCGTCAACATCCTGGGCCACCCAGACAACGGCGTGATCGCTTCCGGCTATGTCGGCTCGTTGCTGGTGGCCGGTGCATTCCTGTCGGTCGGCTCCGCGCTGTCCGCGCTCACCAAGAACCAGGTGATCGCCTTCGTGCTCGGCGTCGCCGTGTGCTTCGTGTTCGCCGTCGCCTCCTATCCGGTGGTCACCGACTTCCTGTCCCGCAACACGCCGGTGCTTGCCGAGATCGCGCGGCGCATCGCGGTGATCGACCGCTTCCAGGACTTCACCCGCGGCGTGGTCAGCCTGCGCGACCTGATCTTCTTCGCCACCTTCATCGGATTCTGGCTGTATTTGAACGCCGTCATCGTCGAACAGCGGAAGGCGGACTGACGCGATGCTCCGCCGTACCTGGTACTCCATCATCGGCGTGATCGCTGTCGCCGCCATCGTCATCGGCATCAACATGTTCGCCGACGCACGGCTGGCGAATGTGCACGTCGATCTGACCCGCAGCCATATCTATACGCTGTCAGCCGGCACACGGCAGATCCTGTCCGGACTGAAGGAGCCGATCACGCTGCGGCTGTTCTACTCACGCCGGCTGGGCGCGACGGTGCCGCTGTACGGCACCTATGCCGATCATGTGCGCGAGATGCTGGGCGAATACGCCGCGGTCTCGGACGGCAGGATCCGCCTCGAATTCTACGACCCCGAGCCGTTCAGCGACACCGAGGACCGCGCCCTTGCCTACGGCCTGCAAGGCGTGCCGGTCGATCAGGGCGGCGTGCAGATTTACTTCGGCCTCGCCGGATCCAACCTGGAAGACGACGAGCGCACCATCGCCTTCTTCCAGCCGGAGCGCGAACGGTTCCTCGAATACGATCTGACCAAGCTGGTCTACGACCTGTCGAACCCGAAGCGTCCGGTGATCGGCATCATGTCGTCGCTGCCGCTCGACGGCGATCCGCGCATGATGATGATGGCGATGCGCGGTCAGCCCGCCGCCGGCGGCCAGCCTTATGCCTCGACCATGCTGCTGCGGCAGACCAATCAGGTGAAGACGGTCAACACCGATGCGCAGGTGATCGATGCCGACATCCAGGTACTGCTGGTGGCAGAGGCGCAGAACCTGTCGGATGCCACGCTGTATGCGATCGACCAGTTCGTCATGCGCGGCGGACGGCTGATGGCGATGGTCGATCCGTGGAGCGAGGCGATGGCCGCGGCACCGTCGCCGAACGGCATGCCGCCGACCGACACCGGCTCCAACCTGAAGAAGCTGTTCGACGCCTGGGGCATCGTGTTCGATCCCACCAAGGTGGTCGGCGACCTCACCGGCGCCTGGCGGGTGCGGGCCAACGCCGATGAGCGGGTGCAGGCGGTGAACTATGTCGCCTGGTTCAACATCCGCGACGGCATCAACCACGACGATCCCGCCGCGGCCGACCTCCAGCAGATTACGGTCGCGTCGGCCGGGTCGCTGGGCAAGGCGCCGAACGCGTCGATCGAGTTCATGCCGCTGCTGGCCAGCAGCGCACGCTCGGGCGAGCTCGCGGTCGACCAGGTGAAGATGCCGAACCCATCGAAGGTGCTGGCGGAGTTCAAGCCGGAAGGCGGGCCGCGGATCATCGCGGCGCGCATCCGCGGCGTGCTGAAATCGGCCTTCACCGGGCCACCGGAACTGGCGAAGGACCAGAAGCGGCCGGAGAATTTTCCCCCCTACAAGGCGCAGACCGACGCTCCGGCCAATCTCGTCGTGGTCGCCGACAGCGACATCCTGGCAGACCGGTTCTGGGTGCGCGTCTCCGACTTCTTCGGCCAGCAGACCGCGGTGCCGTTCGCCGACAACGGGCCGTTCGTCGCCAATCTGATCGGCACGCTGGCCGGCGGCGACGCACTGATCGGGCTGCGCTCGCGCGGCGACACCAATCATCCGTTCGTCCTGGTCAATCAGATGCAGAGCGAGGCGGAAGCGAAGTTCCGGCAGAGCGAGCAGGCGTTGCAGAAGCATCTGGACGACACGGAGAAGCAGCTCCGCGCGTTGCGCCAGGGACCGAGCGGCAGCGACCAGGCCAGCGCACAGGCGGTGATCACGCCGGAACAGCGCGCCGCGATCGATGCCGCACGCAAGGACATTGTCGATACGCGGCAGCAGTTGCGGGTCGTGCAGTTGAATCTGAACCGCGACATTTCGCGGCTGGAGACCTGGTTGCGCGTGTTCAACATCATGCTGGTGCCGGCACTGCTGGCGATCGTGGCGATCGTCCTCAGCGTGCTGCGCGGCCGCCGGCGCGCAAGGGCACGGGCATGACGTCCCGCACTCTCGTGGCCCTCGTCATCGTCGGCATTCTTGCCATGGCGGGCGGCTGGTATTTCGGGACTGCGGTACGGCCCGGCGAGCAGCAGAGCTACAGCGGCGGGCGGCTGATGTTCCCCGACCTCGCGCCGAAGCTGCGGGATGCGGAGCGGGTCGAGATCACCCACCAGGGCAAGACCATGGCGATCGCGAAGCATGGCGATACCTGGGGCTTGGTCGATCGTGGCGGCTACGTGGTGCAGCCGAGCAAGCTGCGAGGCATGCTGACCGGCCTGACCGAACTCCGCCTGGTCGAGCAGCGCACCACCGATCCCGAGCAGTTCAACCGGCTCGGCCTGGAGGACCCCAACGGCAAGACCGGAACGTCCAACCTGTTGCGCCTGCTCGATGCGTCCGGCAAGCCGATCGTCGCGCTGGTCGTCGGTCACCGCCGCGTGCGCACGCAGGGCAACGTGCCTGAACAGGTGTACGTAAGGCGCCCCGACGAGAACCAGACCTGGCTGGCCGAAGGCAGCCTCCAGGTCGATGCCGACCCGCAGCTCTGGCTAGAACGCGACATCATGAACATCGACCATGCCCGCATCGCCGGCGTGGCGGTGACGCATGGCGACGAGACGTTGGAACTCGCCCGCGACGGTCAGAAGCTGGCGATGAAAGCGCCGGCCGAGCATCCACCGCTCGACGACTACAAGGTGGACGATGTCGATCGCGGGCTGGAGCTGCTGAACTTCCAGGATGTGCAGACCGACAAGGAGCCGGTCGGCGACAAGATCGGCCAATCGGTGTACACCACGAGCGATGGACTGGCGGTGACGGCGACGGTGTTCAAGGGCGAGAAGGACATCTGGGCGCGCTTCGCCGCGACGGGAAGCGAGAAGACCAAGGACGAGGCGGACAGGTTGAACGCGCGGCTGGCCGGTTGGACCTATCAGCTTGGCGCCTGGAAGCAGAAGGCGCTGGTGCCATCCATCGACGATCTCAAGGCGCCCGAGCCGGCGAAGCCCGCAGCGGAACCGCCCAAGCAATGATGGCTGGGTCAAGCCCGGCCTTGGCGAACGGCGGCCAGGCCTTCGCCCGGAGCGACACATGAGCGACCGCGAATATCCTGCCCGGCCGATTGTCGGGATCGGGATCGTGGTGATCAAGGACGATACGGTCCTGCTGGTTCGCCGCGGCAAGCCGCCCAATGTCGGCGCCTGGACGCTGCCGGGCGGCGCGCAGGAGGTCGGCGAGACGGCCGAGGAAGCGGCGCGCCGCGAACTGCTCGAGGAAACCGGCCTCGAAGTCGATACGCTGCACTTCGCCGCCACGGTGGACAACATCCGGCGCGACGAGACAGGCCGCGTGCGCTTCCACTACACGATCATCGATTTCGCCACGCGCTGGGTGTCGGGCGAACCGGTCGCCGCGACGGATGTGACCGAGGCGGCATGGGCAAGACTGGATGCGCTCGACGAGTTCGAGCTGTGGAGCGAGGCGCACCGCGTGATCGCCATCGCACGAAGGCTGGTCGCGTAGCTCCTTGACGCCCCTTCGTGCCCCAGCCACATCTCGCACGCCATGTCCACGCGCCTCGTCATCGACCACCGCCTGCGCCACCCGGAAAAGGCGCACCGGCCGGACAACCCGATTCAGCGCAAGCCCGCCTGGATCAGGGTAAAGGCGCCCACCCATCCGGTGTATCACGAGACCCGCGCGCTGATGCGCGCCAACGGGCTCGTCACGGTGTGCGAGGAGGCCGCCTGTCCCAACATCGGCGAGTGCTGGTCGCAGCGTCACGCCACCATGATGATCATGGGCGACACCTGCACGCGCGCCTGTGCCTTCTGCAACGTCGCCACCGGCCAGCCGGGACCGCTCGCCGCCGATGAGCCGGCGCGCGTCGCCGATGCGGTCGCGAAACTCGGGCTCGCCCATGTCGTCATCACCTCGGTCGATCGCGACGATCTGCCCGACGGCGGCGCGGACCATTTCGCTGCCACCATCCGCGCCATCCGCGCCGCGGCGCCGGCGACGATCGAGGTCCTCACGCCCGACTTCCTGCGCAAGCAAGGCGCGGTCGAGCGCGTGGTGGATGCCCGTCCCGATGTCTACAACCACAACCTGGAGACGGTGCCGCGGCTCTATCCGACCATCCGGCCCGGCGCGCGGTATTTTGCCTCGCTGCATCTCCTGCACCAGGCGAAGCAGCTCGATCCGTCGATCTTCACCAAGTCCGGCCTCATGGTGGGTCTGGGCGAATCCCGCATCGAGGTCATGCAGGTGATGGATGACCTGCGCGCGGCCGACGTGGATTTCCTGACCATCGGCCAATACCTCCAGCCGACGGTCAAGCACGCCGCGGTCGATCGCTTCGTCACGCCGGAGGAGTTCGCCGACTACGCCGCTTTGGCGCGCGGCAAGGGGTTCCTGCTGGTCTCCGCCACGCCGCTCACCCGCAGTTCCTACCACGCGGACGCCGACTTCGCCGCTCTGCGCGCGGCGCGCGAGGCACGGTGATCGCTATTCTCGTCATCCACGCGGCTGCGGGGATCCGGTAGCGCGCCGATGCCCACCCACGCGGAACGCCAGATCGTCCCGTACCGGCCCGACCAGCTCTTCGAGCTGGTGGCCGATGTCGCGAAGTACCCCCAGTTCCTGCCGTGGTGCGTCGCCGCGCGCGTACGCAGCCGCACCGAGCGCGAGCTTGTCGCCGATCTGACGATCGGCTTCGGGCCGTTTCGCGAGACCTTCACAAGCCGGGTCACGCTCGATCGGCCCCAGTGCGTGAAGGTGCGCTACGAGACCGGCCCGTTCCGCTACCTGAACAACCAGTGGGATTTCCTGCCGCATCCCCAGGGCTGCGAGGTGGACTTCTTCGTGGACTTCGAATTCCGCAGCCGCCTGTTGCAGGCAGCGATCGGCGTCGTGTTCAACGAGGCGGTCCGCCGCATGGTCGGCGCCTTCAGGCGGCGTGCCCGCGAGGTGTACGGGCCGCCGATCGTCCCGGTGGGTTCACCCACGCCGGTCAGTAGCTGAGGCTGCCCCGGTATTAGCTGTCCGTTAGTCCCGGGCTGGCATCCTGGCGAGTACCGATACACCAGGAAGGTCTCGCCATGCGTATCCTGCTGCCGCTGCTCGTCGCCGCCGCGCTGGCCCTGCCGGCATTCGCCCAGACGACAACCGCCAAATCGACCCACATCCGCCTGACGATGCCGGAGCACTTCGAGCAGGCCAACACCACGCATGACGGCCATCTGACGCTGGACCAGGCGCAGACCGGCTACAAGTCGGTTGCCCGCCACTTCGATGCGATCGACCAGGACAAGAAGGGCTACATCACCGAGGACGACATCCGCGCCTACAACAAGACGCAACGCGCGCTGCACCACCAGTCAGCCGCGACGCATCGCGCGCCGAACGGCTGACGCGGCTTCATCCTGACCGAAGTCGGACGCGGGCTTGGCTTCAGGGCGGGCCGGTGGTGGACACCGGCAGTCGTTGAGGAACTGAGGCGCATCCGGGGTCCGCTCGGTCGGAGGGGTCGGCGGAGTCTAAGGAGGCCCATAGCCGCTTCTCCAGGTCGTTGAAGAAGCGGACGGAGCTGCCGCCATACACCATGAGGGCGTGATTGATTTCGTCCC
>JANWJK010000193.1 GCA_025452005.1 Acetobacteraceae bacterium | reverse complement strand
GCCAGCTTGGCATCGCCGCCGCGCACTGCCGCGAATGCATCCTCGAAGCTGGGGCACGGCAGGGTCGCCATCTGCGGAAACGCCGCGCGGCAGGCCAGATCGGAATAGGCGCCGGGCACACCCTGGAACGCGATCGTGCCGGTCATGCCCGGCCAACCGGCGCGAGGTCGCGGCGCGCTCGTTCGAGGTCCGCCGGGGTATCCACGCCATAGGGAGCGTGGCCGACGCGTGCGCAGGCGATCCGCATGCCGGCCTCGAGTGCGCGAAGCTGCTCCAGGCTTTCCCGGCGTTCCAATGGCGCCTCCGGCAGTGCGACGAAATGCGCCAGCGCGGCGCGTCGGAAGGCGTAGATGCCGATGTGATGCCAGCGCGGGCCGTCGCCCCAGGGGATCGGCACGCGCGAGAAATACAGCGCCGGCGACACCGCGCGACCACGGTCGAACGCGCAGGCGGCCTTCACCACCGACGCAAGGCTCGCCTCCTCGTCCGATTCGATCGGCGCGACCAGGGTAGCGATGTCGAAGCCGGGATCCGCCAGCGGGGTCAGCACCGTGCGCAGATACATCGGCGGGATGCTCGGCAGATCGCCTTGCAGGTTCACCACCACGTCGTAGCGCCCCTGCGGATCGAGGTCCGCCAGCGCCGCGTGCACGCGATCCGAGCCGCGCGGCAGCGTCGGATCGGTCAACACGGCGATGCCGCCGTGGGCGCGCACCGCGTCCGCGATCTCGACGTCGCCGCAGGCCACCGCGACCGGGCCGATATCCGCCTCCCGCGCCCGGTCGAGCACGTGCACGATCATCGGCCGGCCATGGATGTCGGCCAGCGGCTTGCCGGGCAGCCGAGTGGAAGCCATGCGCGACGGAATGACAACGATCGGGTTCACGGGTTGATGGGGTAAGGTCGTTTCCCTATGGTGCGCGCACCTTATGGAGGCGAACGGCCGCGCGCAACGCTGGGCCGGCGAGCCTCCGCGCGCGCATGATCAAGGTTCGACGGGGAAGCCACGCCGCATGGACAGCATGGAGGTCAACAAGGGCATTGCCGCGATCCTGGTCGCCGGCATCCTGTTCTTTCTCACCGGCCTGATCGGCGACGCCCTGGTACGCGAGCGGTTGCCGGAAAAGCCCGCGTTGAGCATCGCGGCGGCGCCCGCGGCCTCCGGCGCCGGAGCACAGCCGGCGGCCCTTCCGCCGATCGCCCCGCTGCTCGCCTCGGCCGATCCGGCGGCAGGGGAGGCAATCGCCAAGAAGGTCTGCGTCGCCTGCCATACCTTCACCAAGGGCGGCAAAGCCGGGGTCGGCCCGAACCTTTACGGTGTGGTCGGTGCACCGCACGGCCACATGGAGGGGTTCAACTACACCGCCGGCCTCAAGGCGAAGCAGGGCCCGTGGACCTACGAGGAACTGAACGAGTGGCTGCGCAAGCCGAATTCCTTCGTGCCGGGCACGCGCATGGCATTCGCCGGCATCAACAGCGACAAACAGCGCGCTGACGTCATCGACTGGCTCCGCACCTTGTCGGACAATCCCGAGCCGCTGCCGTCGCCCGATCAGGCTCCGGCTGCGGCCCCAGCTCCGGCCGCGGCTCCGGCTCCGGCGGCGCCTGCCGCACCGAAGCCCTAGGGAATGGCCGGAACGGCAAGCCCGCCCGAACTCGACCGGTTCCTGGCGGCTGCCGAAGCCGCCGCCGATGTGGCCGGCGCCGTGATCCGGCCGTTCTTCCGCGCCGGCTTCGCCATCGACACGAAGTCCGATCGCTCGCCGGTGACGATCGCCGACCGCAGCGCCGAACAGGCGATGCGCGCGGTGTTGGCGGAGCGTTTCCCGGACCACGGGGTGCTGGGCGAGGAGTTCGGGCTGGACCGGCCCGATGCGCGACTGCGCTGGGTATTGGACCCGATCGACGGCACGCGCGCGTTCGTCAGCGGCCGGCCGACCTTCGGCACGCTGATCGCGTTGCTGGACGGCGAGACACCGATCCTCGGCGTCATCGATCAGCCGGTCTCGCGCGAGCGCTGGATCGGCGCGACGGGGCGCGCGACCGTGTTTCGCGGCGCGTACGGCGGCCGTCCGGGTTGCCGGCCCTGCGCATCCCTGGGCAATGCCGAGCTGTCCTGTACCAGCCCCGAGATGCTGGGGCCGGACGAGCCGCGCTGGCGCCGGCTGGTGGGGGCGGTGCGGCGCAACTACTGGGGCGGCGACTGCTATGCGCATGGGCTGCTAGCGCTCGGCCAGATCGACGTGATCGCCGAGACGACGATGAAGCTGTGGGACTGGGCGGCATTGGTGCCTGTGGTCGAGGGCGCCGGCGGCCGGGTCACCGACTGGTCCGGCCAGAGACTGCGGCCGGGCGGCGACGGAAGGGTGCTGTCGGTAGGCGATCCGGCGCTGCTTTCCGACATAGTTGCGCTGCTAAATTAGTCTTCAGTTGTCAAACCCTACCCAGGCGGCACATCTTCGTTCCCCATGCGCGCCATAGTCCCCCTTCTGCTGATCGCCCTCGCCCCGCTGTCCGCCCTGGCCGATGACGGTCCGGTGACACGGAGCAGTGCCATCGCCATTCTCGGCAAGCCCGCCCTGCCCCCTGACTTCCCCTATTTCCCCTACGTCAACCCGAACGCGCCGAAGGGTGGCGATGTCACGCTCTCGTCGGTGGGCACCTATGACAACTTCAATCCGTTCATACTGCGCGGCACCTCGACGCGCGGCATGTCGGGCTCCTGGGTCATCCTGCCCGGCGGCTCCGGCTCCGGTTCCACCGTCGGCCACATCTGGGAGAGCCTGCTGACATCGTCGGCCGACGAGATTTCCACCGCCTACGGTCACATCGCCTCGACCATCGAACTGCCTGCCAGCAAGCTGTGGGTCGGATTCGAGCTTCGGCCGGAGGCGAAGTTCTCCGATGGCACACCGGTCACCGCCGAGGACGTGGCGTGGACCTATCGCACGCTGCTCGATCAGGGACGACCGAGCTTCCGCATCCAGATGGCGGACGTGAAGGACGTGGTGGTGGAAGGCCCGCGTCGCGTGGTGTACCACTTCAAGTCGAGCGATAACCGCGAGCTGCCGCTGATCCTGGGCGGCCTGCCGGTGCTGCCGAAGCACTTCTTCGACGGCCGCGACTTCTCGAAGCCGCTGACCGATCCGCCGATCGGCTCCGGACCGTACCGCATCGCCAGCTTCGAGCTCGGTCGCAGCGTTACCTACGAGCGCCGCCCCGACTGGTGGGCGGTCGATCAACCGACCGGCAAGGGAACCAACAACTTCGGTCACGTGCGGATCGAGTATTTCCGCGACTCGACCGTGGCGATGGAGGCGTTCAAGGCCGGCCAGATCGACCTCCGCACCGAGAACATCGCGAAGAACTGGGCGACCGCCTATGACTTCCCGGCGGTCGCCCGCGGCCTGGTGATCAAGCGCGACTTCGTGCATCACCTGCCGACCGGCATGCAGGGCTACGCGATGAACACGCGCCGTCCGGTGTTTGCCAATCCGCTGGTGCGCCAGGCGATGGCCGAGGTGTTCGACTTCGAGTGGGCGAACAAGAACCTGTTCTACAGCAGCTACACGCGCACGCTGAGCTACTTCAACAACAGCCCGCTGGCATCGTCGGGCATTCCGCAGGGCGAGGAACTGAAGCTGCTGGAGCCGTATCGCAAGGGTCTGCCGCCGGAGTTGTTCACCGAGCCGTTCAAGCTGCCGGTGACCGACGGTTCGGGCAACAACCGCGAGCAGTTGCGCCATGCTCTGGAGCTGTTGCAGCAGGCCGGCTGGTCGGTGAAGGACCGCAAGCTGGTCGACAAGAACGGCGAGCAGATGACCTTCACCATCCTGTTGGACGAGCCATCGCTGGAGCGCCCTGCGCTGCCCTACGTGCAACTGCTGCAAAAGCTCGGTATCGATGCGCGTGTGCGCACCGTCGATCCGGCGCAATACCAGCACCTGACCGACGACTTCGACTTCGACATGCTCATGATCGTCTATCCGCAGGGCGACATCCCGGGCAACGAGCTGCGCGACTACTTCACCTGCGCAGCGGCGAAGGCGCCAGGCAGCTTCAACGTCTCCGGCATCTGCAATCCGGCGGTCGATGCGCTGGTGGAGCGGATCGTCAAGGCGCAGGACCGCGAGACGCTCGGTACCGCCGCCCATGCACTCGACCGGGTGCTGCTGTGGGGCTGGTACCTGGTGCCGAACTGGGACAGCAGCATTTTCCACATCGCCTATTGGGACCGCTTCGGTTACCCGGACAAGCCGATCCGCGAGGGGTTCAATTTCGATACCTGGTGGGTGGACGCGGCGAAGGCCGCAGCCACCGACGCGGCGCGAAGCCAGTGAGGGAAAACAGTGCCGATCGCAACGTCATGGCCGGGCCTGGCCAATAGAGCCCGGCAATGACGCTTTAGGCCGCCGGCGCCGATGACCGCCTACCTCCTGCGCCGCCTGCTTCTGGTGGTCCCCACGCTGTTCGGCATCATCGCCATCAACTTCGCGGTGATCCAGTTCGCACCGGGCGGACCGGTCGAACAGATGATCGCCGAACTACGTGGGAAGGGTGATCTCTCCTCCCGTCTAGGCGCAAGCGCATCGGAGTTCGGCAGCGGCGGCTCCTATCGCGGCGCGCGCGGCCTCGATCCGCACATCGTCGCGGACATCCGCAAGATGTTCGGCTTCGACAAGCCGCCGCTGACGCGTTTCGTCGAGATGGTCGAGGGCTACCTGCGCCTCGACTTCGGCCGCAGCTTCTTCCGCGACCAGACCGTGTTGCAGCTCATCCTGCAAAAGATGCCGGTATCGATCTCGCTCGGTCTGTGGTCCACGCTGCTGGTGTACTTCATCTCCATCCCTCTCGGCATTGCCAAGGCGGTACGCAACGGCAGCCGTTTCGACCTTGCGACCAGCGCCATGGTGTTGACCGGCTACGCCATTCCGAGCTTCCTGTTCGCCATCCTGCTGGTGGTGCTGTTCGCCGGGGGCAGCTTCTGGCACTGGTTCCCGCTGCGCGGCCTCACCAGCGACGGCTCTGCCGCCTGGAGCCTTCCCGCGCGCATCGCCGACTACGCCTGGCACATGGTGCTGCCGACCGTCGCCATGGTGGCGGGCGGATTTGCCAGCCTGACCGTCCTCACCAAGAACTGCTTCCTCGAGGAGATCGGCAAGCAGTACACCGTGACGGCGCGCGCCAAGGGAGCCAGCGACAGGCGCGTGCTGTATGGCCACGTGTTCCGCAACGCCATGCTGCTGGTCGTCGCCGGCTTCCCGCAGGCCTTCATCGGCATCCTGTTCACCTCGGCGCTGCTGGTGGAGATCGTGTTCTCGCTCGACGGCCTGGGCCTGCTGGGCTTCCAGTCGGCCATCCAGCGCGACTACCCCGTGATGTTCGGGACCCTCTACATCTTCACCCTGCTCGGCCTGCTGATGCAGATCGTCGGCGACACGCTGTACACCATCGTCGATCCGCGCATCGACTTCGAGGCGCGAAGGTGACGCTCTCCCCGGTCACGCGCCGTCGCCTGGCGATATTCCGCCAGCACCGGCGCGGCTACGTGTCGTTCTGGATCTTCCTGGTGTTGTTCGGCGCCAGCCTGTTCGCTGAGTTCATCGCCAACGACCGCCCGCTGCTGATCCGTTTCGACGATCGCTGGTACTTTCCCGTGCTGGAGGACTACAGCGAGGACACGTTCGGACGCGAATTCATGCCCACCGAGGCCGATTTCACCGATCCTGTGCTGCAACGTCTGATCTGGGCACATGGCTGGATGATCTGGCCGGCGGTCCCCTACAACTTCGCGACCACGGTCAAGGATTTGCCGAGCCCGGCGCCGTCGCCGCCTTCGGCACGCAATCTGCTGGGCACGGACGATCAGGGGCGCGACGTCCTGGCCCGCGTCATCTACGGGCTGCGTCTGTCGGTGTTGTTCGGGTTCTCGCTGACGGCCGTCACCTCGGTCGTCGGCATCATTGCCGGGGCCGTGCAAGGCTACTATGGCGGTCTGACGGATCTATTGTTCCAACGCTTCATCGAGGTCTGGAACGGCATGCCGGAACTCTATCTGCTGATCATCCTCGCCAGCATCATCACGCCCAGCTTCTGGGTCCTGCTGATCTTCCTGCTGCTGTTCCGCTGGATGAACCTGACCGGCCTGGTTCGCGCCGAGTTCCTGCGCGGCCGCAATCTCGAATATGTCCGCGCGGCGAGGGCACTCGGCGTCTCCGACATCACGGTGATGTGGCGACACATCCTGCCGAATGCGATGGTGGCGACGCTTACATATCTGCCGTTCATCCTGTCGGGCTCGGTGACGCTGTTGTCCACCCTGGATTTTCTCGGCTTCGGCCTGCCGCCCGGTTCACCGTCCCTGGGCGAACTCGTGGCGCAGGCGAGGAGCAACCTACAGGCATCGTGGCTGGGCTTCACCGCGTTCTTCGTGCTGGGTGGCGTGCTGACGCTGCTGATCTTCGTCGGCGAGGCGGTGCGCGAGGCATTCGATCCGCGGCGGCTGCCGGTATGAGACGGCAGTTGGCGCTCCGCGCGAGGCGCATATGAGCCTGGTCGAGGTTGAGAACCTATCCGTCGCGTTCGGCGCGAAGCGCGTGGTCCAAGGCGTGTCATTCAGCCTGAACCGTGGCGAGACCCTGGCGCTGGTTGGTGAATCCGGTTCCGGCAAGTCGGTCACGGCGCTGTCGCTGCTGCAACTTCTGCCACCGGGCGGCAACAATCCGACCGGCAGCATCATGCTGAACGACCAGCAGATGATCGGGGCGGATGCCGAGGCGCTGCACCGGGCACGCGGCGAGCTGGCCGGCATGATCTTCCAGGAGCCGATGAACAGCCTGAACCCGTTGCACCGCATCGGCCGCCAGGTCGCCGAGGCCATCACGCTGCATCGACACATCCCCGCTCACAGCCTGCGCGAACGCGTGATCGACGTCCTCGGGCAGGCCGGATTCGCCGATGCGGCGAACCGGCTGGAGGCGTACCCGCACCAGCTCTCCGGCGGGCAACGGCAGCGCGTCATGATCGCGATGGCGCTCGCCAACAACCCCACGCTGCTGATCGCCGACGAACCGACCACCGCACTGGACGTCACCATCCAGGCGCAGATCCTGAAGTTGCTGACGCGGCTCAGGACGGAACGCCGGATGGCGCTTCTGCTGATCACCCATGACCTACAGATCGTGCGCCGCTTCGCCGATCAGGTGTGCGTGATGAAGGACGGTGTCGTGGTTGAGGCGGGCCGTGTCGCCGATGTGTTCGAGGCGCCTTTCCATCCCTATACCTGCATGCTGCTTGCGGCGGTGCCGCAGGGCCGCCCCGCACCGCTGCCGAACGATGCGCAGTCCCTGTTGCAGGCGGAAGATGTGAAGGTGCATTTCCCGATCCGCCGCGGCGTGCTGCGGCGGACGGTCGGTCATGTGCGTGCGGTCGACGGCGTGTCGTTCGCGGTCCGCGAAGGCGAGACGTTGGGGCTGGTCGGGGAATCGGGCTCCGGCAAGACCACGCTGGCGCTGGCGGCACTGCGGCTGGAGCGCGCCACCGGACGCATCATGTTCGATGGTGCGGATATCGCCGCGATCAACCGGCGCAGCATGTGCAATCTGCGCTCATGCATGCAGATCGTGTTCCAGGATCCGTACGGCAGTCTTTCGCCGCGCATGCCGGTGGGTGAGATCGTCGCCGAAGGGCTGCGTGTGCACGAGCCGGACCTCGACCGGGCGGAACGCACACGTCGCGTCGCTGCGGAACTCGAGGAGGTCGGATTGCCCGCGGATGCGGTGGATCGCTATCCGCACGAGTTCAGCGGCGGGCAACGCCAGCGCATCGCCATCGCGCGGGCCATGGTGCTGAAGCCGCGCTTTGTCGTGCTGGATGAACCGACCAGCGCGCTGGACATGTCGGTGCAGGCGCAGATCGTCGATCTGCTGCGGCGTTTGCAGCAGGTATATCGGCTTGCCTATCTGTTCATCAGCCACGATCTGAAGGTGGTGCGCGCGCTGGCGCATCGCGTGGTGGTTCTGCGCCATGGGCGCGTGGTGGAGGAGGGCGACGCCGATAGCGTGTTCGCCCATCCGCGCGAGGCTTATACGCGGGCACTGATGGCCGCGGCGTTCTCGCTGGAGGATGCCACAATGGGCAATGCCGAGCATCCCGCGCAGTGATGTTGTAGTTCAGCCAGGAGGACGTCATGCCGAGCCTGTCACGCCGTCACGCAATGATCGGCGCCACTGCGATGGGTGCCGCCCTCGCGCTGCGCCGTGCCGTCGCGCAGCCCGCGCCTGGTGGGCCGTTCACTTTGCCGCCGCTGCCCTATGCGCCGGATGCGAACGAACCGCACATCGACACGCAGACCATGCAGATCCACCATGATCGGCATCACGCCGCCTACGTCGCCAATCTCAATGCGGCGGTGAAGGATCATCCGCAGGTGGCAGCCATGGGCCTGTCCGGGATGCTGAGCAAGCTTGGCGAGCTGCCGGAAGCGATCCGCACCGCGGTGCGCAACAACGCCGGTGGGCACGCCAACCATTCGATGTTCTGGCTGGTGATGGGAGGCAAGGGCGGCGCGCCGGCCGGCGAGCTTGCCGCGGCGATCGACCGCGACTTCGGCTCGTTCGACAAGCTGAAGGATGCCGTCAATCGCGCGGGCCTGACGCAGTTCGGCTCCGGCTGGGCGATGGTCAGCGTCGATCGCACAGGCAAGCTGGCGGTGGCCAACCGGCCCAATCAGGACACGCCGCTGATGGACGGCGGCCGCGTGCTGTTCGGCAACGACGTGTGGGAGCACGCCTATTATCTGAAATACCAGAACCGCCGTGCCGATTACCTGGCCGCGTGGTGGAACGTGGTGAACTGGGCCGAGGTGGCGAAGCGTTACGACGCCGCGCGTGCAGGAACGCTGGACGTGTGACGCTCAGTGCCGCAGCAGCATCGGCAGGTCGGCGTGCGTCAGCATGTGTCGCGTGACGCCGCCCAGCAGGAACTCACGCAGCGGCGAGTGCTGATAGGCGCCCAACACCAGCATATCGGCGCCGAGTTCATGCGCCCTGGCGAGCAGCGCCGCGCCGAGGCCGCCGGTGCGGACCGGTAGCGTGTGCAATTCAACGACGATGCCGTGCTCCGCCAGGATCGGCGGCACGCGCGGCGTGGCATCATCGCGTGTGCCCATCAGCACGAACACACGCTCCCCCCGCTTCAGGCAATGCAGCGCCGACAGCACCGCCTTGGTCGCCCGTTCATCGTCGCGCCAGGCAATGGCGACGCTGCGGCCGAACTGCGCGGATGATCTGACCGGCACCACGAGCACCGGCCGGTCGGTAGTGAACAGCGCCGATCGCAGCGCCTGCCAGCTCGGCCCATAGTCGTGCTGCGCCGGTTGTTCCACGACCAGATAGTCGGCGCGGCGGCCACGTTCCTCGACCAGCAGTTCGACGCTGCCATCGAGATCGATCCACGCGGCCGCGATGCCGGACGAAGCACTGGCAGCCCAGGCGTCGAACGCCGAGCGGACCGCGTTCGCGCGATCCGCCTCCGCATCGCGCAGTTCCGTCTCGCGATGCGCTGTCAGCACCTCTTCGCTTGGCGACACCATTGCTTCGGGCGGCGTACGCACCAGCAGAGCGTTGATCCGGGCGGCGCCGCACAGTTCGGCAAGCTGCCGCGCCGCCCCGAGCATCGCGCCGGCGGCCGAGGGATGGTCGAGCACGACGAGGATGACATCAGGCACGTCACCAGGCCTCGCGCCCCGCCGCCGGACGTACCATGGCACGCTGCTCCGCTTCGTGTTTGTCGAACATGGCACGCGCGGCGGCAGTGCGTTTCTCGGTGAGTTCGTCGCGATGTTCGGTGCACCAGTCAAACGACTCGATGCGCGGGATGTTGTCGCCGGAGAAGTGCGGCATCACGTAGCGCGCGTAGAGCTCGTACGAGCGTTTGGTCGCCTCCCAATCGGCCCAGTTGTGCGCCTGGTGCAGGAAGACGCCGAACTCGCCCTGCTTGGCGCGTAGCCGCTCGATCAGCGCGATCGCGTCATCGGGCGTGCCGATCACGCCAAACTTGTTCTCGACGAACCATTCGGCCGCGTCCTTGCCGGGCGGGGCGATGAAGCGCGGCTGGTTGTTGTTGAGATAGCCGAGATAGCGTTCGAACCCGAATTTGCAGTTCTCGAAGGCCTTTTCCCGGGTTTCGGCGATGTGCATCGGTCCAACCAGGCGCAGGCGCGATGCATCCATCGTGCGTCCCTGCTCAGCGGCGATATCGTTGGCGATCTGCCAATTCGCGGCGAGCGCGTCGTAGCCGAACGGGTTGGTCGCCGCGACGCAGATCATGCTGAGATTGTACTTGCCGGCCAATCGGCCGCCGGACGGCGTGACCGCGCTGACCACCGCGACCTCGGGGTGCGGTCGTGTATACGGCCGCAGATGCGCACGCGCGTTGACGAAGGTGTACCAGTCGGTCCTCTCGGTGACGATCTCGCCTTTGAAGAAGCGCAGGATCACGTCCAGCGCCTCGGCCATGCGGTCGCGCTGGGTGTTGGGATCGATCCCCAGCATCAATGCGTCCGATGCCAGCAGCCCCGGGCCGGCGCCGAACATAACACGGCCGCGCGTGTGGTGATCGAGCTGGATGATCCGGTTCGCCGTCATCAGCGGGTTGTGGTACGGCAGTGAGATCACGCCGGTGCCGAAGCGGATCGAGCGCGTGCGTTCGGCAGCCACGGCGATGAACAGTTCCGGCGAGCTGATGGTCTCCCAACCGGCGGAGTGGTGTTCGCCGATCCACGCCTCATGAAAGCCAAGACGGTCGAGCCACTGCATCAGCTCAAGGTCGCGGTCCATGCAGGCGGCGGGGTTCTCGTCCATCGGGTGGAACGGCGGCAGGAAGATGCCGTGGCGGAGCTGGATCATGGCCGAGCCTTCGACTGAATGGCGGCATTGTGCGCGGCCTGCCGGGGTACCTCAAGGCGACCGGCGTCGACCGAGGTCCGCACTTTTGCTACGACTGCCGCCCATGGATACTGTACTGGATCGGCCATGAACCACCGAGAGCTTCCTTGCCTGGGAGGATCGGCAGGAGTTCAAGTATGAGTTCGACGGCCGGCACGTCATTCCGACGACCGGTGCAAGTATTGCCCACCAGCGTATCGTCTTCAACGTATGCCTTGTTCTGATGGGTTTGCTCCAGGATAGACCTCTGCTGGCCGTACAGGAGATGCGGCTGCGGATTGGCGCGCGCATCCGCTATCCCAATGTCCTGGTCTGTGCCGGACCAGTGGACCAAACGACCCGAACATTGACGGACGCCGTGGCGGCATTCGAGGTGCTGTCGGACGACACCGCCACCACCGATCGGGTGGTGAAGCTGATCGACTACGCCGACGTGCCCTCGCTGCGTTGCTACGTCCTGCTGGAGCAGACCGCGGCAGCCGCCACACTGTTGCAGCGTGAAGCGGGCGGCTCGTGGATCGCCAGCGCGCACACTTCGGGTTCGCTGGCCCTGCCGGGTCTGGATGTCGCACTGCCGCTCACCGAGCTTTACCGCGGGCCGACCTTCACCGCTTAGTTCCGGCCGGACGTCGATAAGCGCCGTCGCGACCAAAAGTTCGTGAGCCACACAAGTGTCACTCAGCGGCAACCGAACGATGATAGTCGGCAACGGCTACCTCATGCAGGTTTCCCCGTGTTTCGCAACGAATGGTACGGGGACCAGGAACAGTGCACGCCAAAATGCTGCTGGGCGCCACGGCGCTCATCGTGTTCGCCGCCGGTCAGGCGAGTGCCGCCTCGATCGGCGACGTGTTCGTCATCTCGATGGAAAACCAGAACTGGACACAGCCCACCGGCCAGTTCACGGGAGGCCAGCAGCAGATCAAGAACAATCCCGCTGCGCCCTTCCTCAACAACCTGGTCCAGGGCAACGTTCCCGGTATCAGCAACCAGACGGCGTACACCGACACCTATTACAACGTGCTGGCCAGCCCGACCAACACGACGCACATCCATCCATCGGAACCAAACTACATCTGGGCAGAGGCCGGATCGAACCTCGGCGTGCTCAATGACAACGATCCATTCCGGGTGCCCGGCGGCACCAACCAGACCACCAATCAGCACCTGACCGCACTGCTCAACCAGCGGGGCATCTCCTGGAAATCGTACCAGGAGGATATCGACATCAACACCAGCAATAATACCGTGCTACCGAAGAGTCAGTGGGTCTCGCCGATCCAAAGCCAGTCCGGCACGTTCACCAGCGGCACCAACCAGTGGAACGGCAGCAACCAGTTCAACTATGCCGCCAAGCACAACCCGATGGCGTTCTTCACCGATACCAACGGCGGCAACGACACCACACCGGCAAACCCGGCGTCAAAGAACTATGCCCCGCTGCAACAGCTTCTCAGCGACCTCTCGACCAATTCGGTGTCCCGCTACAACTGGATCACGCCTGACCAGTACAACGACATGCACACTGCCCTGGCGGGAGGCTTCACCGATCCGCGCACCAACATCCACTACGACAACGACGCGGCGCGCATCGCCCAGGGCGACTATTTCCTGTCGCAGATCATCCCGGACATCATGGCCTCGCAGGCTTATCAGAACAACGGCGCCATCGTGCTCTGGTGGGATGAATCGGAGGACGTAAACGGCGAAAACCAGGACGATCTGACCCATACGATCGCTGAGATCGTGATCTCGCCGCTTGCGCACCCAAACGTCAACGGCCTGCCGTTTGACAGCCTGAGCTACTACACGCACTCCTCCGATCTCCGCACGCTGCAGGACATCTTCCAGGTGTCGGCATTCGATGTCGGCGGCGACCAGATCTATCTCGGCGATGCGGCCAATGCCAACTCGCTGGCTGACCTGTTCGCGGCCGGCGTCATCCCCGATCGTGTGCCGGAACCAGGCACGATGCTCATACTGGCATCCGGCCTGCTGGGCCTGGGGCTCATCCGCCGGCGCCTCTGATTGGGGTGAGTGGCCGATAGTTCGGATTTGTCCTGTCATTGCGAGGAGCGCAGCGACGCGGCAATCCCCATCGATGGGGATTGCTTCGCTTCGCTCGCAATGACAACGGGAACCGCGTTCACCCGATTGCCCTGGTCGGCAGGGCGACGCGGCTTGAACCAGACCGGCCGAGCGCGCATCTTCCCCCGCATGTCCGCCGTACTGAAGATGCCGCCGCATATGACGGTCGCGGAGTTCCTCGACTGGGAGCCGGCCGACCGATCGGGCCGGCTGTGGCAACTGCGCGACGGCGAGCCGGAGATGATGGCGCCGGCCTCCGATCGCCACGGATCGATCCAGACCGAGTTGGCCTATTTGGTCACCACCCACCTGCGGGCCAGCGGCCGCCCGTGCCGCATCGTCACCGCACCCGGCGTCGTTCCCGGCGAACGCTCCGAGGACAACTGCCTCGTGCCCGATCTCGGCATCACCTGCGTGCCGCCAACCGGCGCGCACCTGATGGAGCATCCGCTGGTGC
>JANWJK010000192.1 GCA_025452005.1 Acetobacteraceae bacterium | reverse complement strand
GCTGGAATTGCTGACCAAGGTCGGTCTGACGGAGAAGGCGGGTTCATATCCGCATCAACTTAGTGGTGGGCAACAGCAACGTGTGGCGATCGCTCGTGCATTGGCGATGAATCCGCAGCTGATGCTGTTCGACGAGGCGACATCGGCGTTGGATCCTGAGCTGGTCGGCGATGTGCTGCGTGTGATGCGGCAACTGGCCGGTGAGGGAATGACCATGATCGTGGTCACTCACGAGATGGACTTCGCTCGCGACGTGGCTGACCGCGTCGTGTTCATGGACTGCGGCAGCATCGTCGAGGAGGGGCCGCCGACCGCCGTGTTCACCAATCCACGCAGTCCGCGCACGCGCCAGTTCCTGCAATCGATCCTCAACAGGAATGGCAGCGCGGAGGCATCGTGACACCACAACAAGGGGGCAACATCGCATGACTGACACAGCAAACCCGCTTGGCCGGCGCGGCCTGATGCGGTCCGGCGCGATCGGAGGCACCGCGGCCCTGCTCGCGGCGGGAACGGGTACCGCACATGCCACCGCCGTCGCTCCACCACCGGTGGACAGCACGACGTTTCCCGACTTCTCGCTCATCAAGATCAACTCGGACGATGACTCGCTGACGAAGATCCAGAAGAAAGGCACCCTGGCGGTCGGGACGTCGAACGACTGGCCCTATTCGTTCCTCGACCCGAAGACCAATGAGTGGACGGGCCTGGACGGCGACATCATCAAGTACATCGCCAAGATGCTGAAGATCGACAAGATCGACGTGCAGACGGTGACATTCGACGGGCTGATCCCGGGCCTGCTGGATGGCCGCTTCGACATTGTGGGCGACTCGATCCACTACACGAAGAACCGCTCGAAGGTCGTGAATTTCTGCTTCCCGACCTACTACTATGCGGAAGGGCTGGTGGTGCCGAAGGGCAACCCGAACAAGCTGCACAAGCTGGCCGATCTGAAAGGCTTCACCTGCGGCACGCTGCTGGGTACCAACTACGCCGAGTGGTTGCAGGCCGTGCCCGGCGTGAAGTTCCAGGGATACAAGGACTGGGCGCAGATCGTTCCCGAGCTTGCCATCGGACGAACCGATGCGGCGCTGTTCGACCAGCCGGTCGTCGCCGCGCTGATCAAGGACCATCCGGAATGGAAGATCGAGCTCGTCGAGGACTATGAGCCACGGACGTTCAAAAACCCCACGGGTTACAGCAGCTACGCCTTCCGGCAAGGCGACATCCAGTGGGTGACCGCGTTCTCGTCGGCGGTGCAGTGGATGCAGTACAACGACAAGATGAAGGACATCCTGTCGAAGTGGGGCCTCACCGGCTACAACAACTAGAAGTCTGCGCGACCTCCGGAGCCGCCTCTCCCGCTCGCGGGAGAGGCCGGCTGGCCTGATGCGCCGGGTGAGGGAGCCAGCCACAGCACGGCAGCCACGATGATCTTCTCCATAGACGACATGATCGCCTTCCTGCCGTCGCTTCTGCAGGGCGCAATGCTGACGATCGCGGTTTCGCTGCTGTCGTTCGCCCTTGCCCTGGTGCTCGGTCTTGCCATCGGCATCGCCCGCATCTCGCAGGTGCCGCCGTTGCGAGTGGTGACAGCATGCTACATCCAGTTCATTCGCGGCACGCCGCTGCTGCTGCAGCTCTTCTTCATTTACTACGTGCTGCCCTATGCCGGCATCGTGCTGACACCGTTCGTGTCGGGCGCGATGGGGCTCACGTTGAACTATGCCGCCTACATGGCGGAGGTGTTCCGCTCCGGCATCCAGGCGATCCCGAAGGGCCAGTGGGAGGCCGGCGCCTCGGTGGGGATGTCGCGCCGGCTGCTGATGCGGCGGATCATCCTGCCACAGGCCATCCGCATCATCGTCCCGTCACTTGGCAACTTCTTCGTGTCGATCTTCAAGGATTCCGCGCTGGTCTCGGTGATCACCATGCGCGACCTGATGTTCAGCGGGCAGTTGCTCGCATCGGCCACCTACAAGCACTTCGAGATCTTCGCGATGGTGGCGGTGATCTACTTCCTTATCAGCTATCCCACCGCAAAGTTCGTCGAGTGGATCGAGGCGCGAATTGATATCACCAAGCGGCCGGTGGTGATCGGGATGCGGGGATGAACCGTCATTCCGGCATTCACGCGCAGCCGCACCAGCGATTGATGTGCCACTCGGTGCGCGCCAATGCCGGACAGAAGTCACTGATGATCGGCGCGACCGCATCGAAGCGCCTTCGGCTGGCCACGCTCCGTGCATCGATAGCGGCGCGCAGTTCTGCGGCGCGCGCCGCCAGTGCTGGCAGATCGATGGTCAGCAGGCGACGGTTTCGGACGACGAAGCGCCCGCCTACCATGACATCCGCCACGCTCGTGCCGTCCTCGCCCATGACCATCTGCGTAACCGGTTCATTCAGCGGGATCAGCGTGGGCGCATCGAGATCGAGGAACACGATATCGGCGGCATAGCCCGGCGCGATCCTGCCGATCCGCTCGAACCCGAGCGCACGCGCGCTGCCGGTCGTAGCGGCGGCGAATACCTGCGGCGCGGTGATCCAGCGTGCAGGATCGGGCCCGCGCGCGTGCGATGCCGCAGCCGCGAAGTGCAGCGCCTGATACATGTTGAGATTGTCGTTGCATGTGGTCGCGTCGGTCCCGATCGCCAGGTTGACGCCCGCTGACAGCATGCCGACCGCATCGGCAACGCCATTGCCCAACCGCATGTTGCTGGCGGGATTATGTGCGACCGAGGCACCGTGCGCCCCGAGTCGCCGCATGTCATCGCCATCCAGCCACACGCCATGCGCCGCGACGAAATGCGGCCCCAGCAGCCCGAGATGCTCGATATGCGCGGTGAGCGAACGGCCATACCGACCGGCACCGGCGACCGCCTGAAGTTTCGACTCTGCCAGGTGGGTGTGGATGCCGACATCGAACTCCACCGCCAGGTCGCGACAGGCAACCATGAACTCGTCGCGACAGTGCAGCGGAATTGTCGGCGCCACCGCGGGACGCACCATCGCGCGGTCTCCGTGCCAATTGCGCAGGATGGCGCGCATCCGCTCGATCGTCTCCTGCCATGGCGGCAGGCCGAGCGGTGCGACCGCAGTCCTGAGATGCGGCGGCAGTGCGTCCATCAGTCCGGGGATCGCCTCGTACAGCGTCAGGTCAGCCATCATCGGCGCGATGACGGCGCGCATGCCGGCCTGTGCGTAGGCCTCCGCCACCGCGGCGATGCCCTCCTCGGTCGGCAACGGAAATTCGACGAACAGGTCGTAGCAGGCGGTGCAGCCCTTCAGCAGCATCTCGGCGGCACCGATCGTCGCAGCGACGCGCTTTTCTTCGACGCTTTCGTACGGCGACATGTGCGGTGCCGCCGCCAGCAGCAATTCGAGCGTCCATCGATCGCCCATCGACCGCGAGAGACTGCCGTGGCCGTGCGTGTGCGCGTTCACCAACCCCGGATGCAGCAGGCGGCGCGATGCATCGACGATGGCTGCTCCGTCGGGTGCAGGCATGCCGGGTGCACCGATCGCGACGATGATGCCGTCCTGCACGAGGATATCGGCGCCGCCGAGGAAATCGGGTGCATCCAGCACAAGGCCACCTCGAATCACCAGCGGCCGGCGTGGATCCTGCGGTTCCTCGTTCATGCCGCTCATGCCGCGAGCAGCGCCGGCGGTGGGATCAGCGCGCTGTCGGCCGCCATCATCTTTCCGGCGCGCAGTGCGAATGCTGGAGTGAGCATCTCCTGCGCGATCACCTTCTCACCGCTGTTGTCGGACAGAGTGAACCGCCCGTGCAGCAGATCGAGTACCGAAACATCGGCTTCGCGTCCGGGCAGCAGCGTGCCAAGGCTGTCCTCCATCTTCAGCATGCGCGCGGGATGGCTGGTGACGGTGGCAACCACCTCCGGCAGGCTGAGCCCGAGGGTCAGTAGCTCGGTCATCGCATGCGTCAGGTTGAACGGTGCGACGCCGGAGAACGGGTTCTCCGGACGGGACGCCGCATCGCTATCGCCCGGCACCCGCACATTGTAGCCGTGCATGTCGGCGCCAAGAGTGTGGGGGCGAATGCCGGCATCGATCGTGCGGCGCGCCATCTCGAAGCTGAAATGCGAGCCGTGGCCGACATCGACGGTCACGCCGCGCTCCAATGCCGCCCAGACCACGGGATGCACCTCACCGGTCGTCGTGGAGACAAAACCGCCCGGGTGACGCGTGAAGGGATGCGCCAGCACGTCGCCCGGCTCCATCAGCGGCATCAGCGCACGCACGACCTCGTCTGGATCGATCGTGGCGCCATCCTTGACCGGCCAAATCTGGCCGAGATGGATGTAGAGCGGCACGCCGAGCTCGCTGGAGATACGCTTGCCGAGCCTGATCACCTCCAGTCCCCAGCGTGACGCGCCGCCGATCTCGGCGTGCGCCTTTACCCCGCGGACGATGTCGGCGTTGGCACGCGCGGCACGGATCGTGGCCTTCACATCGACCTGGTCCGGCCCATACAGCGACGGGTAGAGATGGCCTTCCAGCCCACCGACCAGATAGGCGGAGATGAAGCACAGCACTCGGGTTTCCGACTTCTCGACGACAAAATGGCGGAAGCCGGGAATGGTCATGCAGCTCGGTCCGCCCTGGTCCACCACCGTGGTGACGCCGGAGCGCACCCCGACCAGGTCGGCGTTCAGGCCGAAGCGTCCGGTGACGTGCTGATAGACATGGGCGTGCGTGTCGATCATCCCCGCGGTGACTATCTTACCCGCAACGTCGATCACCTGCTGCGCCGCATCCGCCGGCAGCGACGATTCGATCGCCGCGATGCGATCGCCGCTGATAGCGATATCGGCGATGCCGTCTCGACCCGACGCGGGATCGATCACTCGTCCGCCACGCAACAACAGATCGAACCGGCTGTCCATTGCATCCACCTTCGCGCATTGTCGGAGCGTACGTGCCGTCAGTATGCTGAGGCCTGCGCGAAGGGCGCAAGCGGAAAGGGTGCCGGATGCAAGGATCGGCGAGCGGCGAGGGCATCGGCCGATCCGTCCCGCGACTGGAGGATGACCGCTACCTGCGCGGCAAGGGCGAGTTCATCGCCGACATCCGGTTGGCCGGCATGCGCGACCTGGCCTTCGTGCGCAGCCCCGTCGCGCACGCGCGCATTCGGGCCATCCGCAAGCCACCCGGCGCGGAAGCAGCGGTGTTCGTGGCGCAGGATCTGGTCGGCGTGCAGCCGATCGTTGCGGTGTCCGGCCTGCCGGGATTCAAACCATCGGCACAGCCGGTGCTGGCGACCGGCAAGGTGCGCCATGTCGGCGAGGCGATCGCAGTCTGCGTCGCGCCGAGCCGTGCTGAGGCGGAGGACTTCGCCGCCGCCGTCGATGTCGAGTTCGACGAATTGCCGCCGGTCGTGGACATGCGTGCGGCACTCACCAGCGAGATCAGGCTGCACGATCACTGGGACAACAACGTGTTCCTGGAGACGTTCGTCGAGGTCGCACCGGAGCGGTTCGCGCAACCGGCGCCGATCGTGGTGCGCCGCCGCCTGCGGACGGCGCGACAGTGCATGTCGCCGCTGGAAGGGCGCGGCGTTGTTGCCACCTGGGACCGGCGGGTGGAGCAACTGCTGGTCTACAGCTCGACCCAGATGCCGCATATCGTGCGCACCGGGCTCGCCGGATGCCTGGGGCTCGACCAGGCGCGGATTCGCGTCGTGGCGCCCGATGTCGGCGGCGGTTTCGGCTACAAGGGGATCCTGCTGCCGGAGGAAGTCTGTGCGGCGTATCTTGCGTGTCGTCTTGGCCATCCGGTGCGCTGGATCGAGGATCGCCGCGAACAGCTTACCGGCAACGCCAATTGTCGCGAGCACGATTATGATATCACGCTGCATGCCGAAGCCGACGGCACGCTGATCGGCATCGACGCCGAGGCGGTGGTCGATGCAGGCGCGTATTCCGCCTATCCGTTCTCCGCCTGCCTGGAGGCAGCGCAGGTGGCCTCTATCCTGCCGGGTCCATACGCGATGCAGGCGTATCGCTGCCGCACGTTTTCCGCCGCGACGAACAAGCCGCCGATCCTGCCGTATCGCGGCGTGGCGCGGTCCGGCGTGTGCTTCGCGCTGGAGGTGGCACTCGACGCGGTTGCGCGCCATGCCGGGCTGGAACCGCACGAAGTGCGCCTGCGCAACCTGGTGCCGGCGGCGGCAATGCCATTCGAGAACATAACCAACAAACTCTTCGACAGCGGTGACTATCCCGAATGCCTGCGCCGTGTCATCGCTGCGATCGACCTGCCTGGTGTGCGTCGCAGACAGGCAGCGGCCACCGGCCCGCTGCGCATCGGTTTCGGTTGCAGCATCTTCTGCGAGCAGGCGGCGCACGGCACGTCGGTCTACGCCGGCTGGGGCATTCCGATGGTGCCGGGCTTCGAGCAGGCGGTCGCGCGCATGACGCCCGATGGCGGGCTGGAGCTGCGCGTCGGCATCCAGAGCCATGGCCAGGGCCTGGAAACAACCTTGGCGCAGGTGGCGCACGAGGTGCTGGGAATTCCGCTCGCGTCGATCCGCGTGGTGCATGGCGACACGGCGTTGACGCCGTATTCCACCGGCACGTGGGGCTCGCGCTGCATGGTGATGGCGGGCGGAGCGGTCGGCACGGCGTGTCGCGAACTGGCGGAGCGGATCGCCCGCATCGGCGCGCACCTGCTACAGGCGCCGCAGGAGGCGGTGCGTGTCGGCGCGGGTTTGGTCAGTGGTCCGGGTGGCGGCGTTCCGATCGCAGAGGTGGCGCGCACCTGGTATCTGCGTCCGCAGGACCTGCCGAGTGACGTCGCGGGCGCGGGCCTCGAAGCGACCGCCGGCTACAAGCCGCCGCGTGATTCCGGCACGTTCAGCTATGCCGCACATGCCGCGGTGGTTTCAGTGGATACCGAACTCGGCGACGTCCGCATCCTCGATTATGCGATCTGCGAGGATGGCGGGACGCTGATCAATCCGATGATTGTCGATGGGCAGGTGATCGGTGGCACGGCGCAGGGCATAGGCACCGCGCTCTATGAGGAGATGCAATACGACGCTGCCGGTCAGCCGCTCGGTTCGACGCTCGCCGACTATATTCTGCCAGGCGCCACCGAAGTGCCGGAACCTCGCATCCTGCATATGCAGACGCCCTCGCCTCTGACGCTTCATGGACAGAAAGGCATCGGCGAGGGCGGCGCGATCGGTCCGCCTGCCGCGATCGCCAATGCGGTGAACGACGCGCTGGCACCGTTCGGCGTGGAGATCACCGAGCTGCCGATAACGCCACGACGGATCCTTGCGGCTTTGCTGGCGCATTCCGGATGAAGGCTGCCGCGTTCGAACATGCGTGTCCGGCAAGCGTGGCCGATGCGATCGCCTTGCTGGCTGGTGAGGCGGACGCTCGCGTTCTTGCCGGCGGCCAGTCGCTCGGGCCGATGCTGAACCTCCGCCTGTCGCATCCGCGGCTGTTGGTGCAGGTGAACCGCCTGCAAGAACTGACCGGCGTTGCCGCCGATGCCGATGCGGTGACGATCGGCGCCTGCGTCACGCATGCCGCGATCGCCGATGGGCTGACGCCCGATATCGGCGGCGGTGTGCTGGCTCGCGTGGCCGACGGCATCGCCTATCGCGCAATACGCAATCGCGGCACGATCGGGGGCAACCTGTGTCATGCCGACCCCGCCGCGGATTGGGCGACAGCGCTGACGGCACTGGATGCGACGATGCTGCTGCAAGGGCCGGATGGCGCGCGCAGCCTGCGGGCATGCGACTTCATCCAGGGCGCGTTCCGCACCGCCTTGCTGCCCGGCGAGATCATGCTGGCGGTCCGCGTGCCTCAGCTTCCCGCCGATGCGCGCTGGGCGTACGAGAAGGCGTGCCGCAAGCCTGGCGACTTCGCTCATGCCATGGCCTTCGTGCTGTTGTGCGGCGGCAGGCGACGCGCCGTGATCGGCGCGCTGGGCGCCAGGCCGTTGCTGTTGGAAGATGACGACGTTTCGCTTGCCGGAGCGACGCACTCGTTGCGGGCGTTGAGCGGCTTGGACGAAGTCCAGCGTCGCATGCAGCTTGTGGTGTTGAGCCGCGCGTTGGCCAAGGCGCAGGCATGAGCCGCATCACGCTCATGGTGAACGGCGAGAGCGTGACCGCCGAGGTCGCACCACGTACGCATCTTGCCGACTTTCTTCGAGAGGCGCGGCTGCTGACCGGCACACATCTCGGTTGCGAGCATGGCGTGTGCGGTGCCTGCACTCTGCTGATCGATCGCGCGCCCGCTCGTTCATGCATCGCATTTGCGGTGGCCTGCGACGGCGCCGATGTGTGCACGATCGAGGGGTTGGCGGACGATCCGGTGATCGTCCGGCTGCGCGCCGCCTTCACGGCGGAACATGCATTGCAATGCGGCTATTGCACGCCGGGCATGCTGGTCACCGCACGCGACATCGTGCAGCGCCTGCCGGATGCCGATGAAGGACGCATCCGCGTGGAACTGGCCGGCAACCTCTGTCGATGCACCGGCTACGCCGGCATCGTGCGTGCGATCCAGCGTGTGCTGGCTGACGGCGCGCCGGCGGCGCAGCCCGCGTCGGCGCCGCTGCCTGTGCTGCCGGCCTTGCCCACACTGCCCCCGACCTCCGCGATCGAAACGCCACGCGGGCCGGAGATCGTTCAGACGCTGCGTCTGGCGTTGCCGCTGGCCGACGTCTGGCGTGCCATTCGCGATCCCTATCTGGTCGCGGAATGCATCCCCGGCGCGCGGGTCATCGAGGTGGTGGACGATCGGTTGCGCGGCGAGGTGCGCGCCTCGCTGGGGCCGATCGAGACGCTGTTCAGCGGTGAGGGCCGCATCAGCTTCGACGATGCCGCTCAGCGCGCGGAGATCGTCGGCGACGGCCGCGACGGTCGCACCGGCACACGGCTCAGCGCGCGTGGGGTGGTGCGCCTGAAGGCACTCGATGCTGCGACCACCGGTGCGACGGTAACCATCGACTACACATTGCGTGGGCCGTTGGCGCAGTTCGCACGTGGCGCCGTCGTGCAGGAATTCGCCGCGGCGATCGCATCCGACTTCGCTGCACGTCTCGAGGCGCGTCTGACCGGCAAGAGCCTGCCGGAGCAACGTCACCTGCCGGCAGGGGCGCTGGTCCTTCGTGCGGTCTGGCGACGTTTGCGTGCGCTGCTGGGCTTCGGTTGATCAGGCTGCATCGATCAAGCTGACATGCGCTGCGACGATGCGCCAGCCTTCCGGCAGCCTCGCCCAGGTCTGCATCTGGCGACCGATCCTGCCAGGCACCGTATCGCGCTCGAACAGCGTCGAGGCGGTGGCAAAGTCGCGTCCGTAGGTTGTGATCACCGTGCGCGAAATGCGCCGCGCCAGACCGACCGGCAAACGTGCCGCACGGAAGGCGGCGATTTCGTCGCTGCCATACAGAATTTCGGCGATGCCATAGCGAATGGTGAGTTCGCTGCGCCAGAACAATTCCTGCAATGTGGCCACGTCGTTGCTTACCAGCGCGGCCTCGTAGCGTGCGAACGCCGCTTCGACCTCGGCGCGCACGTCAGGCAGGTTGATGTCCATGTCGCTACTCCGGCGTTTCTCCGGATCATAGGCGATAAGGGGTCCGATCGGCATATTCCCCGGCGCCAATTCCGGGTTAACCTCCTCGAATCCTGAACGAGGAGGCACGGGATGGCGCTGAACCCAACGCAACAATCCGCCGTCGCCTGGATCGAGGCCAACCGCGCGCGGCTGTCCGACTTCAACAAGACGATATGGCACTTCGCCGAGCCAGCCTGGCGGGAATACAAGTCGTCTCGCGCCTATTGCGAGCTGTTGCGCGCCGAGGGCTTTTCGGTGGAGGCAGGTTCGGGCGGCATGCCGACTGCCTTTGCCGCGACCTGGGGCAGCGGCTCGCCCGTCCTGGGCAGCTACGCCGAGTACGACGCGGTGCCGGGCCAGTCGCAGCAGGTCGTGCCACACAAGGCGCCGCGCGAGGGACTGCATCCGTGGACGGCGGGACACACCGATCCGCATTCGTCACTTGGCTCGGCGGCGGTTGCCGGCATCCTGGCGACCAAGGCCGCAATGCAGCAGCACGGGTTGCGCGGCACGCTGAAATTCTTTGGCGAACCGGCCGAGAAGGTGTGCGGTTCGAAACCGGTCCACGCCGCCAAGGGCTACTACGACGGCTGCGACGCCTTCATCGCCTATCATCCGCACACCACCAACACGGTGCAGGGCGAGACCCAGTGCGGCGCCTATTGGAGCGTCGTGATCACCTTCGAGACGCTGTCACCCGAACAGTGGATCGACAAGTCGCTGCTGCCGATCCGCACGTCGGCCCATGCCGCGGCACGTTGCCCCGGTGCGATCGACGCCCTGTGCCTGATGTACACGACCACGAAGTACACCAAGGAGGCGATGTATCCGCACGCCGGCGCCTGGACGCTCAACGAGTTCATCCTGGCCGGCGGCGACGCGACATCGGACAACCTGGCGCCGCGGTTCAGCCAGATCCAGTATTCGTGGCGCTCGCCGTCGCTCGCGGTGCAACAGCAGATCTATCAGGTGCTGGCCAACAATGCCCGTCATGCCGCGGCGACTTGCGGCTGCCAGGCGTCGGTCCGGTGGGTGACGAAGACCCGCGTCGGCCTGCCAAACAGCACCATGGTCGATCTGGTGTATCGCAACATGGCAGCGATCGGCGCACCGGCGTTCGATGACGAGGCGCGGCAATTTGGACGCGCGATCCAGACCAATCTGGGAATTGCGCCGATGGACGACCCGTTCACCGCCGACAATCAGCGCCTCACGCCGCCGGCCGAGTTCGAGGAGATCGTGCGACGCAGCCTGCCGCCGTCGCAGTTCCATATCGGTGCCGACGATTACGTGGAGTACAGTTGGCATGCGCCGGCGGCACGCGTGTTCACCATGCGGCCGGCCCTGCGCGCCCCTGACGATAGCTACGAATATCCCGCATGGTGCCGCAATGCGCTGGGCGGTCTGCCGGCGGCGATCGATCCGGGACTGTTCATCGCGGCGAAGACGTTGGCCGCGTCGTTCCTGGACCTGCTGGCGCATCCCGAAATTCTCGAACGCGCCAAGACGGAGTTCAACGACCGCACCGGCGGTGGAGTTGGCGGCACGAAGTGGGTGGCGCCACTGCTGCCGCGCGACTTCGTTCCGCCGGTCGATCTGCGGTGGCCTGAGTACATCTCCACCGCGCGTGGCGATGAGTGGTGGATACCGACGCCGTTCGCCGGCTCCGGTGCTGGCGAGAAGCTGACATGACCTCTGATCAGGAGCGCAGCATGACAATCTCCGACCATAGCCGCCGCCGCTTCCTGGGCCTTGCTGCCTGGGCCACGGCGGGAATGACCGCGCTGGGCGGCGCCCGAAGCTTCGCGCAACCCGCGTCGCCGCCGAAGATGCCTGAGATCACCGCGATACCCGAGAAGCTGAAGGGCAGCGGCGAGGTGCGGATCGCGGCCTATGGCGGGACCGCACAGGATGCCGAACGCACGGCGTATTTCGCGCCGTTCGAGAGACTGAGTGGGGTCAAGACACTCGACTTTCCCGGCGCCGACGTCAACAAGGTGAAGGCGATGGTGGATACCGGCAACGTCGAATGGGACGTGGTACAGCTCGGGCGCTCCACTGTAAAGAACCTGATGAAGAAGGGCGACTACTTCGAGAAGATCGACTACGACCTGGTCGATGTCGGCAACATCGATCCGTTGTACCGCTACGACTACGCGCTCGATATGCTGGTCTGGTCGCAGGTCATGGCGTATCGCACCGACGCGTTCAAGGGCGCGGTGCCGAACGGATGGGCCGACTTCTGGGACACGAAGAAATTCCCCGGTGATCGGACGCTGACGGGCGCCGGGCCAAGCACGCCGGAACTCGAGTTCGCGTTGCTGGCAGCCGGCGTGCCGCCGGACAAGATCTATCCGATCGATATCGACAAGGCATTCGAGAGTTACGACAAGATCAAGGCGAGCGTGGTCAAGTGGTGGGAGACCGGCGCGGTCCCCGTGCAGATGCTCAGCGACCGCGAGGTTGTGCTGGCGTCAGTGTGGAACGGTCGCATGGCGGCGATCCAGGCTGCGGGTGTGCCGGCGGCGATAAGCTGGAATCAGGGACTGCTGAAGCGCGACTGCTGGGCGGTGCCGAAGAACGCGCCGAACAAGGCCAACGCGATGAAGTTCATCGCCTTCAGCACGCTGGCGATTTCCCAGGCGCGGCTGTCGATGCTGATCCCCTACGGCTCGGTCAACAATAAGTCGGCGGAGTACCTGACGGAGAAGCAACTGGAGATATTGCCGAGCGCGCCGGCGATCAGGTCGCAGTTGATTCCCTACAATTACGAATGGTGGGTGGACAACCGCGACACGGTGATCGGCCGCTGGAACAAGTGGATCCTGGCCTGACATGGATGGAACCGCCTTGCCGGCCACCGGGCAGGCGCAGGCGTTGCACGGCGCCTCTGTCGTCCTGTCCGGCATCGAGAAGCGGTTCGACAACGTCGGCGCGGTGCGTGGCATATCGCTCGACATACTCTCCGGCGAATTCATCACCCTGCTCGGCCCAAGCGGATCGGGCAAGACCACGACACTGATGATGATCGCCGGCTTCGAAACGCCCGATGCCGGCGACATCACCATCGACCGGCGTTCCGTCGTCGCGCTGCCGCCGTACAGGCGCAACATCGGCATGGTGTTCCAGAACTACGCGCTGTTCCCGCACCTGACGGTCGCGGACAACATCGGCTTTCCGTTGAAGCAGCGCGGCGTCGACCGGGCCACGCGCGCACGGCTCGTGGCCGAGAGCCTCGATCTGGTGCGTCTGCCGGGCTACCAGGCGCGGTATCCGCGCCAGCTTTCAGGTGGCCAGCAGCAGCGCGTCGCGCTGGCCCGGTCGATCGTGTTCCATCCGCGCCTGCTGCTGATGGATGAACCGTTGGGAGCACTCGACAAACAGTTGCGCGAGAGCCTGCAACTCGAAATGCGTCGGCTCCACGCCGATCTCGGCATCACGTTCGTCTATGTCACGCACGATCAGGAAGAGGCGTTGACGATGTCGGACCGCGTCGCGGTGATGAACGAGGGGCTGATCGCGCAGGTCGGCACGCCGGAGGACCTGTACGATCGGCCGTGCGATCGCTTCGTGGCGTCGTTCATCGGCGAGTCGAACTTCCTGCCGGGTGTCGTGCGCGGCAACGAGGATGGCATGGTGGTCGCCGACTGCGGCGGCGCGACACTGCGAGCGGTGGCGCGAATTCGCCACGCGCCAGGTGAGGCCGTGACATTGGCGGCGCGCCCCGAACGCGTCCACTTCGCCGGCGTGCAGGACGACCGGATCCGCCGGAACCGCATGGCGGCGACGATCGCCGAGATCGTCTTCGCCGGTGAGCGGCGTCGTTATCTGTGCCAGTGCGAGGGCGGTGTTTCGATCGTCCTCAAGGAGGCGTCCAGCGCCGAGATCCGCCCGCGCGTCGTCGGCGAGCGCGTCGAGCTTGCCTGGTCGGCCGCCGACACCGTTATCGTCTGAGGCATGGCCACAGTCGCCATCGCGTCCGGGCGGCTGTCACGCGCACCCTTGCGGCATACCGCGCCCATCCTGCTGGTCGCTCCACTCGCGCTCTACATGGCGGCGTTCTACGCGCTGCCGCTCGCTTCCATGCTGCTGCGCAGTATCGCCGATCCGACCTGGACGATGGAGAACTACCGGCGGCTCGCCGGTGACGCGGTATTCCTGCATGTGTTCGGCACCACGCTGCGTACCGCCCTCATCGTCACGCTCGGCGCGCTGGCTTTCGGCTATCCCGTGGCGCTCGCACTGTCGCGTCTGCGGCAAGGCGCCGCGACTCTCGTGCTGATCATCGTCCTGCTGCCGTTCTGGACCAGCGTCCTGGTGCGCAGCTACGCCTGGATGGTGCTGCTCGGCCGCAAAGGGCTGGTCAACGAAGCACTGATCGCAACCGGCCTGATCGACGCGCCGCTGAAGCTGTTGAACACGCCATTCGCCGTGCACATCGCGATGATCCACATCCTGCTGCCCTACATGATCCTGCCGATCGCCAGCGTGTTGCGGCAGATCGACGGCGCGTTGCTGCGTGCGGCCGCCGGTCTCGGTGCCCCGCCGCGGCGGGTGTTCCTTCAGGTGGTGCTGCCGCTGTCGATACCCGGCGTCGCGGCGGGAGTACTGCTCGTGTTTGTCCTGTCACTCGGCTTCTACATCACGCCCGCGCTGGTCGGTGGGCCGCGCGATCTCATGCTCTCGATGCTGATAGCGCAGCAGGTGGACCTGCTGAACTGGCCGTATGCCGCGTGCCTTTCCACGGCATTGCTCGCTGCCACGCTGCTGCTGATCCTCGTGTCGTTGCGGTTGCCGGGCGTGCGCGACGTTCTGCGCACGGCCACGCGATGACCGGGCGCATTGCGTTCGCCCTGTGCTGGATACTGGTGCTGGCTTTCCTGGCGCTGCCGATCCTCATCGTCGCCGCACTGTCGTTTTCGTCCGCGAGCTATCTGACGTTCCCACCGCCAGGCTTCGGCGTTCGCTGGTACCGCGCCTATCTCGGCAGCAGCGAATGGCTGGCGTCCACGTGGCTCAGCTTCGCTGTCGCCGCCTGCGTCGTCGTCCTGGCGACCATCTTGGGCACGCTTGCTTCGCTCGGCCTGGCGCGATTGCCACGCGCGATGCAGGCCGCATTCGGCGCGCTGATCCTGTCGCCGCTCATCGTGCCCGGTATCGTGGTGGCGATAGGCATCTACTATGTGTTCGCCCGCTATCGGCTGGTTGGAACGCCGGTCGGTCTGGTGCTTGCGCACACCTGTCTCGCGGTGCCGTTCGTGGTGACCAGTGTGAGCGCCAGCCTCGCCGGGTTGGACCGCCGACTGGAACAGGCGGCACTCAGTCTCGGCGCCACGCCGTGGGGCACCTTCCGTCAGGTGACGTTGCCATTGATCCGTCCCAGCGTGTTCGTCGGTGCCCTGTTCGCCTTCATCACGTCGTTCGATGAACTCATCGTCGCATTGTTCCTGTCCGGATCGGGCGCCATCACCTTGCCGCGCCGCATGTGGGACGATCTGCGTTTCGCTATCGATCCGACGATCGCTGCCGTCTCGACATTGACCATCGTCCTCGCCGCCGCATTGCTGGGCGGCGCGCACATCCTGCGCCAGCAACAGATCGGTCGTCAGATCGGCACCACCGACGGCTGACATGATTGCGCGTCGGATTGCCGCGGGCGTAACTTGTGTGCGCGACAAGGGAGGACATGATGCCGCACGACGTACCGCAGTTGCTCAAGATGTCGCAGGCCGAGCTCGATGCGCTGTTCACCGGAAGCCAGGCCGGCCCGATCCCCAACGGGCAGGCGGACGGCACCGCCATCGTGGCGTCCGGCACCGTGTTCAGTCCGGAGATCGCCAAGTTCGTCGGCGTGTTCGCCTGGCAGGGCAAGGTGTTCGACGCCAAGGCTGGTCTGCTGCGCAATCGCATCGGGCCGTTCGGCCTCAATGCCATCATCGCGAAGGTCTACAAGGCACCAAGCTGGATCGATGGCAAGGAATGCATCGTGCTCGACTACTCCGAGACTTCGATGGTCGCGCACTGGATTCGTGATGAAATCCGGCTGATCGAGGCGCCCGGCCTCTATCTCGGCAAGGTGTTCTGGGACAAGGCGCGGCTGATCGATTTCGCACTGCAGTTCTGATCGCGTCTCGCGTGACATGACGCCGCAATCCTGCTTCATGGTGGCGGCGCCGATCGCGCCCGGTCAGGAGACCGGGCTGCGCGCGCTGCTCGCCACCATGAACACCGCTCCCGGCGCGGTCGATCCGAACAACGCGCTGGTGCCGTTCGCGCGGTTCGATCGGCTGCATGTCGCGCGATTCGTTATCCTGCACGACGAGACGCTGGACGATCTCCGGCTGTATGGCACGACTTTCGAAAACCCACCGGTGTGGCTGGTGTTTCTGGGAGACTGCGACGGGCCGGCCGAGGCGATGCTGGCGGAGTTTGCGGCACTCGCCGGCGCGGGGCTGACGCGGATCTTCGGGCATTGCGAGGGCTTCAGTCGCGGCGGCGATCTGCTTGCATGGATGCAGGGACGTTCGGTGACCCCTGCGACCCAGTATGTGAACTGGGTCGGGCGGACAGTGCGGCAGATACGCGAGGAGGCGGCGTTGCACGCAGCACTGCGCGATCGGCTGCAACGCGGCGCCGCGGCGTTCGAGGCACAATCGCCACTCGAGGTCCACCGCCAGTTGGCCGCATCCGTGCGGCAGGACGGTCCACCGCTGACGCCGCCTGCGCCGACGCCGTTTCCCTGGCTGGCAAGCAAGATCGGCAACATGATCGGCGTTCCGCTCGCGCTGCTGGTGCTGCTGCCGTTCTTCGTTTTGGGTGCACCGTTCTTTCTCTGGGAATTGCGCCGGCGCGAGACGTCCGATGCGGTGATCGTGCCGCGTCCTGCGCCGGAGCATGTGCATTCTCTGAGCGTGCTGGAGGATCACGACGTCACCAACCAGTTCAGTGCGTTCGGCATCGTGAAACCTGGCCGGTTCCGCCTTTGGACGTTGCTCTTCATTTTCTGGGTGCTGAGTTTCAGCACGCGGCAGATCTACACGCGCGGACGACTGGCGCGCGTCGGCACCATCCACTTCGCGCGCTGGGTGTTCATGGACGACCACCGACGGCTGCTGTTCTGCAGCAACTATGACGGCAGTCTCGACAGCTACATGGACGACTTCATCAACAAGGTCGCGTTCGGCCTCAATTTGGTATTCAGCAACGGCGTCGGGTATCCCCGCACGAAGTTCCTGCTGTCGGGCGGCGCACAGGAGGAGCTGGCGTTCAAGTACTTTCTCCGCCGTCACCAGGTGCCGACGCAGGTCTGGTACAAGGCCTATCCCGGCCTCACCACGGCGGACCTGGCACGCAACACGCGAATCCGCGAAGGGCTCGAAGCACAGACGATGATCGAAGCCGAGGCGGGACGCTGGCTGGCGATGATCTGATGGCAACGCCCAACAGCGAGTTCGCGGATATCCAAGGCCTGCTGTGGTCGGGTTATGGCTCGCTGAAGCAGGCATGCTTCCTGTTGCTGCGAGTGACCGACGCGGCTGCGGCACGTGCGTGGCTGCGCGATGTGTCGGAATCCGTTGCCACGGTCGAGCAACTCCGCCGGGAGCACGTTGGCCGCGCGATGCAGATCGCACTGACCGCGGACGGCATGCGCGCGCTGGGCGTGGCGTCGACGGTCATCGACGGTTTTTCCGCCGAATTCATCTCCGGCATGGCAGGCGAGGAGGGGCGGTCGCGCCGTCTCGGCGACGTGGCAGCAAGCGCGCCGTCGCTGTGGCGCTGGGGCGGCGCGCAGGAGCCGCACATCCTGCTCATGCTGTACGCCGAAGAGAACCTCGACGCCTGGCACCTTCAGATCGAAGCGGGGCTCGGCAACGGCCTTGCGGTGCTCCACAGGTTGCCCACGACCGACATGGGCGGCATGGAACCTTTCGGTTTCATCGATGGCGTCAGTCAGCCGCGTATCGACTGGTCCGGCGAACGCGTGCCGGGCACATCGGCCGACCTCGAATACGGCAACCTGCTGACCGCGGGAGAATTCCTGCTGGGACACCGCAACGAGTACGGCCGCTATACCGACCGGCCACTGCTCGATCCGGCCCAGCCGGGGGCCGCTTCTCTGGTGGTCGCCGAGGACGATCCGGCGCGTCGCGATCTGGGCCGCAACGGCAGCTATCTGGTGATGCGCGAACTTGCACAGGATGTCCGGGGCTTCTGGCGCTTCATCGCGGCGCAGGCAGTCCACGACGGGGATCGGATAGCGCTGGCGGAGGCGATGGTGGGGCGGCTTATGTCAGGCGACGCGTTGGCTCCCACGCGAGGGCAGCCGATCCGCGGTGTGGGTCCGAACGAACTCGATATTGCGCGCAACCAGTTCACCTATGACGAGGACAGGGACGGTCTGCGCTGTCCGTTCGGCGCGCATATCCGCCGCGCCAATCCGCGCACCGGCGACATGCCGGGCGGCCGCCAGGGTCTGGTGACGCGGCTGATCCGCCTGCTGGGTCTCGGGCACCAGGACCTGAGTGAGGATCTGATCGCGACCAGCCGGTTCCATCGCATTCTCCGGCGCGGACGCGAATTTGGCGATCGGATCGACCGGCAGGTGGCGTTGCGACCGGATGCGCCTGACCCGCGCGGCGGCCTCTACTTCATCTGCCTCAACGCCAATATCGCGCGCCAGTTCGAGTTCATCCAGAACGCGTGGCTGATCAGTGCCAAGTTCGACGGCATGAGCGGCGAGGCCGATCCGCTGCTCGGCAACCGCGAGCCGATGCCGGCGGATCACCGCACCGATGGCTTTTCCATGCCGCAGCCGAGTGGCGTAACCCGGCGGATCGATGGATTGCCGGCATTCATCACGGTGCGTGGCGGCGCGTATTTCTTCCTGCCGGGGTTACGGGCGCTGCGGTACTTCGCTGCCGGTTGATCGATCAGCCACGCTCCGCATCCGCCAGGATCATGTCCGCCGCTTTCTCCGCCACCATGTACACCGCGCCTACGATGAAGAAGCCCGGAATGCGCGGGAACACCGAGGCGTCGACCACCCGCAGCCGCTCGATGCCGTGCACGCGCAGTCGGCTGTCGAGCACACCGTTCGACTCGCGCGGCCCGATGGCGCACGAGCAGGAAGCGTGGTGGCCCCATGCGTTGTCGCGCGCATAGTCGGCAAGCTGTTGGTCGGTCTGCACCGCCGCGCCCGGTAGTTCCTCCTGCTGGATCAGACCGCGGCGAAGCAACTCTTGCGTCATGCCACGAACAAAGCGCAGTCCGGTCACCACGGCTTTGAGGTCATCGCCCGCGACGTCGCTGCCTTCCTCGAAATAGTGGAAGTTCACCAGCGGCGTGTCGCGTGGATCGGCCGAACGCAGCACGACCTCGCCGGCCCGATTGTTGGTGTGGCCTTTGAGCACCGCCCAGGTGAGGTAGTCGTGATGTCCGGCGATGACGCGCGAGTAGCCGGGTGAGTAGCCCTCGAACTTCGCCAGCAGCGCCATGCAGAACAGGTCGGGGACTGGAAGTTCCGGCCGTGATCGCAGCGATACCGCGAGCGCCGCGCCGTTCGAGGCGTAGATGCCGGTCCGATGGCGCGACCATTCGCGGTACAGCCGGTCGTCGCGGGCGAAATGGGCACCGTCCAGCACGCGCCACGGCTGCGCCATTCGATTGACGACGCCGATCTCGTAACGGTCCTGCAGGTTGCGGCCGACGCCGGCAAGGTCACGCCGCACGGCAATGCCGTGGCGTTCGAGCGATTCGCGCGGCCCGATGCCGGACAGCATCAACAGTTGCGGCGTGTTGAACGCGCCGCCCGCCAGGATCACCTCGCGCTTCGCACGGATGACGCGTCGCTCACCGGGACCGCCGGACGCACTGGGATGCGCGCGGTACAACCGCTCGCCTTTCAGGTACTCGACGCCGGCCGCGTGATTGTCGCCATCGAACAGCACGCGCGTGGCCAGCGCATGCAGCTCGATTGTCAGCCGATCAGGATGGTGTGCCGCGACATCGAGCAGGCGCTCGCGCGTTCCAACCCTCCTGTGCCGATCGGTGCCGAGCGGCGTGAAGCAGAGCCCATCGGCACCGCGTCGCAACAGGCGCATGTCGTTGGGGTCCAGCCGCGACTGGAGCAGCCGCCGGAGGGTTCGCATCAGTCGCGATGACCCGCGCAAGGCGCCGAATGCGGACTCGGTGAGCGTCGCCAGCAGCCGCCGGTCCTCGACCGCCTGCCACGGCCTGACTCGTTCGCTTGGCAACCAGCCATCCCAGCCATGGCCTGTCATGTCCATGCCGAGGTGCGACAGGGTTCGCCACACCGGCCGGTAGCGGCACGCTTCCAGAAGCTGGAAGTAGCGCCGCATGTCCGACGCGGACCATGACGGATCGCCGGTCATGGCCGCGATGGCGTCCCAATCGGCATCGTGCGGCGGCATCAGGATCAGCGCGTTGTGTGCGGTGCAGCCGCCGAGTGTTCCGGCGCGGGGATAGTAAATGCCCTCCGGCTGTAGCTTGCAGTCCCGGTGCTGCCGCTCCTCGTCCGCGTAGTGCCGCACGAAGAAATCCCAGCGCATGGCAGGGTTTTCCGAAGCCAGCGTATGGAACGCGGGGACATCGTAGTCTTCCGGCAGGCCCGGAGCGTCGCGCGGGTCGCCCCCCGCCTCCAGCACCACGACGCGCATGCCCGCTTCCGCCAGCCGTGCCGCCAGCGTGCCGCCGCCGGCCCCGGAGCCGACGATCACGTAGTCGCAGACATCCATCGCGATGCGCTAGAACGTCTTAAGGAACTCGATCAGCGCGCGCTTGTCGTTGTCGCTGAGCGCCGGTTCGCCGGGGACCATGCCGGTGCCGAAGTAATGCCCGCGGTTGACCTCGAAGTCCGGGCATTTGTTCAGTGCCAGCATCGCCGACCCCATCTTGCTCGCGATGCCGCTCACCATCTGCTCATCCGTCGCACCGGCAGGCAGCGTTATGAGGTACAGCTTGAGATCGACCAGCAACTGGAGCAGCCGCTCCGCGTGCCGCAGGCGATTGATTGCGTTGCCGCTCTCCGCCAGCGGTTGCAGATTGGAGAGCAGGTTGATTGGCAGACCCTTCGGGAATGGACCGATGGTAATGCCGCCGTCGGGCCGGAACAGCGACGGCAGCAGCCGGCTCATCCTGGACGACACCGGGCGCAGCGATTCGGGCACATAGGCCGCGGGCATGCTGATGTAGCTGCGTTCGGTGGTGCGATCGATCTGGTAGACCGGATCGCCCGGGTTCCGGTTGCCCAGAAGCGGATCGTGTTGCCGCTTCTCCGGCCACAACATCTGCTCGATCGATGCCTGGAACACGCGCATCCGTGCATCGACCGACGGATCCTGCTCGAATGCATTGCCGCCCACGGTATTGTTGAGCAGGAACGGCGCGGTGGACCACAGCGCGATGAGCGACGGCGGCCGCGTATAGCCGCGCCCGCCGGCCGGCATAGTGTACTTCCACGGCTTGCCGGTGAACGGATCATGCACCGTGATCGCGCCGACCGACGGCAGCGTCTTGTAGGACTGCGAGGAGAAGTTGTCCCAGATGTTGCCGGCCAGCGCGTTGGTCGCCAGCGGGCTGCATGCGTTGGTTTGCAGCAGCGTCACGGGCACCCGCGCCTCGGTGGACAGGAAGTTGCCGTTCAGGAAGTCGGGCGCGCTGACGATGGCGCGCATCTGCTTCTTGTAGTCGTCTGTCTTGGTCCACGCCCAGTAGTTGTTCCAGCATTGCAGATAGCCAGGGCCCGCGCAGCCGGACGGATCCAACCCTGTCGCGGGCTTCGGCACCTTGCTGGAGTGGCAGCGCGCGCAGGTCTCGGCGAACACCGTCTTGCCGCGATCCAGCGTCGCCGCATCCGCTGTCAGGTATCTCGCGCCACCTGGCGCGTCCTTCAGCCGATCGGGTCGTGCCGCCTGAAGGAAGAACGCTGCGGTGTGGGGCGTCCACGCCTCTGTCGCCTGCCAGTAGCTGGAATTCTTCTCCGCGGTCGTGATCTCGATAGGGGTGATGGGCTTGCCGCCGATCACCGGGTTGAAGTGCAGCAGCCATTCCTCGCTGAACAGGCCGATGTTCAGATAGACCCGGTTCAGCGCACCCAGCGCACCGACCGAATCCGACCCGTCCTTCAGGACCCGAGGCGCCCACGCGGTGTTCGGCTTCTGGAAGAACTTCGTCAGCGGTCCATCGGCGAGATAGTCGTTGAACTGCTTGTTGTTGAGCTGTCCACCGGCAAGCGTCTCGCGTCCCCAGCGCAGCGCCTGGGTCAGGCGATCGCCCAGGCTGTACACCGCGTTCATGGTCCGCGGGTTGGTGATGTAGTCGGATGACACGAGAGACGTGTCCATCGCACCCGGCCGATAGCTGTGTACCAGTTGGAAGAAGTAGTTGTCGGGGTTTGCGCGATAGATGAGCAGGCGGTCCACCCACATGTACTGAGCGCCGACCGTGGAACTGAGATCCGACCATTGCGGGGAGGCGGGATCGGATGGCGGATGTACCGGGCTCGGCCCGACATGGCAGAAGCCACACGACATGCCGACGCGGTACGGACGCACCAGCGTGACGTCACCCTTGAAGTACTTGTCCGCGTCCCATTTGGCCTTCGCCGCTTCGTCAAAGTCCGGATTGGGAAACAGCCGCAGGCCCACGATGCCGCTGGCATAGCCATACAGCGAGCCGACCGGCACGGTACTGCCGCGCGCGCCGATCTTCACGCCGGGGTACCGGGTCTCGTCCTCGAACGGGTCGGCCGGACAACCGGCCTTGCGTCGGTCGAGCATCAGCCCGAAACGATTGGGATCGGGCGCACTCGGTGCCTCCATGCACGGCTCGTTGATCAGCCCGAGCTTCTTCCACCTATCGGCGCGATCGACCGGCTTGGCCGGATCGTAGGTGACGATCTTCAGCAGATCGAGTGCCCCAAAGGTATAGGCAGTCAGCCTTTCCCAGAGACGGTCGTCGCCACCGCTCCAGACCAGCCAGGCATTGCGGCCGAGTATCGGGTTGAGCTTGGTGACGGGGTCGGTCTTCAGATCGACGCCGCCATCCATGTCGTGGAAATAGTCCTCGGTCGGCGCGGGCAGCGACTCGGCGCTGCGGCCGGCCTGACGCGCCTCATCGAGCACGGTGCCGGGGCGAGGCGAATCGCCGGCGCCGGTCAGGGTCAGCAGGCAGCACAGCAGCAACACGCTTCCGGCGATGTGCCGATCGACTCGCGCCATCATGTCTCCCCCTCGAGAAGCGAACTATATCGTCACCCGCTCAGCCGCCAACTGGCGCGGTGATCTCCTGCTGCATCAGATTTCGCTGCCGTGATGATCCAGGCCGGTCGGGGCGGTCTCTGGCGCTCAGCCGGGCGTGGCGGCCTGGTGCCTGATCTGGTCGGCAATCTGATCCAAGGTCTGATCGGACGCCGCGGCGACCACCGCATAGCCCATGCCGTTGCCGATCCAGGTGCAGCCATTCAGCGGTCCCTGCGCGACATCGGCGGGCGCGGCCCGCAACTCAGGCGACATCGGGCGCAACAGCACGGTCAGTCGGTCGCCTTTGGAATCGTCGTAGACGAACAGCGCCGCCGCGCCACCGTGCTCGGTCGCGAGCAATCGGCCCCCGAGCAGCCGATAACCGAGTGCGCTGAGGTCGGGCGGTACCACGCTGCGCCGAAGCCTGTTCGAGAGCCATTGCGAAAGGTGGTCCTTCTCGGCGGCCGCGACCTCGATCGGATGGCGCCGGTCGTCCGCATACACCGCGTGGCTCGCCATTGCCTGCTGCTGGAGCAAAGACATCGCCAGTTCGGTGCGCCCCGGCCTTGCCGGTGCACCCAGGTACCACCCGGTCGCACCACCCAGGCCCAGGCACAGCAGGGCGACAGCGGCGGCACGCCACCAAACGGGACGTCGTTGCAGGCGTGCCTCCAGCAGCCGGTTGAGGTTGAGTTCGGGGGGGATCGGTTGGAGCGCGCCGGTGGCGAACGCAGCGCGTAGGCTGTCGCGTTGCGCTCGATAGGCCGCCGCCAGCCGGGCCTGCTCGGGCTGGCTCTCAAGACAGCGTTCAACTTCCGATCGACGGTCCGCATCGAGCCGATCATCGACGTAGCCGTGCAAATCGTCGGGTGAGATCGGGCGCTCCGCCGCCGCCATTTCGTCCTCCGCCGCCCGACACAGTTGCGGGCAGGCTGCACATATAATGACACTATAGGAGGCGCTGGTATTCCCTGTTCCGGCACCGTCCGCGAAGCAGACGCGCTCGCCGGCCCACTATTCCATCGTTCCGGAGCCCGGTGCGAGTCGAAATATTTCTACAACCGCTCGGCCCGGCTGCCCTCGCGTGCCCTGTGTGCCGGCGCCCAGACGCTTGCCGGGTCGAGCACCGGTGCCTCCGCTTCGATCCTGGAATTCCGCCCACTCGCGGCGGCAGGCAGACGCAGAACGGCGATAGTGCCCTGTCCTGGCCGGGCATCGATCTCCAACGTGGCGCCCTGGAGGGCAGCGAGGCGCTCGGCGGGCCTGAGCTCGCTCGCCCGCAGCGCCCGATCAGCGTGCGCCGCATCGTCCGACACCGTGATCTCTACGCGTCCGCCGGTATGCAAAGCGCCCAGCAACACGCGGCCGCAGGGCGAGTGCTCGATGGCGTGTGCCAGGAGGTCGCCCACGATCTCGCGAAAGGCACGGGCATCGGTGCGCACCGCGAGGCCCGGTTGCACCGCCAGCTCCAGCGCCACGTACCGCTCGGCGGCGAAACTCTCGAATTGCCGCATCGCCGCCGTCGTTTCGAGCACGACATCCAGCACGCCGGCCTCGAGTGTGGACTGGCCCAGCTCCATGCGGGGGGTCACAAATGGCCGGCCTTGCCGTTGCAGCAGGTCCCGGCGCCGCCTCCATCCTGTCATCACGACCACGGTGGAAACCGTCAGCGCAAGCACCGTCGCCGGAAGCGCGGTTGCCACAAGAACGGTTTCGAGCAGACGGGGCGACATAATATGGACATACCACTTATGGTTGTATCACGCAAAGGATTTTCGCGCGATCAACCGGTCGCCCGGCCCACGATTTCGGCGGGACAGTGCGCCTGCTTTGGATGTAGGCATGGGAGGCAGAGCGAGAAGCCACGTTCTCGCGAGGAGCACTACAATATGTGGCGATCCACGGCTGTCCGACTACTCTGAATAGCTCATGAAGGGGTAGGGGCCGGGATAGTCGTCGACGTAGAGGGTATGCGACACGATGCCGTCGGTGTTGGTCCAGCGGTGGAGTTGAAAAGCCGGTGGCTCGAACACGAAGGCGCCCCGATCGTTTGGATCGAGCGTCATCTCGACCTGGTGCGCCACCGAGGGCGCG
>JANWJK010000191.1 GCA_025452005.1 Acetobacteraceae bacterium | reverse complement strand
TCAGCGCGCCCTCTCCCGCGAAGCGGGGGAGGGTTGGGGAGGGGGTGCATCCATGCCTGACTCCTTCGACGTCATCGTCATCGGCGCCGGCCCCGGCGGATACGTCTGTGCCATCCGCGCCGCGCAACTCGGCATGAAGGTCGCTTGCGTGGAGAAGCGCAGCACACTCGGCGGTACCTGCCTCAATATCGGCTGCATCCCCTCCAAGGCGCTGCTGCAATCATCCGAGGAGTTCCACCACGCAACGCACGCGCTGAAGGACCACGGTGTGCTGGTGGACAGCGTGAAGCTCGATCTGGCGCGCATGCAGGCACGCAAGGCCGAGGTCGTCACCGCCAACGTCAAAGGCGTGGAATTCCTGTTCCGCAAGAACAAGGTGACCTGGCTGAAGGGCACCGGTCGCATCGCCGCACCTGGTACCGTGGACGTCGACGGCACCACCTACGCTACGAAGCACATCGTCATCGCCACCGGCTCCGAGAGCGTGCCGCTGCCCGGCGTCGAGGTGGACGAGAAGCAGATCGTCACCTCCACCGGCGGCCTCGAGCTCGACCGAGTGCCTGGCCACCTGGTGGTGATCGGCGGCGGCTATATCGGTCTCGAACTCGGCAGCGTGTGGCGGCGGCTCGGTGCAGAGGTGACGGTGGTGGAATTCCTCGACCGCATCCTGCCCACCATGGATGCCGAGGTCGCCAAGGCGTTCCAACGCATCCTGACGCGCCAGGGCATCAAGCTGCGTCTCGGCACTCGGGTTACCGGCGCGCGCCAAGGCAATGAGGGCATTACGCTGACCACCGACCCCGGCAGCGAATTGCTCGCCGACATCGTGCTGCTGGCGATCGGCCGGCGGCCTTACACGGAAGGACTGGGTTTGGCGGAAGCCGGCGTCGAACTGGACGAACGCGGCCGGGTGAAGACCGATGCGCACTACGCCACCAACGTCCCCGGCATCTACGCGATCGGCGATGCGATCGCCGGGCCGATGCTGGCGCACAAGGCGGAAGAGGAAGGCGTGGCACTCGCCGAACGGCTTGCCGGCCAGGCGGGGCATGTGAACTACGCCGCCATTCCGGGCGTGGTCTACACCTGGCCGGAAGTCGCCTCGGTCGGACAGACCGAGGAGGAGCTCAAAGCGGCAGGCGTGGCCTACAACATCGGCAAATTCCCGTTCACCGCCAACGGCCGTGCACGCGCGATGGGAGAGACAGACGGCTTCGTCAAGCTGCTCGCCGACAAGACAACCGATCGCCTGCTTGGTGCGCATATCATTGGCCCCGATGCCGGAACGCTGATCGCCGAACTCACCACCGCGATGGAGTTCGGCGCATCGGCCGAGGACGTCGCGCGGACATGCCATGCGCATCCGAGCCTGAGCGAGGCGGTGAAGGAGGCGGCTCTGGCGGTCGGCGGCCGCGCGCTGCATATCTGACGGCATGAAACCGCTCGCTCTCACCATGGGCGATCCCGCCGGCATCGGCGGCGAGTTGACGCTGCGCGCCTGGCAGGCGCTGCATCGCGACGGACCGTGCTTCGTGGCGCTCGACGACCCGGACCGGCTTGCGGCGCTGGCGCCTGAAGTGCCCATCAACCTGGTGCTCGCGCCGGAGGCCGCGAGTGCCGTCTTCGCGACCGCACTGCCGGTGCTGCCGATCGAGTTGGCCGCGCCGCCGCAGCCCGGCCATCCGGACAAGGCCAACGCCCGCGCGGTGATCGCCTCGATCGAGCGTGCCGCGCGGCTTTGCCTGAGCGGCGAGGCCGGCGGCATGGTGACCAACCCGATCAACAAGGCTGCGCTGTACGACGCGGGCTTCGCCTATCCCGGCCACACCGAGTTCCTCGCGGAACTGACCGGCGCGCACGGTCGACAGATCATGATGCTCGCCAGCCCCGATCTGCGCGTCGTGCCGGTCACGGTGCATGCCTCGCTGAGCAGATCGATCGCCATGCTGACCACCGACGCCATCGTCGCAGCCGCGCAGACCACGGCCGCAGCGCTGCAACGCGACTTCGGCATTGCGCGGCCGCGTCTCGCCATCGCCGGGCTCAATCCACACGCCGGCGAACAGGGTGCGCTGGGCGACGAAGAGACCACGATCATCGGTCCCGCCATCGCCGCCTTGCGCGCCGCCGGGATCGATGTCTCCGGCCCCTGGTCGCCCGACACGATGTTCACCGCGACCGCACGCAGCCGCTACGACGCGGCGATCTGCATGTATCACGACCAGGCGCTGATCCCGCTGAAGACGCTCGACATGGATCGCGGCGTGAACGTCACCCTCGGCCTGCCGATCGTGCGCACCTCGCCCGATCACGGCACGGCGTACGACATCGCCGGCAAGGGCGTCGCCAATCCCGCAAGTCTTATCGCCGCCATCGAGCTTGCCGCGCTGCTGGCGACGCGCCGTGCTTGAGGACAAGGACGCGATCCGCGAACTGCTGCATCGCTACTGTTTCTGCATGGACGAAGGCCGCTTCGCCGAACTTGCGGCGTTGTTCGCCGAGGACGGCGAGTGGATCGCGCCCTATCGCAGCGCGAACGGACCGACGGACATCGCCGCGTGGCTCCAGCAGTCGGTGCCGCCGCAGCCGCGGCGCATGCACTATGTGATGAACTCGATCATCGACTGCGACGGCGCGCGTGCCACCGTGCGGTCGAACTACCTGGTGATGGTCGAGGGTCCCGACGGCCCGATCCCGTCAGTGTGCGGCGTCTATGACGACCTGCTGGTGAAGCAGCCGGGGGGCTGGCGGTTTCAGCGCCGGCGGTTGATCCATGCGTTCAAGGGCGACATGGCACTGCGATTGCCCTGAATTGAGCCGCTGCCGTCACCCAGGCGCCGCACCCTGCGTGTTCATCTGTACAAGATAGACCAGACTGGCTCGCCGTCATCAGCAGATGGTTGCGCTTCGGTCCGCCGAAGCAGAGATTGGCACACCTCCGGCAATCGGATTCCGGCTGATCAGCTTGCCCTGTGCGTTGTAAACCAGCACGCCGGCATAGCCGAGCGGCGCGGTCGAACTGCGCCAGAGATTTCCGATCACGCCGGCATTCGGCGCGCCGATCCGCGGATTGAGCAGGCCCTGCGGGTTGCTGGGTCCAGCTTCATCCGGATTGCCCTGCGCGAGGCTGTCGCCGTACGGCGGATCGGTTAGTATAGGGTGTCGGTGCGAACCGGATTGGGAGAAACAAATGCCGTCCATACGCCAGGTCGTTGCGATTGGTGGACTGCTCGTTGTTCTTCTCTTCGTTGCCCATTGGGCGGCCGGTATCCAGGCCGCGTTGAATATTCCGTTCGTCCCCAATCCATGGAAAGGCACGAGCCCGCGCAACGCCGACTACTTCAACACGATCAACGCGATTGCCGTCACCATCGCATTGCTCATCCCGGCGATCGGCGCCTTCGTGCTGCGCCGCCCCGGCGGCCCCGGCCCGGTCTGGCTGCTGTTCTGGACCGCCGCCTACATTGCCTTCGTCGTCCATCTCTATTACGGCGTTTTCAAGGTTCTCGGCGGAATCTCCTGGGTCTTCCATGACACGCAGACGCCGCCGCGGGTGACCAATCCGATCGGCGATTCGATCACCACCATTTGGTGGACTGCCGATGTCATACTGGCCTGGGTCGTCACCTACCGGCCGCGCTGGGTGCAGATAGAACGCGGCGTGCTGCACGCCGTCATCTTTGTATCGGCGCTCGCTTCCTCAATCGTGCTCTCGAGCAACGGCTACGTCCGTACGCTAGGCGTCATCCTGGTACTGGTGGTGCTGTGTTGCGCCACTTATCGCCTCGTGGTCTATCCGCTCGATCCCGATTCAGCGTCGGGCCGTCTCTATGCCCTGACGTTCCAGGCGATCAACCTCGTGCTGCCCTGGTATCGGCTGAGCACATGGGGTGGAGTCTTCAACCTTGGCGCGCTGCGCGTGGTGCTGCGCGAGAAGAACCTGCACGACACCTCGACGATCCCGGTCAGCAATCCGGACGGCTTTGCGGCACTGCCACCGTTCCATCCCCGCGATCTCGTCGAACGCAACATGGACGGCTATTACAACGACCTGAACAAGCCGGCGATGGGAAGCGCGAGCGATCCGGCGCTGGCGAACGAAGACAGTATGTATTTCACCAAGACCAATCCCGGCGCGCGCTTCGGCCGCAACGTGCCGCTGGCCGAGGCATTTCCGGATGAAGGCCCAGCGCTTCTGGAGCCGAGCGCGCGCGTGGTCAGCAATGAATTACTGGCGCGCCGGAGCTTCATCCCGGCACCGACGCTGAACTTCCTCGCCGCGGCCTGGATTCAGTTCGAGACGCATGACTGGTTCAATCACGGCGAGCCGATCACCGACAAAGTGTTCGACATCCCACTCGGTGCCGATGACCCCTGGCGGGGACATGGCTGCCCGATGCATATCCGGCACACACGACCGGACCCGACGCGCGACTACGACAAGGAGCGCGCCGGGAACGGCGGCAGGCTGCGCTATCCTCCCACCTACGCCAATGCCGAATCGCATTGGTGGGACGCGTCACAGATTTATGGCAGCAATCACGAGACCACGCGCCGGCTGCGCACGGTCTACCAAAAGCGTGACGGAGTTTTCCACCCGACCGATCAGCTTGTCCCCGACGGCAAGCTGTTTCTCGATGCCGACAACCTGCTGATCGACCCGACCAACCTACATGTTGCGATGTCGGGCTTTGTCGGCAACTGGTGGGCCGGCCTCAGCCTGCTGCACACGCTGTTCGCCCGCGAGCACAATGCCATCTGCGACACGCTCAAGCTGTACAACCCCGACTGGGACGGTGACCGGCTGTTCAGCGTCGCTCGCATGGTCAACTCGGCGCTGATGGCGAAGATCCACACGGTGGAATGGACGCCGGCGATCCTGGCTCATCCGGCGCTGGAGATCAGCATGAACGCGAGCTGGTGGGGGCTGCAGACCGAGCGTCTGTATCGCGCCGTCGGCCCGATCAGCGAGAACGAGTCGTTCAGCGGCCTGCCGCTCTCGGGTGTGGATCACACTGGCGCCGACTATTGCCTCACCGAGGAATTCGTCTCGGTCTATCGCATGCATCCGCTGATGCGCGACGACCTGCAAATTCGCTCGGCGCGCGACGGACGCCACATCACCACCATGGAGATGATGCGGGGCATCGTCGGCAATCAAGACCAGTTGGCGGTATTTCAAGACCAGAGCTGGGATTTTACCGACGTGTTCTATTCCTTTGGCGTCGCCAATCCCGGTGCCATCACGGTCCACAACTTCCCCAACTTCCTGCGCGAGCTGCGACGCCCCGATGGAGAGATCGTCGACCTTGCCTCCATCGATGTCATGCGCGATCGCGAACGCGGTGTCCCGCGCTACAATCGGTTCCGCCGCTTACTGGGCGTGAGGCCGATTCGGTCCTTTGACGATCTCGCCAATCCGCTGCATCCGAGCCTGCCCGAGGAGCTGCGGCGCATCTATGGCCAGACCGGCGGCAAGGACAATGTTGAGCGCCTCGACTTGATGGTGGGGCTGTTCTCGGAAGTGCCGCCGGACGGGTTCGGCTTCAGCGACACCGCGTTCCGTATCTTCATCCTGATGGCCTCACGCCGGCTCAAGAGCGATCGGTTCATCGCCAAGGATTTCACACCCGAGGTCTACACCCAGGAAGGCATCGACTGGGTCAAGGACAACGGCATGAAGACGATGCTGCTGCGGCATTTCCCGGAGCTCGGTCCGGCCCTGTACGGCGTGGCGAACGCGTTCAAACCCTGGAATGACGTGAGCAAGCCGCCACGCAACTGAACGGCTGCTCACCATCCCCAACCAACCGCGCCAGATTACGTTGCTGCAGTTCTCGGTGACACAATCATGGGAGGCAATCATGGATGACATCGTCAATGATCTGCTCGACCGCCGCCTACTTGAAACGATCTGGCGACGGCGAACGCATCGTGTCAGCCAGGGGGTTAGCCTGCTGAAGGCAGGCTCGATGACCTACGAGTCGACGCAGAAGCCGCATCCCCTAACGGAACTCGAGGAGGCGGTGCTGATCGCGATGATCGGTCACACCGGGCTCACGATGCCTGACCGACCGTTCCAGGATCCCAACACCGATACTTTCATCATGGCCAAGCCGAATCTGACCATGATGGGACGGAGCGCCGGCAGCCCTGACAACTCGCAGGGCACGTATTTCATCATGATCAATGACAGCGGCACATATTTTCTGCGGCCGTTGCCGCCGCCCGATGGCGCGTTGCCCTTCAGCGCCGACGCTCTGATCGAGCATGCGCGTCGCGCGAAGGTTCAGTTGCTGGATCGCCGCATCGATGTCGGGACGCGCAACTTCCCAGCCTATCTAGATTCGAACCGGTTCCTGTCGAATCTGCCCGGTACGACCTTGTTCTTCCCGATCGTCGATCTTTCGCACCAGTATATCAATGGGCTGATGTATCTGCTGACGCAACCACAAGGCTCGCGCCCGACTCTGGTTGATGATCGTAACTTCTATCGGGCTGCTGGCGTGAAGAAATGGGTCAACAGCGGATTCCTCAATGGCGATATAAAGGTTCCGCTCGGTGTGATCGGCTCGCTCAGAACACAGATCGAGGCCGATCTGTTGCTGCAAAATCTTATGCTGATGGCCGAGGCGATGGGGCTCGGTGCCTGGATTCACGCGTGCATCAGCCCGCCTGTTCTGCTCGGTGATCCAAAATACATCGATCAATTCGGTAGCATGCTGGGATTCGAATTCGCGACCCCGAAATTCCGCCTGTTCGACATTCTGCGCTGGCAAGTTCTGCTGCCGAAATACAGCAATCTACGGGCGAACCCGATCGGGCTACGGAAGGGAGACGAATACCTCGTCAAGGCGATGTGTCCGCCTTACTACAATTCAATGGCTGACGCTGTAAATGAGGTTGTCCGTCTCAAGTTCGGGCCCGGCGGTGTCTATCAGGACCAGGGCACGTTCCAAAAAATCTATCAGGGCGACTATGCCGAGCGCTACCTCAAGGAGGCGAGCCAGTACAGTGACGATGTGGTCGCCTGCGTGCGCGATGTCTGCACCTATATCTACGAGACGCATGGGCGCTTTCCAGCGCATGTCGATGCGATCCACGTTCCCGGCGTGTGGATCCAGATCCATCATCCGGACATCCAGTACTACGATCGGTTCTTTCGCTCCGGTTTGACCGAAATCCACCGAACGCACGACAAGCACTGGCACTGACATCACAAGCAAGTCGCCGTTGCGCTAACCAAGCGGCAATGGCACCCAGCGCAGGCTCTGGGCATCCAGAACCAACAGGAGGACGAAGCGGCGATTGCTCTGCCTGGCGTCGTCGAGGGAACGCAGCACGTCGGCGGACGAGGTCACTGACTGTCTTTCCACACTGACGATCACGGATCCTGCGGTGATGCCCCGATCCGAGGCGACGCTGTGCGCTACCACATCCTCGACCAGTACACCCGGCTGCTGAGCACTCATTGCCAGTTTTGCCCGAGCGTCGTCCGTAAGAGGGGCCAGAATCAGCCCCAGGTCGGGGCGACCAAGCTGGGCGTATCCGTTCAAATCCGGGACTACTGGCTTGTCCAGCGAGCCATTCGAGGGCAGATCGCCGACCGTCACCGGTATGGTCAGCAGCGTGCCGGTTCGCCACACTCCGATACGACTGACACTGCCGATCGCGCTGCTGGCGATTTTTCGATTGAGCTCCCGAGGCCCCGGCATATTGTCGCCATCAACCTTAAGGATGATGTCGGCTCGCCCCAGTTGAGCGCGAGCCGCGGGGCTGTCATCGTCCACCTTGGTGACAATGGAGCCCCCAACGCTGGGAATACCGACGGCAGCCATGATGTCAGTTGTGACCGGCTCCACATGGATGCCGATCCAGCCGAGTTGCACACGGCCGAATTTCAAGAGCCGGTCCAGGGTGAAGCGAACGTCATTGCCGGGAATGGCCAGCCCAAGGCCAACGGATCCCGCCTGATTTTCCGGGGTAACCAATGCCGTGCTGACACCGACGACGTTGCCTTGGGTATCGAATACCGGCCCCCCTGAATTGCCGACGTTCAGCGCCGCGTCGATCTGAAAGAATGACGCGGTCTCGCTGTCCGGCGTATTGCGATCGAGGGCGCTGACAATGCCGGCGGTGACCGTACTGCCCAGGCCGAGCGGGTTGCCGATAATGAAGACGGGATCGCCAGGGCGCAGTATGTCGCTATTACCGAACTTCAGTGCCGGGACCTGCTTCCCCGCATTCACTTTCAGAAGGGCGATATCGGTGGTCGTGGCTGCGGCCATGACCGAAGCTCTCAGCCGGGTCGCGTCGTGGAGGGTGACAATTATCTCCGTGGCGTCGGCGATAACGTGCCGGTTGGTAAGGACCACACCCGATTCATCGACGAAGAACCCCGAACTCTGCACCCGCTTTTCCGAAGCCGAATCCTGGCTGACGATATTACCAGCGGCTGCGCTCGTCTTCGCATGCCTCGTGATCGTGATGTTGACCACCGACGGCTGCAACGTCTCGATCAGATCGGCGACAGACTGAAGGCGTTCTCCGGCTGAGGCTGGCAATACAGCCAACGCGACGGCAATGCCGGTCACGCAAAGCCGTAGCGCTATTCGTCTCAACGGCGGCGCCTGCTACTTCCAGCTTGCCAGGAAGAACCGCGGTAGCTCATCTGGATATGGCTTGAAGTTGAGCTGTTTCGACATCCCGTAGGTCACCGAGTGGGTGAACATCGGCATCCAATAGGCCTTCTCGGTGATGAGCCTGATCGCCGCGGTGTACGCCTTGCGCCGCTGATCCGGATCCACGGTGGCGCTGCCTGCCTCGACAAGCTTCTTCAGCTCCGGATCGCGCACGTAATCGTTGCCGGTAAAGGTGAAGAAGTTCGGCAGAATCGCCGACACGTCGTTCACCGAGTAGCTGCCCCACGAATTGAAATCGAACGGGTCCTGCCCGGCAAGCGATCGCTGCACATAGGCGCCGACCTGCAGCACGCTCAGCTTCACGTTGATGCCGACCGCCTTCAGGTAGCCCTGCATCGCGCCGGCCCACTGCGGCAGGTCGGAGGTCACCAGCTCCGAGTCGAAACCGTTCGGGTAGCCTGCGTCGGCCAGCAGCTGCTTCGCCTTTGCCGGATCGTACGGATAATGCACCGCCGCGGCCGCGTCGCAGCCGAACTGCGTCGGGTAGCAGGGCGTGTCGATCGCGCGCGATCCGCCTTGCATGAGCTGCTTGGCGATGGTCGGACGGTCGATCGCAAGGAAGATCGCCTCGCGCACCTTCTGCTTGGTCAACGGATTGTCCGCGCCGGTGCGTCCGGCGGCATCCATGCTCAGGAACTGGATACGCATCGACTCGGCGCGCACCGCCTGGAGGTTCGGCATGTGCCCGACAGCGTCGAACTGATCAGGGCTGAACTTCCAGATCCAGTCGGCGCGCGCGCCAAGCAGCTCGGCCATCTCGGTGGCGGCATCGGGCACTTCGTGCAGCACGATTTTGCTGATCGCCGGCTTGCCCTTCGGGCTGTCGGGGTAATAGCCCTCGTAGCGTTCCATATCGATTTGGGTGACACCGTTCATCCGGGTGATCTTGTAGGGTCCGGCGCCGATCGGATGCTGCGAGTATTCCTGCGGTCCCACCTTCTCGCGATACGCCTTCGGCATGATGTAGAGTGTCATCGCCAGGTAATCGAGCGCGGCGGGAAAGACGCGCTTGAGCTCGAGCCGCACGTGCAGGTCATCGGCCTTGGTCGCCTGCGCCATGAAGGCGTAATTGCTCGGCGTGGAAACCTGCTTGTCGGCAAGGATCGAGTTGATCGTATAGACCACGTCATCGGCGGTCAGCTTGTCGCCGTTGTGGAAGGTGACGTTGTTGCGCAGCGTGAACTCGAGTGTCGTCTCGTCCGCCCATTTGAAGGATTCGGCCAGCAGCGGCTTGATCTGGAATGTCTCCGGGTCGCGATACACCAGCGAATCCCAAACCTGGTGGCCGAGTACGATCCCGGTACGAAGCTGGTTGTAGTAGGGCGTAACGTCGGGGACTGCGTCGCGCCAGGTGATGCGCAGCGTGTCGGCCGATTTCTGCGCGGCTGCCGGTACTGCCGTCGCCAGACCGGCAGCCACCAATAAGCCAGCCAACATCCTGCTCATCGTCCGTCTCCCGCGTGATACCGGCCGATGTTAGGGCAGTCCGGTCTTGGTCGCCTACTCCCATCCCGGCGGTGGCACGAAGCTGCGCCAATGCTGCTCCAGCAGACCGGCAACCTGGATGGTGGTGCGATCGCCGTGGAACGGACCGACGATCTGCACCCCGATCGGCAGACCCGTCGCGGTCATGCCGATCGGCGCCGTGCTGGCAGGAAGATGGAACCCGCAGGTGACGCCGGGCCAGAACAGCATGTCGTTGTACGGGATGTCGCGGCCATTGACCGTCACCCGGCGTTCCCATGTCTGGCCTTGCTGCATATGCGGCAGCGCCGCGGTGGCGATCACCGGACACAGCAGCACATCCCAGTCCCGGAAGAACGCGCCCCAGACACGCCGTATCCGAAAGCGCCGCTCGTTCAGGTGCAGCCATTCACGATGTGTCATATCGACCGCGCGGACCGAGACCGCATCGGCGCTCATGTCGTCTGCCGGCCGCCGCGCCTTAGCTGCCCGCATGCGCGCGAGCATCGCCTCGTTCGCGTGCCCGCTGAGTGCCGCATTGAGCAGCCGGAGGTATAGGTGGAACGCGTCCGTCACGTCGAAGTCGGGCCGCGCGGCGCGGTCCACATGCGCGCCTTGCCGTTCAAGGAAGTCGGCCAGAGCCTCGATATGGGATGTTGTCTCGGCATCGGTCTCCTGGCCCGCCTGGCTCGACCAGACGGCGATGCGAAGCTCCGACAGACGCAGGGCGCGCGGCGGCGGCAGCGCCGGGGCGCCGACGTCCAGCATCGGGTCGGCGCCGGCGATCGCATCGAGCGCCAGCGTGAGGTCCGTGGCCGAACGGGCCAGCGGGCCGATCACCGCGATATCGGTCAACGATGCGGTCGGCACCAACGACTGGCCGCGTGAGGAACACAGTCCCCAACTCGGCTTGTGACCGAACACGCCGCAATAGTGCGCCGGCACGCGGATCGACCCGCCGATGTCGCTGCCGAGTTCGAGCGCCGACAGCCCCGCGGCCATCGCCGCAGCGCTGCCGCCCGACGAACCGCCCGGCGTATGCCTGAGGTTCCACGGGTTCGACGTGGTCCCATAGACCGGATTGAAGCTCTGCCAGTCGGCGAGCGAGACCGGCACATTGGTCTTGCCGAACACGACGGCGCCCGCCGAGGCAAGGCGCTGCACGGGCAGCGCGTCCTCGTGGGCGGCGCTGTGGCGCTGTTCCTCGAAGCCCCAGGTGGTCGGCAGACCAGCGAGGTTGAAGCTTTCCTTCACCGTCACCGGCACACCGAACAACGGCGTGGCACGACCGTCCCTGCGCTGGCTGTCGAGCGATCGTGCACGCTCGCGCGCACGATCGAAATCGCGCACCACCACGGCATTGGTCCTGCCGTCCAGCCGCTCGACGCGGGCGATAAAGTGATCGAGCAGCTCGAGGCACGAGATGGCGCCGCCGCGGATCAGCTCCGCCAGGCACCATGCCGGCAGGAAGCTCGGATCGGTCACGCGATCGACGAGTTGAAGTTGCCCCCATCGAGAATGAGGTTGTGCCCGACGATGAAGCCGATCTTGGCCGAGCACAGGAAGGCACAGGCATCGCCGAACTCTGCCGGATCGCCGACGCGGCCGGTGTAGGAATTCTTCGCGCGCTCCTGCACCAGTTCGTCGACCGGCCGCTTGGATGCGCGCGCCGCTTCCTGGAAGCCGCTGCGCAGCCGGTCGGTGAGGAACGGCCCGGGCAGGATGTTGTTGATGATGACGTTGTGCCTGGCGATCTGTCGCGCCAGGCCGGCGACGAAGCCGGTCAGGCCTGCGCGCGCGCCGTTGCTCATGCCGAGTTCGGGGATCGGCGACTTCACCGATGCCGACGTGATGTTGACGATGCGGCCGAACCGGCGGGAGATCATGCCGTCCACCACAGCCTTGATCAGGAAGATCGGCGTCAACATGTTGGCATCGACCGCCTTAATCCACTCCTCGCGGCCCCAGTCGCGGAAGTCGCCGCGTGGCGGGCCGCCGGCGTTGTTCACCAGGATGTCGGGGTTTGGGCACGCGGCAAGCGCGGCGGCACGGCCGGCATCGGTGGTGATGTCGCCGGGAACCGCAGTGACCTTGACGCCGGTTTCTTTGCGGATCTCATCGGCGGTCTTTTCCAGGTCCGCGGCAGTGCGCGCGGTGATCACCAGATCGACGCCCTCGCGCGCGAGCGACATGGCGCAGGCGCGGCCAAGCCCCTTGCTCGCCGCGCAGACGATGGCTTTCTTGCCTTTGATGCCGAGATCCATGTGCGGGTTCCTCCTTCAAGCGTTGCGATACGCTGTCATTGCGAGCGAAGCGAAGCAATCCCCATCGAGTCGAGGGATTGCTTCGCGCGTCACTCGATCGCCCGCAGCGCCGCCCGCGCACCCTCCGGCACCGGCGCCGGCCGTTGCGTCGCACGATCTACGAACACGTGCACGAAATACCCTTCCGCCGCCGCCTCGTCATCGTCGTTGCGGAACACGCCGATCTCATAGCGGACCGAACTGCCGCCGACCCGAGCAACCCTGATCCCTACCGTGACGCGATCCGGGAATGCCACGGAACTGTGATAGCGGCACATCACCTCGGCCACCACGCAATGCACCGGGTCTTCCAGCAGATCGACCACGCCCTCGGTCATCTCGTAATACGTCACAGCCGTATCAAAGAACGAGAAGTAGTTGACGTTGTTCACGTGGCGGAACACGTCGTTGTCCATCCAGCGTGTGGTGATCGAATGAAACCAGCGATAGTCGGCACGGCGGCCAGGCGGTTGACGACTCATTTACGAGGTCCGCGGAATTTGCGTTCCGCCGACTGATAGCCGATAGAGGCGCCCCGGAACAGGAGCCAAAGTCGTGCCTGCCTGCCGCATCGTGATCGCTGTGCTGTTCGGCTGCATGCTGGTCCCGGCCGCCGCCCGCGCACACGCCATCCTGATGCAGAGCACGCCGGCGGCGGGCGCCAGCGTACCGGCCGGCAGGCTGGACATGTCGTTCCGCTACAACAGCAGGATCGACCGGACACGCTCGCGCCTTGTGCTCACCAGCCCGGATCGCCGCGAGTCGGTGCTGCGCATCGCGCCGTCAGGCCCACCCGAGCTGATCGAGACCAGCGCCGAGCTGTCCGCCCCCGGTGCCTATGTCGTGCGTTGGCAGGTGCTGGCGATCGATGGCCACATCACCCGCGGAGATGTGCCCTTCACAGTCACGGGCCACTGACGCGTGAGCCTGCTGATCGACCTGTTCGGCTACCTGTCGATCGTCATTCACGGCCTCACTATCACCGCGCAGTCGATGGCGCTGGGCAGCGTGCTGTTCCTCGCCCTGCTGCTGCGCCCCATCGTGGCGCATCTGGGTTCCGCCGGACAGGCCATCGAGCGCACGTGCATCGCGATCGCCGCATGGAGCGCGCTGGCGCTGGTGCTGTGCGAGACCGCGACAGTCGCGCTGCAAACCGCAGTGCTGGTCGGGACGGTCGATCTCACCATCGCGGACGCGCTGCACGCGAATTTCGCCGTCGCCGGGCTGGTGAAGGCGACCGCGGCAGCGCTGATTGCGCTGACCCTGTTCGCACTCGGGCAGCGCGCACCGATGACGCCGCTGGTGGCGCTCGCCGCGATCGAGCTGGCCGCGGCGACGCTGACGACGCATGCCGCCGCACGGCTCGATCATCGCACGCCGCTCCTGCTGGTGGGGTTCCTGCACCAGTTCGGCGCGGCGATCTGGATCGGCGGCATTCCGTGCTTCCTGGTGGCGATCAACCGCGTGGAGAACGCGCAATCATGGAGGATGATCGGTGCGCGGTTCTCGCGCATGTCGATGGCCGGCGTCGCCTGCATCGTGGTGAGCGGCCTGACCATGAGCATCGGCTATATCGGCGACTGGGAAGCCTTCTACGGTACCGCCTATGGCGTGATGGTCGGTGCCAAGATCGCGATGTTCCTAATGCTGCTCGCTCTCGGCGGCGGCAACTTCCTGCTCATCGAACGATTGCGCGCGCGGCCCGCGACGCCGGTCATCAGGTTGCGGCGCTACGCCGAAGTGGAGATCGGCATCGGCGTGGCGATCTTCTTCGCCGCTGCCTCGCTCACCTCGGTGCCGCCGGCGATCGACCTCACGCAGGATCGTGTCACCTGGCCCGAAATCGTCGAGCGCAACACGCCGCAATGGCCGCGGCTCGCCTCGCCGGGCCACGATACGCTGGCGCTGCCGGCGTTGCAGGCGAAGCTGGACGCCGAGGCCGCCCGTCATAGCGCGGCACCGCAGGTCGCGTTCGTGCCGGGGTCCGGCGACCTGCCGCCGCGCAACGCCGCTGACATCGCCTGGTCGGAATACAACCACCACTGGTCCGGCCTGTTCGTGCTGGCGATCGGCGTGCTGTCGCTGCTGAACGCGGCGGGCTTGCGCTGGGCGCGGCATTGGCCGCTGCTGTTCTTGGGCCTCGCGGCGTTCCTGTTCGTGCGATCCGATCCCGAGGTGTGGCCACTCGGCGAGATCGGCTTCTTTGCCAGCTTCCGCGACGTCGAGGTGCTCCAGCACCGCGTGTTCGTCGTGCTGATCGCTGCGTTCGCGATCTTCGAATGGCGCGTGCGCACCGGGCGCGCCGTGAAGCCGTGGGCGCGCCTGGTGTTTCCGCTGCTCTGCGCCGGCGGCGGCGTGCTGCTGCTGACGCACAGCCACGCCATTGCCAACCTGAAGGATCAACTACTGATCGAGCTGACCCACACCCCGCTGGCGCTCTGCGGCATCGTCGCGGGATGGGCGCGCTGGCTGGAACTGCGGCTCGATCCGGCAACCAACCGGATCGCCTGGCGTGTCGCGCGATGGCTGTGGCCGCTGTGCTTCGTCCTGGTCGGCCTGATGCTGCTGAACTATCGCGAGGCGTAGCGCTGGACCAGAACCTGCGTCAGCAGCGTGGCTCCCGCCATGAAGTCGTCGATCGTCATGGCCTCGCGCGGGTTGTGGCTGCCATTTTCATTGCGCACGAAGATCATGCCCATCGGCACACCGGCGGCGGCGAAGGCGGCGGCGTCGTGCGAGGCAGGGCTGCCGAGTTGCAGAACCGGCATGCGCAGATCGCTCGCGCAGCGCTCCAGCGCCGCCAAGATCGACGGATCGACTGCCCCGATCGCGGCGCGCGCCTTGGCACCGCGATGGAAGCGCACGCCGCGGCGCTGTTCGATGCCAGCAATGATTGTATCCACACGGCGGTCCAGTTCGCCGAGCACGGCCTCGTCGTAGGCGCGTACGTCGAGGCTGAAATGGAAGGCGCCAGGCACAATGGTGAGGCCATGCGACGCGGCGTCGGTGTGAAAGCGGCCGATCGTGCAGGCCATCGGCACGCCTCGCGCGTCGTATTCCTCCCACAGATGGTCGAGCGCGATCGCGAACTCGGCGCCCGCCAACGCGGCATCGCGACGGAAGCGGCGCGGCAGGCCGACATGGTCGTGACTTCCCTCGATGCGCGCGTCCGGATAGCGGAAGTTGCCGGGAATGCCGGTGCATATGGCGACCGCCCGCCCGGCCTCGACGAGGCTTGGCGCCTGTTCGATGTGGAGTTCGAGATAGCCGGCCAGACTTTCGGGATCCAGGAAGCGATTTCTGGCGCGCAGCGAGTCGGGATCGCCGCCGCACTCGGCGATGTGCTCGGCCAGCGTGCGTCCGGTGTCGATCCGCCGCACGTCCAGCGCGCCGTCCGGCAGCGTGCCGAGAGCGCCGCGGCTGCCGACATAGGACACCTGGAACCAGATGCTCTCCTCGGCGCGGATGCCCATCACCGTAAGGTCATTGTGCAACGTGACGCCCGCGCGTTGCAGAGCCGCGACGGCGACGAGGCCCGCCACCACGCCGGCGGCACCGTCGAAATTGCCGCCATGCGGAACGGAATCGAGATGGGAGCCGACGACCAGGCGCTTGGCTGCGGGATCGCGGCCGGGCAGCGTCATGTAGAGATTTGCCGCTGCGTCATGCGCGATGTCCAGGCCGAGCCGATGCGCGACCTCGGTCACCGTCGCATGCGCGCGCTGTTCGCCCGGGCCGTAGGGATCGCGGGATACGCCAGGTTCATCCATGCCGTCGCGGCGCAACCTATCGAATAGGGTCTCCGCCAGCTCGCGTTGTTCCGCCACTGAAGCTGCGAGGTCCATACACCTGCTCCCATTGTCGTTGCGAGAAGCGAAACGACGAAGCAATCTCGCTCCAAATACCCACGAACCGCTCGCCATCAGCGAGATTGCTTCGTCGCTTCACTCCTCGCAATGACAGTGTGTGGCGTCGTGGCGCGGCTCAGCTCGCGATACAATGCGGCGTACTGCGCCGCTGGGCGCCGCCAGCTCACGTCGGTCTGCATCGCGTTGCGCTGCAGGCCGCGCCAGACGTCCGGCTGCCGCCATACCGCAAGCGCGCGCAGGATCGCCGCCGCCAGCATCTCGGCCTGCACCGGCGCGAAATGGAAGCCGGTACCGATGCCGGCGGCGAGCGCCATCTCGTTGGCGTCGATCACCGTGTCGCACAGCCCGCCGACATGCGCGACGACAGGCAGTGCGCCATAGCGCAGGGCACAGAGCTGCGTCAGGCCGCACGGCTCGAAACGCGACGGCATCAGCAGTGCGTCGCAGCCACCCTGGATCAGATGGGCGAGGCTCTCGTCGTAGCCGATATGCGCGTTCACGTCGGGACCCGCGGCGGCACGCAGCCCTGCCTCCAGCGACGCGTCGCCGGAGCCAAGAACGACAAGCTGCCCGCCGCCGTCGAGCAGCACGGGCAGCGCCGCAAGCAGCAGATCAATACCCTTCTGCGCCGACAGCCGGCTGATTACGCCGAACAGCAGCGTCCCCGGATCGCGCCGCAGCCCGAAACGATCCTGCAACGCCGCCTTGTTCGCTGCCCGCAGCGCCAGCCGGTCGGCATCGAACGTCGCCACGAGATGCCGATCAGTCGCCGGATCCCAGACCGTCGTGTCGATCCCATTGAGGATGCCGGACAGCACGTCGGCCCGTGCGCGCAGCAGGCCGTCCATCCCCATGCCGCCCGCCGGCGTACGGATCTCCGCCGCATAGGTTGGCGATACCGTGGTGATCCGGTCGGCGAACTGCAGCCCGGCCTTCAGGTAGCCGACAGCGCCGTAGTACTCGACACCCTGGATCGAGAAGGCCTCCTCCGGCAGCCCGACAGAGGACAGCAGGTATGCCGGGAACTGCCCCTGGAATGCCAGATTGTGGATCGTCATCACGGTCGCCGGCTCTATCGCGCCGGCGTAGTGCAGATACGCCGGAGCAAGCCCGGCCTGCCAGTCATGTGCGTGCACCACGTCCGGCCGATAGCCATCCACCAGGCCTTGCGCGAGCAGCACCGCGACGCGCGACAGCGCGGCGAAGCGGAACGCGTTGTCCGCCCAGTCCCCGCCGCCAGGCCCACGATATGGATCGCCGTCGCGCGCATACAGGTGCGGTGCGTCGATGACGAACAGGTCGAGGCCGGACGCATGCGCCGCGACGATGTGCGCTGCTCCGCCGAACAGATCGTTCAGCGAGGCGACCGCCACGCCGCCATCGAGCGCATCGAGTACCCGCGGGTAACCAGGGACCAGCGAGCGCACGGCGACGCCTTCCGCCGCAAGCGCGCCAGGCAGCGCGCCGGCGACATCGGCGAGGCCGCCGGTCTTGATGAGCGGAAAGATCTCCGAGGCAACCGCGAGAACGTCGAGCGGCGCCATCACCTCAAACGGTCGAGCATCTGCTGGGTGATCAGGGTTACGCCCTGGTCGGTACGGCGGAAGCGTTCCGCATCGGCAATCGGGTCCTCGCCGACCACGAGTCCTTCGGGGATGCGCACGCCGCGATCGACGATGACGTTGCGCAGGCGGGCGGAACGACCGATGTCGACATCGGGCATGACGACAGCGTTTTCGATGCTGGCAAAGGAGTGCATGCGCACACGCGTGAACAGCAGCGAATGACGCAGCGACGCGCCCGACACGATGCACCCGCCGGACACCAGCGAACTGACCGCCTGGCCCCGCCGGCCATCCGAGTCGTGCACGAATTTCGCCGGCGGCGTGACCTCGCCGTAGGTCCAGATCGGCCATTCGCTGTCGTAGAGGTCCAACGCGGGGATCACGTCGGTCAGATCGATGTTCGCCTGCCAGTAGGCGTCGAGCGTGCCCACATCGCGCCAGTACGCCTCGGCCTCGAAGCCGGAGCGCACGCAGGACTCGGTGTAACGGTGCGCCACCGCATTGCCGTGCTTCACCAGATACGGGATCAGGTCCTTGCCGAAGTCGCGGCTGGAATTGGCATCGGCGGCATCCCGGCGAAGCTGGTCGAACAGGAACTTCGTGGCGAACACGTAAATGCCCATGCTGGCCAGCGCCTTGTCCGGCTTGTCCGGCATGCCTGGCGGGTCCTTGGGCTTCTCGAGAAACGATACAATGCGGTCGGTGGTGTCTATCGCCATGACGCCGAAGCCGGAAGCCTCCTCGCGCGGCACCTCGATGCAGCCGACCGTCACGTCGGCCTGCCGCTCGTGGTGCATCTGGAGCATCGGCTCGTAATCCATCTTATAGACGTGGTCTCCGGCGAGGATGATGATGTGGTCGGGCCCGTAGCTCTCGATGATGTCGATGTTCTGGTACACCGCATCGGCGGTGCCGGCGTACCACTCGGTCTCCGACACGCGCTGCGAGGCAGGCAGGATGTCGAAGCTTTCGTTGCGCTCCACCCGGAAGAAGTTCCAGCCGCGCTGGAGGTGGCGGATCAGGCTGTGCGCCTTGTACTGCGTCGCGACGCCGATGCGGCGGATGCCGGAGTTCAGCGCATTCGACAGCGCGAAGTCGATGATCCGCGATTTGCAGCCGAAATACACCGCGGGCTTGGCGCGACGGTCGGTCAGCTCCATCAGCCGGCTGCCGCGGCCTCCCGCGAGCACATAGGCCATCGTCGTTCTGGCAATCGGTCCGGATTTCGGGATGGCCAGCATGGCGTGCCTCCTGTCAGGTGTCGGCAAGCTCCGTCAGAATGCGGTCCCGCGTCGCGGTGTCGCCGTCCTCGTGCACCGGCTGGATGCAGACCTGCGTGGCTCCTGCGGCGAAGTGCGCGCGCAGGCCCTCGCGCACCTTGTCGGCGGTGCCCCACAGCATCATCGCGTCGATGAAGCGGTCGGAGCCGCCGTTCGCCAGTTCCGCCTCGGAGAACCCGATGCGAAGGAAGTTGTTGCGGTAGTTGTCGAGCGCCAGGTAGCGCGACAGCTCCTTGCGGCCCAGTGCGCGCGCCTTCGCCGCATTGGTTTCAAGCGTGACCTTCTGCTCGGCCACCAGCCACTTGCCCGGCCCCAGGATCCGTGCGGCCTCGGCCGTATGCTGCGGGGTGGTGTTGTAGGGGAGCGCGCCGCGGCTGTGGCTCGCGGACAGCTTCAGCATCAGTGGGCCAAGCGCCGCGATGGCGACCGGCCAAGTGTCGGAGCCGGCCTCGCCCTTGGCGATGCCATCGAGATAGGCGCGCATCGCCGGCACGGGCCTTTCATACGTGTGGCCGCGCACGCCTTCCACCATCGGCACATGGCTGACGCCCAGGCCAAGGATGAAGCGATCGCCGTACAGCGCCTGTAGCGACAGCAGGCCGCGACGCGAGGTGAACGCGTCGCGCGCGTAAATCGATGCGATCGAGCTGCCGAGCTTCAGCTTCGTGGTGTTGGCCAGCATGAAGCCGCCCACCGACAGCGATTCGTAGCCGCGCGATTCAGGATACCATAACGTGTCGTAGCCGAGGCGTTCGACGGTCTGAACAAAGGCTTTGATCGGCTGGGGGCCGCCCAGCTTGTCGGTCGAATACCATGCGCCAAGCCGCCCGAGTTGCATCAGGATCTCTCCCTTGGTTGCCGCGGAGATAGGCCCCCTCCTCCCAATCCCCTCCCGCAAGGGAAGGGGGAGCCGCGTTTATTCTCCCCCTCCCCTTGCGGGAGGGGGTTGGGGGGAGGGCGCCTATCTCCGCGGCAACCAAGGGAGAGATCCTGATGCAACTCGGGCGGCTTGGCGCATGGTATTCGACCGACAAGCTGGGCGGCCCCCAGCCGATCAAAGCCTTTGTT
>JANWJK010000190.1 GCA_025452005.1 Acetobacteraceae bacterium | reverse complement strand
TGGTAGCGGCGGGCGGATTTGAACCACCGACCAAGGGATTATGATTCCCCTGCTCTACCGCTGAGCTACGCCGCCATCTGATCCGGAAGGCAGGGGAGATAGTCGCGCCTCCCCCGCTACGTCAACTGTCCCGGCTCGGTCGGTCCGGCAGATGAACCCGCCGCCCAGTACGCGGGAGCCATCATAGAACACGCAGGCCTGGCCGGGCGCCGGCAGTGCCGGGGCGTCCAACAGGAGCGACGCTCCGCCTCCGTCAGGGGAAATCCTCCCCGGCTGCTGGGCCTCTCTGGCGCGCAGCTTGACCTGGCATGCCAACGCCCCGCTCGGCGGTTGGACAAGCCAGTTCACGTCGCGCAATCGGACCGTGCGCAGCCCGGCATCGCGTGGTCCGACAACGACCCGACGCTGGGCGGGATCCAACGCGAGCACCGCCTGGCGTATGCCGTCAGCCACCGCCGCCACACCAAGCCGCTTGCCCTGCCCCACCGTGTAGCGGGCGATGCCGTCGTGCCTTCCCACAACGCGACCGCTGCGATCGACGATGTCGCCCGGCTCGCCGGCTTCCGGGCGCAGCCGCACCACCGTGTCGGCGTAGTGCCCGGACGGGACAAAGCAGATGTCCTGGCTGTCAGGCTTCGCCGCCACCGGCAGTCCAAGCCGCTCCGCCTCGGCACGGACCGCCCGCTTGTCCGCCATCTCCCCCAGCGGAAACAAGGCGAACGCAAGCTGCTCACGCGTGGTGGCGAACAGGAACCAACTCTGGTCGCGCGCCGGATCAACGGCGCGGTGCAGTTCCGGGCCATCCGGGCCGTCTATCCGCCGCACATAGTGCCCGGTTGCCAACCGCTCACAGCCGAGACCCCGCGCCAGTACCGTCAGATCGGCGAACTTCACCGTCTGATTGCAGCGCACGCACGGCACCGGCGTCTCGCCGGAGGCATAGCTGTTGGCAAAGTCGCCGATCACCGACTCCGAGAAGCGCTGCTCGGCGTCGATCACGTAGTGCGGGATGCCGAGGCGATCGGCGACCCGGCGTGCATCGTGGATGTCCTGACCGGCGCAGCACGCGCCTTTTCGCCCGGTCGCCGCGCCGTGGTCGTAGAGTTGCAGGGTAACGCCGATCACCTCGTGGCCGGCCTCATGCAGCAGGCCGGCAACCGTGCTGCTGTCCACACCGCCCGACATCGCCGCCAGGATGCGCACGCGCGCTACTCGTTCAGCATGTTGCGCGTGCCGGCGGGCAGCTTCACCACCAGTCCGTCGAGTGCCTCAGTGATCACGATCTGGCAGCCGAGCCGCGACGTCTCGGTCAGGCCGAACGCCAGATCGAGCATGTCCTCCTCGTCCTCGGTCGGTTCGGCGAGCTTCCTGAACCAGGTGGGATCGACGATGACATGGCAGGTGGAGCAGGCGAGCGAGCCCTCGCACGCCCCCTCGATGTCGACGCCGTGCTGGTGCGCGATCTCGAGCACCGAGAGTCCAAGTGGCGCATCGACGTCGCGGCGCGTGCCATCGCGCTCGATGAAGGTCATCCTGGGCATCTGGCCAATGCGTTCCGTTCAGGCCTGGGCGAACTGTTCAATGCCGGGCGCGGGCGCCCCGGCATGCGCCGCAGTCAGCGCTGCCGCCGCATAGTCGATATCGGCGGGCGAGGTAAAGCGTCCGATGCCGATGCGCAAGGTACGCGACGCGTCGTCGTCGCTCAGGCCCAGTGCACGCAGCACGTACGACGGCTCGATGGTGGCCGACGAGCAGGCGGAGCCGGTGGAAACACAGAGATCCGGCACGCGCGCCATCAGATCGGCCGCGGTTGCAACCGGGAAGGTCAGGTTCAGGTTGCCGGGGATGCGCGCTTCGGTGCTGCCGTTCACCACAATATCGGGAATGGCGGCGCGCAGGTGGTCCAAAAGGCGGTCGCGCAGGCTGGCCAGCCGCTGCGCTTCCTCGGCCATCTCGGCCTGCGCCAGCCGGCAAGCCTCTCCGAGGCCGATGATCAGGGGGGAAGGCAGCGTGCCGGAGCGCAGGCCGCGCTCCTGGCCTCCGCCGGAGAACAACGGGGTCAGCCGGACGCGCGGCCGGCGGCGGACATACAGCGCGCCGACCCCCTTCGGCCCGTAGAATTTGTGGCCGCTGACCGAGGCCAGATCGACCTTCCAGGCCGAAAGGTCGATAGGGACCTTGCCGACTGCCTGGGCGATATCGGTATGGAACAGTGCGCCCGCTTGCTTTGAGATGGCGGCGAGTGCGGCGATGTCCTGCACTACGCCGATCTCGTTGTTCACCGTCATGACGGTGACCAGCAGCGTCGGCACGTCCAGCGCTGCCCGCAGCACATCGGGATCCAGCAGTCCGTCGGGACGCACCGGCAGGAACACCGGCTCGAATCCTTCCGCCGCAAGGTCGGCCACCGATTCCAGCACGCATTTGTGCTCGGTCGCCACGGTCACGATGCGCCGGCGCTCGTTGCCGGCGAAGCGCGCGGCGCCTTTGATCGCGATGTTGTTGCTCTCGGTCGCGCCGGACGTGAACACGAGCTCCTTGGGATCGGCGCCGACCAGCGCGGCGACCTGGGTGCGCGCGTCCTCGACCGCGGCCTCCGCCTCGGTGCCCATCACGTGCTCGACGCTGTGCGGGTTGCCATAGTGCTCGGTGAACCAGGGCAGCATCGTCGCCACCACGCGCGGGTCGCAGCGGGTGGTCGCCTGGTTGTCCAGATAGACCGGACGGTTCGGACGGGGCGGAGGACTGCTCATGATCCGCAATGTGGGTTCAGGCGGCGCGTGGCGCCAGCGCGCCGCGCAGTTGGTCCGCCATGCGCCGGTACGCGGCCGCGAAGGCGGCCACGTCGGTCGCATCAGCATTCCATGGCAGCGAAACCCGGATTGCCTGACCGGCGAGCGCGCCAAGGCCCATCGCGGCCAGGACGTGGCTGGCTGTCACCTTGCCGGAACTGCATGCCGCGCCGGCGCTGACCGCGATCCCATCGAGATCGAGCGCAATCACCTGTGCGTCGGCGCGGATCCCAGGCAGTGCCAGGCAGGTGGTGTTGGCCAGCCGCTCCGCACCGCCGCCGCATACCACCGCGCCGTCCACGATGGCCGCGGCTTCCGCCGCGTCGCGCATGGGTGCGAGGCGTCCAGCCCCATCGGCAACCGATGCGGCGGCTGCGAATCCGGCGATCGCGGGCAGCGGGGGCGTGCCGCCGCGGCGGCCGCGTTCCTGGCCGCCGCCAGCGATCAGCGGCGCGATCGATGCGGCCTCCGGCGCCAGCAATAGGGCGCCGGCGCCCGGCGGACCGCCCAGCTTGTGCGACGAGATGGCGATGCTGTGCGCGCCGAGTGCAGACAGACGGACATCCATCCGGCCCGCCGCCTGTACGGCATCGACATGCAGCCATGCGCCGTAGCGGCGGCAGAGTTGCGCAGCGCCGGCGACAGGCTGGATCGTACCCGTCTCGTTGTTCGCCAGCATCAGGCATACCAGCGCGGGCGTGCCTGTCGCCAGCCATGACGCCAGCACGTCCAGGTCGGCGACGCCGTCGCGATCGACCGGAAGCAGCGACGGAGCCGGCACCGCGGCGCGCACCGCATCGTGCTCGGTGGCGCCGACGATCACCCGTCGGCCGGCGCCCAACGCATGGATCGCCAGCGCATCTGCCTCGGTGCCGCCGGAGGTGAACACCAGGTTCTGCGCCAATGCGCCGAAGCGCGCGGCCAGCGCCTCACGTGCACCCTCGAGCACCCGGCGCGCGGCGCGGCCGGCGGCATGCACGGATGACGGGTTGCCGGTGACATCCAGCGCTGCCAGCATCGTGGCCCGCGCCTCGGGGTGGAGCGGTTCGGTGGCGTTGGCATCGAGATAGACCATGGCTACTCGGCCGCGAGCCTCCGACCATCGTCCAACGGCACGGCGCGGCCCAGCACGCGACCAGCGACCACGTCGGCCAGCGTCACGGCTTGCAGGAACAACTGGATCTGTCGCCCCAGTTCGTCCCACAGATCATGTGTCTGGCACCGAGTCGGCCCTTCGTCGCCGGCTCCTTCCATGCAGCCGGCGCTGCCGCTCTCGCAGCGTGTGGCGTGGATCGGCTCATCGACCGCGGCGATGATGTCGGCGATCGGCATGGCGTCGGACGACCGCGCCAACCGGTAGCCGCCACCCGGACCGCGCGCCGAGTCGACCAGCCCGGCGCGACGCAACTTGCCGAAGAGCTGCTCCAGGTAGGCCTGGCTGAGCTTTTGTCGCGCTGCGATCTCGGCCAGGCAGATCGGCCCGCACTCGCAGCCCAGGGTCTGGCGCATGGCCAGATCGACCATCGCCATCACCGCATAGCGTGCGCGGGTGGAGAGCTGCATCGGTTACTCCGCCGCCGCCTGGCGCTGGCGCATCTGCTCCTCGGCGAGCCGCGCCACCCGCGCCTCCAGTTCCGCCAGCTCGCAGTGCATCTGGTCGAGATCGTGCAGCAGCGGGTCCAGGCTGTCGTCGCACGGGATGCCGTAGGGATCGAAGGCAGGAACCCTGCGGTCGCGGGTCGGGCTGCGATCCACCGACCGGGCAGGGATGCCGACCACGGTCGTGTCGTCGGGGACGTTGTCAAGCACGACCGCGTTCGATCCGACCCTCGCGTTGTCACCCACCCTGATCGGCCCCAGCACTTTGGCACCGGCGCCGATGATCACATTATTGCCAACGGTCGGGTGCCGCTTGCCGCCGCTGGTGCGGGCGACCCCGAGAGTGACCTGATGATAGAAGTAGCAGTCGTCGCCGACCTCGGCGGTTTCCCCGATCACCACGCCCATGCCGTGATCAATCACCAGCCGCCTGCCGATTTTCGCGGCAGGGTGGATCTCGATCCCGGTCAGCCAGCGGGCAATATGCGAGGAGAACCGTCCCAGCAGGCGCAGGTCGTGCTGCCAGAGCCAATGCGACAGGCGGTGCCACATCAGGGAATGCAGTCCCGGGTAGCACAGCAGGACCTCGAGCCAGGATCGCGCTGCCGGGTCGCGTTCCCGATATGTCCGGATCGTCTCACGCAGGAACATGAAAGCCATGCGACATTTCCGTTATGAAGTATCGCCCCTTCTACCCTATAGTATGCGGACCCTGGGATCTGGAGCCCAATCCTGGGGACGGCCGGTCGGGGGGCCGATACTGTAGGAGGAACCAAACCCAGCGGCACCAGCGCCGCTCCGCATGAGCCTAGATTTTCCGACCGCACAGGTCAAGAATTCACGCGGAACTGAAAAGCGGGGTATGCGTTCTTACTATATCGTGACACCCGGTCGGGCGCGGGGTGAGGGCTGAAAGACTATGAGGTGGCAGCGGTCGGGCCAGGGGGGCTCGGCCTCGACGCCACCGATCCGATAGGAAAGCGATTTCGGGACGCCATGCCAGAGGTGATGTTTGCCGGCCCTGACGGTCGGCTCGAGGGTCGTTATCACCACTCGAAGGAGACCGGTGCGCCGGTTGCGTTGATCCTTCATCCGCATCCGCTGCACGGCGGGACGATGAACAATCGGGTCACGTACTCGATGTACCAGTCGTTCCAGCGGCTCGGCTGCTCGGTGATGCGGTTCAATTTTCGCGGAGTGGGTCGCAGCCAGGGCCGCTATGACGGCGGCATTGGCGAGATCGGCGACGCGGCCGCCGCGCTCGACTGGATGCAGGCGGTGAACCCGAACCACGGGGGCCTGTGGATCGCCGGCTACTCGTTCGGCGCGTTCATCGGCATGCAGTTGCTGATGCGCCGGCCGGAGATTTCCGGCTGGGTCAGCGTGGCACCGCCCGCGAACCACTACGATTTCGGCTTCCTCGCCCCTTGCCCATGCGGCGGGCTGATGCTGCACGGCGATGCCGACGAACTCGTGCCCGAGGGTGCCGTGCGCAAGCTGGTGGACAAGCTGAACACCCAGAAGGGCGTCAGCGTCGACTACCGCGTGTTCGAGGGCGCCGATCACGTGTTCGCCGAGCACGCCGAGAGGGTGTCCGAGGCGACCGAGGACTATTGCGGCAAGTCGATCGCCCGTCGGGCGATGGCGCTGGCGGCGGATTAGTCCAGTCGCAGCGGGCGCTCAGCGTCCGCGGTCGGTCTCCACGCCCAGTTCGCGCGCCTGCTCCCTTTGCCAGTCGCGGAGCTGCCGTTGCCGGGCCGTGAGTCGCGCCGGCGGGAGCGTTGAGCCGGCGTCGCCCGAGGCCGGCAGCAGGGCGAAGATGATGGCCGCGATCAGAGCCATGAGCGCGTCGGTGATCTCCGCCGATCGGCCGGGAAGCCATGTCTCCGCCCAGCTTGTCGCGAACAGCAGCGCAGCGGTGAACAGGGCAGCCGGCAGCCGACGGCCGAGCGCTTTGCCGAGCAGATAGACCAGGCTCCCGTAAAGGAAGAATTTTTCGAGGAACGCCAGCGTGTCGGCATGCAGAGATCCCTGCATCAGGCTGCGAAAGGGTATCCAGCCGAACTCGCGTCCGTCAGCCTGGAATTCGAACGGTTCGAGCCGCAGGGCGGTAACATAGGCGAGCAGCACCAGTGCCACGACGCCTGTGCTCAGCCGCACCGGGAGCAGCAACAGAAGGAGCCAGATGGCAAAAGCAAGTGCGGCGCCGGCAGGTTCCGCCAACCTGATCACTGCGCCTACGATCAGCACCTTCGCGCACAGCACGGCGACGGCGAACAGCGGCGCGACGAAAGCGCACAGCCACCGGCGCGTAATGGCCTCAATCAGCGCAATGACGGTGAGCCAGATCGCAGTCTGACGGAACAGATCGTAGCCGGTCAGCGACGGCGTCAGGACGAGCGGCTTCAGTGCATTCCAGAACTTGTGCAGATCGGTCGATGGCACGTACGGATAAAGCCGATAGGCCAGCCACGACAGCAACAGCAACATCGGAGCTGGCTCGTTAGCGACATGACCGATGCGCGGCAGCCGAAAGCGGTCGCCGAACGCCATCGCAGCCAGACCGCCCAGCAGCGTGCCCAGTGTGTTGGTCGCGAAGTCGCTGAACGAGGTGACGCGCCCCGGGTCGTAATATTGCGCCAGCTCGAGACAGAGCGACATCGCGCCACCGGCCGCGGTCGCGAGGATCAGCGTGCCGGTGCGACGACCGAGAGAGAAAAAGAACCCGAAGGGCATGTAGAGCAGGATATTGGCGAGCGCATCGCTGCGGCCGGGTCGTTGCCCGACGCTCGCCAGGAACGCCGTCATGGCATCCGCCCCGCCCGGCGGTGGGCGGAATTCGAACGGATACAAAGAGCCATAGGCGATGACGACCGCGATGAGGACGGTGATGAGCCAGAACCGGGGCGGGCGTCCTGGTTCAGCCATCAGGCTGCGGCAGGCTCGATCATCCTGCCGCCTGTCTGAGGTCGCGGGACGCCGGTCGTGCCGGGGAAGCTGATCGGCAGGCCGCGTCGCGTGCGAGCCGCCAGGAAACCGAAGCACTGCGCTTCGAGTGCGTCGCCATCCCAGCCGAGCGCTTCGACCGGATCGACCGGCGCGCCCAGACGGTCGCGTGCCGCCGCCATGATTGCCGGATTGTGCCGGCCGCCGCCGGCGACCAACCAGCGCAGCGGCGGTGCCGGCAACGGAGCAGCAGCGACCGCGGCGGCCATGAAGGCAACCAGCGTTGCGGCGCCGTCGGCCGCAGACAGGTGCTCCAGACCGCTCGCGGCCAGCGAGGTGGCAAAGTCCAGCCGGTCGAGCGATTTCGGTGGCGGACGGGAGAAGTAAGGGTCCGCCAGAAGCCGGTTCAGCACCCTCTCATCCACCGAACCGGACTGCGCGATCGCGCCGTCTCGGTCGAAGGCGGCGCCGGCGCGGCTTGCGGTCCAGTCGTCCAGCGGTCCGTTGCCGGGGCCGGTGTCGAATGCGACCAACTCCCCGTCCGTGCCGATCCAGGTCACATTCGCCACGCCGCCGATGTTGAGCACCGCCAGCGGGCGCGCCTCATCTCGCGCCAGCGCGGCATGATAAACCGGCGCGAGCGGCGCGCCCTGCCCGCCGGCGGCCACATCCGCCGTGCGGAAGTCGTGAACCACCGGTATGCCGGTGCGGTGGGCGAGTTCAGCGGCGTCGCCGACCTGCCGGGTGCGTCGCTGGTCGGGCTGATGCAGGATGGTCTGCCCGTGGAAGCCGATCACGTCCGCCTCGCGCCCCAACGCCGCCACCGCGCGGACGTGATACTCGGTCAGCCGCGCCACGGCACTTTTCAGCCGCCGATCATCCAGGCTCAGTGTCGTCGCCTGGTCGAGGATCCGTCGCAGGTCGGTCCGCAGCCGCTCGTCGTACGGCAAGGTCAGCGTCGGACCAAACGCACCGATCCGCTCGCCGTCGGTTTCCAGCCAGGCGGCATCGACGCCGTCCAGCGAGGTCCCGCTCATCAGTCCGATGGTGCGCAGCATTTTCCCTCGCCTGCGTCTGTGCTAGCCCAAGCGGGCCATGGTCAACAGCGAATTCCTCCAGGAAGCCACCGAACGCGGCTTCGTCTTCCAGTGCACCGACACCGAAGGGCTGGACGCGGCACTGCGCGCCGGCACTGTCACGGCCTATATCGGCTTCGACTGCACGGCAGACAGCCTGCACGTGGGCAGCCTGGTCCAGATCATGATTCTCCGCTTGTTGCAGCGCCATGGCCATCGCCCGCTGGTGCTGATGGGCGGCGGCACCACGCGGATCGGCGATCCCTCCGGCAAGGACGAGACGCGGCAGCTTCTTACGGACGAGCAGATCGCCGCCAACATGGCCGGCATCCGCCGTTGCTTCGATCCGTTCCTGCGGTTCGGCGACGGCCCAGCGGATGCGATCACCGCCAACAACGACGACTGGCTGAGTTCGTTGGGCTACATCCCGCTGCTGCGCGAGGTCGGCACGCACTTCACCGTCAACCGTATGCTGGGTTTCGATTCGGTGCGGATCCGGCTGGACCGCGAACAGCCGCTGACGTTCCTCGAATTCAACTACATGATCCTGCAAAGTTACGATTTCCGCGAGCTGAACCGACGTTACGGCTGCGCGCTGCAGATCGGCGGATCCGACCAATGGGGCAACATCGTCTGCGGCATCGATCTCACGCGACGGACCGACAACAGGACCGTCTTTGGCCTGACCACGCCGCTGATCGCCACCGCCTCGGGCGCGAAAATGGGCAAGAGCGCGCAAGGTGCGGTTTGGCTGACGCGCGATCGCCTGTCGCCCTACGACTACTGGCAATTCTGGCGCAATACCGAGGATGCGGATGTCGGGCGCTTCATGCGTCTGTTCACCGATCTGCCGCTGGCCGAGATCGCCCGGCTGGAGGCTCTCGGCGGGGCGGAGGTCAACGAGGCGAAGAAGCTGCTGGCGACCGAGGCGACCCGGCTGGCGCACGGTGTAGAGGCTGCCGCCGATGCCGCGGAAACAGCGCGCCTGGCGTTCGAGGAGGGCGAGGCGGCGGATACGCTGCCGGGTGTCGATGTGCCGCGGGCGGAGCTGGAGGCGGGGATTCCAGCGTTCCGGCTGTTCGCCATTGCCGGTCTTGCCGGCAGCAATGGCGAGGCGAGGCGGCTGATCCGCGGCGGCGGCGCCCGCATCAACGATATGCCTGTGAAGGACGAGGGGCACGCTGTCACGGTTGCGGATTTGCACGGCGACGCGATCAAGCTCTCGGCGGGGCGGAAGCAACATCGGCTGGTGCGGGCGGCGTGAGAGGGTGAAATTCCGGTAGTGGACGGTTGTCCAGAGCACCCGTAAGAAATCAGGTCGACACGGAGTTCCACCGAGTTCGCACGGAGTTTCAGGGAGTAGGTTTTCATTGAAGTCGCCGTGCACCGCGCTGTTATCGCTTGCTGGGGAACTTGATGCGGCACGACATACGGGAGGAAGCATTGAGAGTGAGCATCCATGTTGCACTCGCACTTGCGGCTTCGCTTTGCGTGGCTGCATGCAGCGAACCTTCGGGCGCCCAGATGCTCCAACGCCGCGCTGCGGCCAGCATGGACCCGGCGCAGACGTGCAATCAGACGGCAAGTGTTCAATATCTCCCGGGCGGCGCGAGGATTGCAGCACCCGACGCGTCGCTCTTTACCATTGGCCGAACCGATCTCAGCGCCTGTGGGCAGTATATCCTGGCCGGTGTCGTTCAAGCGATGCTGGACCCTCGGATCATGCAGGTGGTGGTCGAGCCAGGAGGCGATATCAACGCGCCGGACGCGTTTCTGCCGCGCGAACGCGCGGTCATTGTGCAGGCGTTTCTGTCGAAACCCGGGCTTGTCGTAGGGCAACCACCCGTCCTGGTGCAGGCCGCGGCAACACCATCACGCAGTTGGGGGGTTGTGCTGACGATCGCGGGCGGCGGTTAGCGTTGCAAAACGCCACTGCGACGCATAGCCTTTGGTTCGGCAACCGGAGCGACTCGGCCGATGACTGTTCGAGGGTTCCTGGGGTGGTACCTGGCAACCGTTGCGCTGGTGATCGCATCAGGTGCTGGTGTGTGGCATGGCATTCAGTCCCGCAGACATCTGGACGCTGCCACGATTGTCCTGCCTTCGGCTTTGGAAGCATCGTCGCCGTCACCACAGGTCGGTGACGCCAAACCGATGCAGCTCACTGCATCGGATCTGGTCGAGCCTCCGCTGCCAAAGCCGCATCCGCCACTGTCAAATGCTGCGCCTCTGCCATTGCCGCCTTTGCACGTCCCGAGGCAATCTGACGGTGCGACGCAAACCGCATCGAGCGCGACCCAGCCCTGGATTGCCAGCCTCAGGCCGCGACCCACCCGGAAGGTCGTGGCGCACACATCGACGCATCGCTACCCGCAGACCGTCATCGCCCGGCGGGCGGACGTCTACCCCTATTACGGACCAGGCCCTTATGCACCCGCGTATCCGACGGGCGTGGCGCCGTGGCAGGTCCGCCACTATGCGTACTACTACCCGCCATACGGCTACTACCCGCGCTATCGTTATTATTACTATCCCACTGACTGACCCTCGACCCCGCGGCTAACGCCTGGAAGGCTGCGTGCCGGCGTTCTGCGCGGGCTGCTGACGAAACAGAGTGTCGATTGTCTGCTTCTGCTGGTCTGACAACACCCCGTAGAGTGCCTCGAACGCCGCCGACAGTTTCTCGGTATTATCGGCGTAGGCGCGCGCAACCTGCGCATACGACCTCATATTGTCGAGCGCATTCATTGACGAGGCATTGCTGGCGCGCTTGCGGAACAACGTATCGGTGCTTACCGCGCTGTCTCGCATCGCCTGGGCGAACGCACTCCATTGCGGCATCTGCGCATCGGTGATGTGGAGTTCCGCCTGCAAGCTGCGGACACGCTGTTCGGCAGCGTCCTGGGGCGACGCAGGCGCGGTGGCCGGTGGCGGTGTTGGCACCGTTTGCGCGGGTGCAGCAGGGATGCCGAGCACCGATGATGCAGCGACGATGATGCTCGCGTGGACCGTCGCAGCCACTGCGGCACGCGATTTCGCCAACACAGTCAATGACGGTGGCCTTCGCCGCCCCCACCCATGTGGCCGCGACCGCCCCAAGCTCCGCCAAAGCCGCCCCAATGGGCCGCTGACCCGCCGCCGCCCCAATGGGCCTGCGACCAGCCGCCATGCCAACGGTCCGCGCCGCCTCCGCGGAAGCCGGCCACCTGATGCCCCCAACCTGGGTTGACCCAGCCGGCGCGCGCGACCCCGCCGCCAACGCTCCATCCGGAGTGCCAGCCGCCACCGAGCCACCCAGCGTGTGAGGTAGCGAAATGCACGGATGCGAACGCCAGCGTCGGTGGCGCGATCACCAGACCGAACGCTGGTGCCGCAAAGATAATCGGCGGGGGCGCCGCGGCGATCAGCACAGCCGGCTCAGGCGCCACGATAATCGGGGGCGGCGCCGCGGCGACCAACATGACTTCAGGAGGCACGGCAATCGGCGCTGGAGCCACCGCGACCGGCGGAACTGGTGCCATGGCAACAGACGGCGGCGCAGCGACCGCCTGCGAGGCAAGTACCGCGCCAATCCCAAGCGCAGCGGGTGCCACGTAGACCGGTGGAGGTGCCACATAGATTGGCGGCGGCGCCACGACGATGGGCGGGGCAACAAATATCCCCGCACTCCAGATACCACCCCAGCCCCAGCCACCGCGCCAGCCGCCGCCCCAACCGAGGCGACCGCCGCCGTCACCACCGCGCCAACCCTCATGGCGTCCGCGATCGTGCCAGCCCCAATCGCCGCCGCCGTCGTGCCAGCCATGCCCTCTTCCAGGATCCGCGATGGCATGCGCAGACGTAAGCCCGGTTGCCAACGCGAGCATCGCCGCGGACCAGATGATGCGGTGTTTCGCCCTGACCATGTGAATGCCTCCGCGAACCCGTCACTCCCATGCATCTGACGGTGGGGTTATGGCAAGACTGTGGTCTGCACGGCGGAAGGAGCCAGTTCACGATGACCGGCCTGGCAGCAACTTCTGGTGCGTTGGTCCGGCGGATAACAGTCCGGCCGATAGGCGTGACCAGCCTCGATTTCTACCTGCGATAGCACGGGTGGGCGCGGGGCCTTGAACAACTTCGTCCGATCGGACCGGGCCTTGCTCGCAATCTCGCCACGTCTAACGTCTAACCGTCGGTCGGGACCTTGGTATTGCCATATTTGAAGACACGCTCCCGGGTGGCATAGCCGGAATTTGCGCGGAGCCGCTGGGCTTGAGACGGCAAGAGCGAGGCATCTCTCTAGGAGGGACCGATGCGTTACCTTTGGCTGCTGCCGGCGCTTCTACTGACTGGGTGCTACTATCCGTACGGATATCCTTACGGCTATGGGTACTCGTACGGCTACGGTTACCCACACAGCTCTGGATTTAGTGGTTACGGATATCCGGCCTACACACAGGGATACGGCCAGCCGCCGCCAGGCCGTTATCCGCCTGGCCAACCGCCCCCGCCTCACTTCGAGCCAGGTCCAGGACCTCTCGCTGGTGGCCCTGCATACAGCGGAGAGAACTGCGGCACACCTGACCAGCCGAGGCCCTGTCCACCACTGCCTCGTCATCCACTCCCCTATTTCCCGGCCAACAAGTAGCAGTGCAATGATGCGAGGAGCGTCTTGCGCGAAGCGCCATTTCCCTTCTCTGTGAAACTCCGTGTGAACTCGGTGACACCCCGTGTCCGCTTGATTGCTGTGCCGCCCCCCGCTCTCAATCGACGTCCACCCATTGTAAACCGCCCACCTTCGGCCCGGAGGTGTCGTGTTGGCCTGCCGCTGAATTTCAATACGATATCGCTGAAGGACGGAATACGCCGGCATATCCTCTGACGGCCATGCGCGGCTGGCCTCCCGTTACGCTGCGAAGGCCAGTCGCAATCCCGGTTGCGGCAGTCCACGATGCTTGGCACCGGATGAAGGGGTCACCAACAGAGGAGCAAGCCGACGATGACCGATGAAACGCCCGACAGGCGAAGCATCAACGATGCGCCGGTCACGCCGCCACCTGGCTTGGTTCCGGCGCGTTCGGTGCTGACCGGCACGACAGTCCGACTGGAGCCGATCGACCCGGCCCGTCACACCGCGGCGCTCTATCGCGCAGGCCACACAACCGAGGAGGCACGTCGAAGCTGGGCATTCCTGCCCTGGGGTCCCTTCCCAAGCGAGGCCGCCATGGACGCGCAGTTGCGCGGCTTTGCCGCCGCCCTGGATCGTGTGTTCTACGCAATCTGCGACCTGGTGACGGGTGAGGCGGTCGGCAAGGCGGCTTACCTTGATATCCAGCCCGCCAGCGGAGTGATCGAGATCGGCGGCATCTGGTTCGCGCCGGGCTTCGCACGCAGCAGAGGTGCCACCGAAGCGCTGTTCCTGATGCTCTCCTACGCGATGGATGACCTTGGCTACCGCCGGATGCAATGGCGCTGCAATGCGCTCAACGAAAAGAGTCGGGCAGCCGCCCGGCGGCTGGGCTATCGGTTCGAGGGCATCTGGTTCAACCACATGATTGTCAAAGGGCGGAACCGTGATACCGCCTGGTACTCGATCCTTGACACCGAATGGCCGGCTGTTCGCATCGCGATCACAACCTGGCTCGATGCTGAGAATTTCGATGCGACTGGTCTGCAACGACGCTCGCTCTCCGCTATGACCGCCGCCGCAAAAACGATGGAGATCGACGATGTCCGGTAGCCCGCCGATCGGGTCGATGCCGCTCTATACGCACCTCGATCGGATCGAACGCGGGCTGGCCGCCCTCGGTATCGGTCCGGCCGATCCGGTAAGGCCCGAGCAACTGTTCCCTCTGGACCAGTGGCATTATGGCGGGACCGACGCAGTGCGCAGCGCGGTGGAGCATCTGGGCCTGCGATCCTCGAATAGTGTGCTCGATGTCGGGTCTGGACTTGGCGGACCAGCGCGCTTTCTGGCTTACACGGCAGGCTGCCATGTGACAGCACTCGAGTTGCAACCTGAGCTGCACAAGATCGGCAGCGACCTCACGGCTCGCTGCGGTCTATCCGGCCGCGTCTCTCATATCTGTGGCGACGCGCTTACTTATCCCATCGCAGATGGTGTATTCGACGCGGTGGTCACCTGGTTGACGATCCATCATATCCCGCTGCGGCCGCGGCTTTTTGCCAGGCTCGCCAAAGCCTTGCGACATGGCGGCCGATGCTACATCGAAGATCTCTATATGCGCGCGCCGTTCTCCGAGAGGGATCTGGTCGACGTGCGCACTGTCCTGATCGGCAACTCCGTGACCAGCCTGCCAGATTTTGCAACGGATTTGCGCGGGAACGGCTTCGTCCAGATCGACGCGACCGATTTGACCGACGCAACCAGGCCTTTCGTGGCTGCACGTTTGGCCGCGTGGCAAAAGGACTCGGACAGGCACATACGAGATCTCGGCAAGAACGCGTACGATGTAATGGAGAATTTCTATGTGGTAGTGGCCCCCCTCTTCGAGGAAGGGAGTCTTGGCTGTGTCCGTCTTGTGGCGAGCACCGCCTGAGGGCTTGGCGCGTCGCGCCCGATCCGGTGATAGAATGCCAGCACTCGAGGAGGAAGGCATGCCGCATCCGTTGCTGCAGGCGTTGCGGACCGCACGCGTGGTGCCCGTCGTGCGCACGCGCGAGACGCGTCACGCAGCCAGTGCGGTGCAGTGGCTGCGTGACGCGGGACTGCGCATCTTCGAGATCACCATGACGATCCCCGACGCGCCCTCGCTGATCCGCGAACTGGCGGCGGACCCTGCGATCCTTGTCGGCGCCGGTACCGTGCCGGATCGCGCCACCGCCGAGACCTTGCTCGCCGCCGGCGCGCGATTCATCGTGGCACCCTGGGTCGACGCCTCGCTCGCCGCGCCATGCCGGTCGGCCGATGCCGTGCTGATGCTTGGCACTCTCACGCCGACCGAGGTGCGCGCGGCGCTGGCCGCCGGCGCCGATGCGGTGAAGGTGTTCCCCGCCGCCTCGGCCGGCGGACCGGCGCATATCCGCGCCTTGCACAGCGTGCTGCCCGACGTCGCGTTCTGCCCTACGGGCGGCGTCGAGCCAGGCAATGTCGCGGCCTATCTCGCGGCCGGCGCGGCATTCGTCGGAATGGGTGGCGCGCTGGTCGACGAGAAGCGCATCGCCGCCGGCGACCGCGCCGCGATCGAGGCCGCCGCTCATCAGGTGATGGCGGTGCCATGACTGTGGACCTGCTGTGCATGGGCGAGCCCATGCTGGAGTTCAACCAGCTTCCGATACAGCCTGATGGCACACGGCATTACCTGGAAGGCCATGGCGGCGACACCTCGAACGCGGCGATCGCCGCGGCACGGCAGGGCGCACACGTTGGCTACATCACCGCACTTGGCAATGACATGCCAGGCGACAGTTTCCTGGCGTTATGGGCGCGCGAAGGTGTCGATGCGTCGACCGTGATCCGCACCGACCGCTGGCTCACCGGCGTGTATTTTGTCACGCATGACGACAGGGGCCATCACTTCCTGCACTACCGAGCCAATTCCGCCGCCTCGATGTATACGCCCGCTGATCTGCCACGGGCAGCGATCGCCGGCGCGCGGATGTTCTATGTGTCCGGCATCAGCCAGGGCATCTCCACGACCGCCGCGGATGCGGTGTTCGAGGCGATCGACATCGCGCGAAGCAACGGCGTGAAGGTCGCCTATGACACCAACTACCGGCCGCGCCTGTGGCCGCCGGCGCGCGCCGCCGCGGTGATGCACGCAGCGATGGCCGATACCGACTATGCGCTGCCGGGCATCGAGGACGTGCGGATACTGACCGGCCTCACCGACCCTGGCGCGATGCTGGACTTCTATCTGCGACTGGGGCCGAAGGTGGTCGTGCTGAAGATGGGCGAGTCCGGCGCATATCTGGCGACACCGGCGCATCGCGTGCGCATTCCGAGACACGCGGTGCAGGTTGTCGACGCCACCGGCGCCGGCGACGCATTCTGTGGCAGCTTCCTGGCACGCATGCTCGCGGGCGATACTCCCGAGCAGGCGGCGCGCTACGCCAATGTCGCCGCCGCATTGAAATGTACCGGCTACGGGGCAGTCGCGCCGATCCCCCGTCCGCCGGATGTGCTCGCGGCGCTGCAAGGAGTTGCCGGCAATGTGTGAGTGTCATGTCGGTTTGTCGCGCCGCGGTCTGCTGGGCGCATTGTCCGCCACGCTGGTCGCCGCCGCCGGTCCAGCTCCGTCCGCAAGCATCACCGGCGATCAGTCCCTGCGCCTGATGATGGAAGGCAACGCGCGCTACCGCGCCAATCACTCGCACGCACGCGACTTCGCCGTGGGCCGCGCCGCGCGGGTTGCCACGCACCGACCGATCGCCTCCGTGCTGAGCTGCTCGGACGCGCGGGTCGGCCCCGAGTTCGTGTTCGACCAGGGACCGGGCGATCTGTTCGTCGTGCGCGTGGCGGGCAATGTCCTGCTGGACGAGGGCCTGGCCAGCCTGGAATATGCCGCTCGGTTCCTTGGTTCGCCGTTGGTATTCGTGCTGGGGCACAGCGGCTGCGGCGCGGTCGAGGCAGCGATCAAGGTGGTGCAGGACAACACCACGCTGCCCGGCCACCTGCCGGAGCTGATCGACCGGCTGAAGCCCGCCGTGCTCGCGGCGCGGGGCGCAAACCCGGCGAACCTGCTGGACGCCGCCATAGCCGAGAACGTGCGGCGGACCATGCAGGCGGTCACCGCGGCTCAGCCGTTGCTGGCCGATGAGATCGCCCACGGCAACGTGAAGCTGGCCGGCGGAGTCTATGACATCGCCACAGGCAAGGTGAACCTGCTTTGAGCGGCGACGCGGGCTTGCGACGACCCGACACATATTGTACCCGCTGACCGAGGGAAGGATCAGACCGGGTCGGGATGCTTTTCAACAGCTATTCGTTCCTGCTCGCATTCCTTCCTGCCGCCGTCATCGTGTTTGCGATGATCGATCGCCGTCCGCGGCTGCGGATTCCATGCCTGCTGCTGTTCTCGCTGCTGTTCTACGGCTATTGGAACCCGTCGTTCGTTCTGCTGCTGGCGGGCTCCATCCTGGTGAACTGGTTGGCGGCGCGTTGGTTCGCAGCGACGCGCAACAACGCGGTCATCACGATGGCCATCGTGCTGAACCTCGCGGTGCTGGGACTGTTCAAATACGCCAACTTCTTCACCGGCAGCGTGGCGGCGCTTTTCGACACTCACATCGGCCGCCTGGACATCGTGCTGCCGCTCGGCATCAGCTTCTTCACCTTCCACCATATCATGTACTTGGTAGACCTGCGCCGAGGCCGCGCCGAGCCCACGACGCTCGACCGCTATGCCCTCTACATCAGCTTCTTCCCGCAGGCGGTGGCCGGCCCGCTCGCGCGCTGGTCGGAGGTCGGGAGGCAGTTCGGGCGTGATGCGCTGGAGGCCGGGTGGGAGCAGCGCTGCGCACGCGGCATCACCTTCATCATCATCGGTCTGATCGAGAAGGTTCTGCTGGGCGATCCGATCGGACACATCCTCGATCCGATCTATCAGGCCGCCGCGACAGCCCCGTTGCGGGATGGATCCGCCTGGCTCGCTCTCGGCTTCGGATTCCAGATCTTCTTCGACTTCGCCGGCTATTCCGATATCGCGATCGGCGTGGCGCTGCTGTTCGGCATCCAGTTGCCGTACAACTTCAATGCGCCGTTCCGCGCCACCAGCATCCTGGTCTTCTGGCAGCGCTGGCACATGACGCTGTCGCGCTTTCTGCGTGACTACGTGTTCATGCCGCTCGCGGATATGCGAATCGCCGGGCGCAGGCATACGGTGGCGCAGTATGTCCTGGCGATCATGCTGACCATGGCGCTGTGCGGCCTCTGGCACGGCGCCGGATGGAATTTCGTGCTATGGGGCACATTGCAAGGCGCCGCCATCGTGTTCGCCCTCGGCTGGCGCCGCGCTTTTCCCAAGCTGCCGGATGTTGCGGGCTGGGCCGCCACGATAGCGTTCTTCCTGCTGAGCTGCGTGATCTTCCGCACCGCGTCGCTGGAGGCCGCCTGGGACGTCTATTCCGGCCTCGTCACGTTGCCGGATGGCCGGATGCTGAGCAAGGCCTGGATCGTGGGCGTCGGGATGCTGCTCTCGGTCGCGCTGCCGGCGACGCAGGATCTGTGTGCCCGCATGACATTGCGCCCGGTGGCATGGGTCCCGGCAGTGTTGGGCCTGATCGGCGTCGCCCTCCTCATCCAGATCGGCGGCAACGAGTCTTATGAGTTCATCTATTTCCGGTTCTGACAGGCAGGCGGACGCCGGGCCGTCGTGGCGGCGCTGGCTCACCGTCTTCTGCGGCACGTTCGCGGGTGCCGGCGCGCTGCTCTATATATTGCTGATACTCATCGATCCCTACGACACCGGGCGCTTCCCGGGTTTCCCGATCACCGGTACCGGGGATCACACCCTGAAGACCGCCGCCGCCAGCCATGGACGCGATCCGCGCTTCAATGCCAGCGTCATCGGCAATTCGACCGGACAGTTGCTCGATCCGTATCGGTTGCAACGGGAAACCGGTTTCCGCTTCAACCAGCTTGCGATAGCCGGAGCGGCGCCGCGCGAGCAGTTGACGATCATGCGATGGGTCATCTCGCATCATCCTGCATACGATGCGTTCGTCATCGTCACCGATCCGTCGTGGTGCTGGTCCAATCCCGATCCGCCGCTCGTGTATCCGTTCCCGTTCTGGCTGTACGGCAGCGACCTGGACTATCTCGCGAACGTGCTCAGCGCCAGGGCGCTGGATCGGGCGGTGTACCGCATCGGCATCGCACTCGGGTTGATGCAGCCGGCTGATCCGGTGGCTTATTTCGACTACACGAAGGCGGTCCAGGTGGTTTTCACGCCCGAACCAGAGGCGCCGGGCAATCCGGCGGA
>JANWJK010000189.1 GCA_025452005.1 Acetobacteraceae bacterium | reverse complement strand
CCATGTCCATGTGGAGCACGGCGTTCAGCTTCCGCCGATCTGGAGAGTTTCCGGTCAGGTCGAACGGGCCGGACGCTGGCACGAGACCCCCCTATCCGGTACTTGATGCGGCGATCCCTGCCAGATTTCTGCGACGGAGTAGAAGTCGCGAACCTCATTTTGGTTCCTACCTGCGATTCGATCCGACATCCTGGCCAGGATGCCAGCTAGTGGCCGGTCATCGCTTGCGGCTTCCCCCGCAAGATATGTGCTATTTTGCTGATGGCATCGAATGTACCTGAAGATCGAACGGACGGCCATACCGCAGGTAAAACACACACTGCTCGCTACCGCATTCCAATCCGTGCGGTGTTTGTCCTGGAAGGCTGATATAGGCTGGCGCACTCATCTGCTGCCTCGTTCCGTCCGCAGCAATATAGATGAACGATCCCTTTAGCCAGAGGTATAATTCATCGCTGGTATGGCTATGATTTGGTACGACGTATCTTGGCGGAGTTCGCAAAAGGATTTCTCCGCCGCCTTTGGCGAGGTCGCCTCGAAGCGTTGCGATCTCAATTCCCTCCGGTAAGCCCTCCAGTTTGAGCGGCGCCCACTCCAGCTTACTGACATCGGCGATCGTCTGGTCAGAACCAAACGAGTAAAAGCCTTTCGCTGGGGTCGCTTGATCTCCGAACGAAGGTCCGGCCGTGCAGACCAACACGAGAGCCGCAACCGCACAGCTTTGGAACTGCATATTTCCCTCCCTTTGGCTCGCCTCCGGATCGCGGCGTCGAAAGCTCTGAACAGAATACAGCATTTTCTGGAGCGGCGTTTCTGTCGCACCGCGCCCAATGGCAAGCCTGCCAAGTGCGGACCGCTGTTCATTAAGAAGCTGCTATGCGTCAAAAGCGATTGTCAAGCTACGGGCCACAAGGAATTGTGGTATATCAACTCTGGCTGATGCGAATCCGATTTGACAGCGCCGTCCAATCAGCCCGCTGTTTCGGGTATTCCTGCCGATCCCGGCGATTGCGAACGTTTCAACTAAGAGCCTATGACATTCGCGGAGTCCGGCTGACCCTCACTCGGCTTCGCTGGCCGCCAAACGTAGCCCGGACAAAAACATCTCTCGCTGTTTCGGGTCACGATAATTAGTTGTCTTTGGCACGATCGCCGGAGTAATCGCTCGCAGCCGGGCCACCACCTGTCGCGTGAGCATGAGCGCGCAAAGCGACGTGTTTTCGGCGGTTTTTGACCACGGAATTTGAGGTGCCGGCGCGCGGCGCCCTCGCCGAACGTGCTCAACGCGTCTTTTCGAAAGTATTCCTTGGTGAGACTGAAGGACCATTCCTCGGCGCCGACCTGCGGACATGACCGCCGGGAGCGCAGGCGGGGTCAAGGAGGCTCCGCGCCGCAGGCGTGGATGCCTTGACGCCGCCGAGCACCCGGCGAGGCTGGAGCAGCGGGCGGGTTGGCAGGCTCAGCGGGTGGCGGCGTTCGCCTAGGCTTCGAGCCGGTCGACGAGCTTTTGGAAGACGGTTTCGAACGCGGGATCGTAGTTGTCGGGGTGGTCGCGGATGACGGTGATGGCTTTGCGGTAGTAGTCGGCGGCCCGGCGATGATCGCCGCGGGCTTCGCAGACCATGCCGAGGCGGTCGTAGCCGTCATGGACATCGGGGAAGCGCGCGAGCAGGTCGTGGGCGGCCTGTTCGGCGGCATCGAGATTGCCGGCCTGGACCATGTCTACCACGGCGTTGGATGCCTCGGTCAGTTCGTCGCGTTCGTCGTGTTCCTGGAAATAGTTGGCCCGGGACGGCCGGCGCGCCGGCACCGCGGCCGGCTGAACGGCAGGGGCGGCTGCCTCGTCCCTGGCCATGCAGCACGTCTTGTATTTCTTGCCGCTCCCGCAGGCGCAGGGATCATTCCGTCCGATTTTGGCCATCTCGCCAACGTCATTTCAAAGGACGGACCCAGTGTACCAAGCCGTGCTGGCCGACGCCAAGTTCCATGAGCAGCTGCTCGCCTTCGACCGCGACCTCGCGGCCTCCGCCCGAGCGGCACGGTGCCGGCTCTGCGGTGGCGCGCTGCATTCCGGTTCGTATGACCGCAAGCCGCGCGGCGGTCCGGCTGGGCTCGGCCAGGAATACGCTGAGCGTTTCAGTTTCTGCTGTGCGGTGGATGGCTGCCGCACGCGCGCTACCCCGCCGTCGCTGCGCTTTCTGGGCCGGCACGTCTATCTCGCCACCGTGGTGACGTTGATCTCGGCGATGCAGCTCGGCACCACGCCGTCCCGCCTGGCGCGTCTGTCGGTCGTGCCCGGACTTGATAGGCGGACACTGGCGCGCTGGCGCGCCTGGTGGCGGTCCGCCTTCACCGACAGCCCCTTCGCACCGGTCGCGATGGCCGCGGTGGTGCCGCCGATCGACATCACGGCCCTGCCGGCCTCACTGCTCAACCGCTTTGCCGGCGACGTGCGCGAGCAGCTCATCGCCTTGCTGCGCTTCCTCGGGCCGCTGACTGGCGGCGCATCGGCGATGCGCGCTTTCTGACGGGCGCCGGCGACCCGCAGAGGATGCGCGTCGCCGCCCCTCGGCGAGGGCGCTTACCGTCGCCTCGCGCATTTTCGGAGGGGCGGGCGTGGCGGAGCGAGACGGATCGCGGATGCATGAGCGTTGGGCGCGGCTGCGGTTCTCGATTATCGGTGCGCTTCTGGCGGCGCCGCCGGCGAAGGGCGCGCTGCGCCCGGCGTTGCAGCAACTGGCGGCCCGCGAATGGCGTCACCCCAGCACCGGCGCGCCGGTCCGCTTCAGCGTCTCCACGCTCGAGCGATGGCTCTACCGCGCCCGTAACGAACGGCATGATCCGGTCGGCGTGCTGCGCCGCAAGCGGCGGGGCGATGCCGGCGCGCAGGCATCGATGACCCAGGCGCTGCGCCAGGCGCTGCTGGAGCAATACAGCGCCCACAAAAGCTGGAGTGCGCAACTGCATCGCGACAATCTGGTCGCCCTGGCCGAGACCCGCCCCGAGTTACGGCCGGTGCCATCCTACACGACGGTTCGGCGGTTCCTCGCCGCCAGCGGCCTGACCAGGCGCCGTGCCACGACCGCGCGCCAGACCGAAGGCGCGCTGGCGTCCGCGGCGCGGCTTGAGGCGCGAGAGGTGCGTGGCTTCGAGGCTGAGTATGTGAACGGACTTTGGCATTGGGATTGCCACCACGGTTCGCGCAAGGTGCTGACGCCACGCGGCGAATGGCGCACGCCGATCCTCTTCGGCGTGCTCGATGATCACTCGCGGCTGGCCTGCCATCTGCAATGGTATCTGGCGGAGAGTGCTGCGAACATCGCGCACGGCCTGTCGCAAGCGATGCAGAAGCGCGGCCTGCCGCGCGCTGCCATCAGCGACAACGGCAGCGCAATGACGGCGGCCGAGATCAGCGAAGGTCTCGCCAGGCTCGGCATTCTTCATCAAACGACGCTGCCGTATTCGCCCTATCAGAACGGTAAGCAGGAGGTTCTCTGGGGATCGGTCGAGGGCCGACTGATGGCCATGCTCGAGGGCATCGACGATCTCACCCTGGGCCGGCTCAACGAGGCGACGCAAGCCTGGGTCGAGCAGGACTACAACCGCAAGCGACACAGCGAGATCGACGACACGCCGCTCGCACGCTTCCTCGCTGGTCCTGCGGTGACGCGTCCCTGCCCGGATGCCGCCGCGCTGCGGTTGGCCTTCACCCGCACCGAGCGGCGTACCTTGCGCAAGAGCGATGTCACCACCGTCATTGAAGGTCGCCGCTTCGAAGTTCCCAGCCGCTATCGGCATCTCTCTTTGCTGGAGGTCCGCTTCGCGGCATGGGATCTCACACAAGTCCACCTCGTTGATCCGCACACCGGCACCGTGCTGTGCCGACTGTTCCCGCAGGATAAGGCCGCCAATGCCTCCGGCCTGCGCCGCGGCGTGCAGCCGATCACCGCCGAACCTGTCACGCCGCCGCCGCGGCGCGGCATCGGACCGTTGCTGGAAAGAATGATCGACCGGCAGGTCGCCACCGGATTGCCACCTGCCTACCTCCCCAAGGACGAAGGAGACGACGCGTGAACAACAAGATGCTCGCGCTCTACGGCCTCAAATGGAACCCGTTCACGCCCAATGTGCCGACCGAGGCGTTGCATGTTACCACGCGTCTGCAATCGTTCTGCTGGCGAGTGCAGCAACTCGCCGGTGACGGCGGCTTCGCCCTGGTCACCGGCGCACCTGGCTGCGGCAAGTCCGCCGCCTTGCGCATCCTCACCGCATCGCTGGCGACGCAGCGCGACGTGACGGTCGGCGTGATTAGTCGACCACAGGCCAACATCGCCGACTTTTATCGCGAGATGGGCGAACTGTTCGGTGTCGAGCTACGCCCGCATAACCGCTACGGCGGTGCCAAGATCCTGCGCCAACGCTGGCAGGCTCACATCCAAAGCACCCTGACCAGGCCGGTGCTTCTGGTCGACGAGGCACAGGAGATGCAGCCTGCCGTGCTCGCCGAACTGCGCCTGCTGACCTCCGCGGATCTCGACTCCCAAATCCTGCTGACCATCGTGCTGGCGGGTGACGGACGGCTCGCCGAGCGTTTGCGCACCGATGAGTGCCTGCCTCTCGCCAGTCGCATGCGGGTGCGCCTGCCGATCGATCGCGCACTGCCGCAGGATCTCCAGGACTGCCTGCGCCATGCTCTGCAGCAGGCCGGCGCCGCCACCCTGATGACCCCGGAGGTGATCGCCACCATCTGCGATCATGCTCAAGGCAATCTGCGGGCGCTCATGATCATGGCGGGCGAGTTGCTTGAGCTCGCCGCACAGCGTGACGCCCGACAGATCGACGAGACGCTGTTCTTCGAGACCTGCGGTTTGCCCACGGCAAGCGAGACCAAGGCGGCGATCCGACGGCGGCGATGAGCCAGCTTCCGGTTCAGCCGGCCTGGCGCCTCGCCGATTGCCCCGAGCAGCAGCGCTGGCTGGTCGACGGGCTATGGTCGGAAGAGGCCGTCGGCATCATCGGCGGCGAGCCCAAGTGCTGCAAATCCTTCCTCGCCCTCGATCTGGCCGTTGCTGTCGCTGCCGGGGTCCCCTGTCTGCGGCGCTTCGCGGTGAGCCGTCCCGGCCGTGTCCTGCTCTATCCCGCCGAAGACGCTCTGCACATCGTCCGCCGCCGCCTTGAGGGTATCTGTGCCGCTGTCGGCACCGCTCTCGCCGAACTCGACGTCCAGGTGGTCACCGCGCCCAGCCTGCGCCTTGATCTCGAGGCCGACCGCGCTCGTCTCGAGGAAACCGTCGCCACCCTCAAGCCGAGATTCCTTATCCTCGATCCGTTCGTGCGCCTGCATCGCATCGACGAGAATGTCAGCGGCGACGTGGCACCGCTGCTCGCCTTCCTGCGCGAACTGCAACGACGCCATGCCGTCGCCATCGCCGTCGTCCATCACGCCAGGAAGGGCGCCGGAACCCTCCGTGCCGGCCAGGCCCTGCGCGGCTCGTCCGAATTCCACGCCTGGGGCGATTCCAACCTCTACCTCCGTCGCGACACCGACGATCGCATCGCGCTCACCGTCGAGCATCGCGCCGCCGCGGCCATCGCCAGCATCACGCTCGCGCTCACACAGCGCGATAACGCCCTTGCCTTGCAGCCTGCGGACGCCGATCACCAAATCGAGCCGCGTGTCCAGGCCACTTCAATCGATCAGCGCATCGCTGCCGCCCTGGCGGAAGGCGAGCAACCGCGAACCTTCGCCGAGCTGCGCGCATCCTGCCGCGTCCGCGCCAAAACACTCTATCAGCGCATCGCCGCGATGACCGCCGCCGGCATCGTCACGAAATCCGCCAACGGCTACAGCCTCACCGTTCGCTGAACCACGGCGCTCACAGCACCGCGCCGCGCGCGACGCCAAAACAGTTCTCGAAATCACCGCGTCCCCGAACGCTGTCGCACCACGGCACCGTGCCGCCGCCACTTCCCGCTTCCGCTTCCCACACTCCCTCCAGCCAACGGGAAGCGGAAGCGGGAAGCCCATTAAAATCCGCGACCGCAACACCATCAAAGAGCGTGATCGTGCTCACTCGCACGATCGCCAGCAATTGGCTGACCTCCGTATCGGCTTGCTCGCGTTGGCTCGTCTGCCGCTGGGTGATCATGCCATTGCGTTCGATTGCTATGCCGTTGCGCTCAGCACAGGTG
>JANWJK010000188.1 GCA_025452005.1 Acetobacteraceae bacterium | reverse complement strand
ATGTTCCATCGGTTGCCGTCGATCTCGCCCCAAGTCGCGGGGATGACTTCGCCTGTCCTAGGACAACAGGCAATCAGCAGTAGTTCTAGCGCCCGTGCCGCCGTCTCTGGGCGCTGACGGAGTTCGGCGAAGAACCCAGGCAGATCCCGCCACGGCATCGCTGGTCTGGGTCGTACCTGCGCTGACACTCGCGGCAGAAGCCGCAAGACGTTTGCGCAGGGGTTGGTGCCGCTGAACCGGCCCGTATCAACCGCCATGGCGTGCTCGATCGTCTGCTCGATGCGCCCAAGCACCCGCCGGGCGGTCTCGTTGATGGTCTCCCAGACGGGTCTGATGACGTTCACCACGTCGGCCTGCGTCAGGCTCGTCGTTGGCCTGTCCATCAGCGGACCGGCAATCCGCTCCACGGACTGCCGCCAGACCTTCAGATGTGCGGGCACCCACTGCCCGCACATGTGGGCGACGAAGGCGTCCATGTCGTGGCGGAAGGTGACCGTCCTGTTCGGGACAATGGCTCCGGCCAGAACAGCCCTAGGGTTCAGCCCTCGATCCTTTGCCTCTCTCAGTTCAGCCCGCTTGGCTCGGGCGTCCGCCAGCGACATGGCAGGGTACTTGCCGATGGCAAGCTCGCGCTGGCGGCCCTCGAACATGTAGCTGAAGGTCCAGCGGCGGCTGCCGCCCTTGACCTCGAACTGCAGACCCTGGCCGTCGCGGTGCTTGCCCTGCTTCAGGCTGGCAACGGCTTTGGCGGAAAGGGCGTTCGTGAGCATCGAAAGCGTCCTGGTGCGAAGGGCCCAACCATAGCCGGACAGGGTCGGTGGCTACCAGTATTTTTGCCCATAATGGCATGGATTACCCCGGAACATTTGGGGACAACCGGGGACTAAACCGAGCTGGCCGCCTCTGCCTCTTGTCAACTAAGCCAAGTTGTATCAGTCACTTGGGGACATGGTGAGACAGATGGGGATGGCTCGATCAGATGCGCAAAGTGCACCAGCCAGCCCAACCTGCTGGCGCTGAATGCGACGATCGAGGCAGCCCGCGCGGGCGATGCCGGCAAGGGCTTTGCCGTGGTCGCCTCAGAGGTCAAGAACCTTGCCAACCAGACCGGCCGGGCGACCGAGGAGATCGATGCGCAGATCAGCCAGATTCAGGCCGCGACCAAGGATGCGGTCGCCGCGATCGAGGGCATCGTCTCGGTGATCACCGAAGCGGATGGCATCGCCACGACGATTGCCGCGGCCGTGGAGGAGCAGGGTGCCGCGACACACGAGATCGCTCGCAGCGTCCAGAGCGCTGCCTCGGCAACGCGGGAGATGAGTGCCCGTATCGCCGGCGTCAGCCGATCGGCATCGGATGCGGGCTCCGCTGCCGACCATGTGCTGGGCGCGGCAACGACGTTGTCGCAGAGTTCGTCCAGGCTTGCCGATGACGCGCGCGGGTTCATCACAAGCATCCGCGCTGCATAACAGTGGTTCAGTGCATTCCGCCCCGTGCCGCGATGGGCCACAGGCACTCGACCCGTCCGTTCCGCACGCCGACATACCAGTCATAGCGGTCCACTGTCGGATCGCAGTGCCCCGGCACCAGCCGCAGCTTCTCCCCAAGCTTCGGCGCCGTCGTCTCCGATCCGACCTCTATTTTGCCATGCTCGTCCGAGGCTCCGACATAGCGGATGTCCGGCCGCTGCCAGATTGTCGGCATCCCGCTGTCCACGGCCACGGCCTTGTGTCCCGCATCCACCACCGCGATGCTCTTGTTCGGCACGCTCATCACGGTCGCCAGCACGAACAGCGAATGGCGGAACGTGCCGATCGGCGCGCCCGCCTCGTCCAGGTTGCGCGCATAGTCCGCGTCCATGAACACATAGCTGCCGGCCTGGATCTCGTTATAGACGCCTGACGCCGACTCGATCTGGAACGTGCCGGTCCCCGCGCCGCCCACGATCGGGCAGTCCAGCCCCTGCTGACGCAACTGCTCTACCGTACGCCGCGACGCATCGACCGCGTTGCCGATCAGCGTGCGGCGTTCCGTCACCGTCCGCCGGTGCTGCGCGCTGCCATGATACGCCTGGAGCCCGCCGAAGATCAGGTGCTTCGACGCGGCGATGCGCTTCGCCAGTTCCACCGCATCCGGCCCGGGCGCGACACCGCAGCGTCCGGCGCCGACATCGATCTCTACCAGCACCGGCAGCCTTACCCCCGCATCTGCCGCCGCCGCCTCGATCGCCGCCACCTGTGCCGCATCGTCGGCACACACAGCGACCCTGGCGATGCGCGCGAGCGCCGCCAACCGCGCCAGCTTCGTGGCACCCACCACCTCGTTGCTCACCAGGATGTCCGGGATGCCGCCCCACGCGAGGACCTCGGCTTCCGCCACCTTCTGCACGCATTGGCCGACCGCGCCGCGCGCCATCTGCAACTTGGCGATCACCGGCGATTTGTGCGTCTTGGCGTGCGCTCGCAGCTTCGCCTTGGTCGGCGCCAGCAACTCCGCCATGTGGTCGAGGTTGGCCTCGAACGCGTCGAGATCGACCAGCAGCGCGGGCGTATCGACTTCGTCCTCACGCATGCCGGGACGAGCGGGCGGCGGCTGCAACATGGCTCACTCCATCACGGGACTCCTGCGCCAGTCTCGCCGCTTGGCGCAGCGCCGACAACTCCATGGTCGACTTGTGCCGCCGGGCGCGATCCAGGCGCAGGCGCGAATTGGGCCGGTCTTCGTTGCAACGACCATCCCGACGAGGCGATAGCGTGGCCCTTCATATGCGGCAAGGCGCGCCAGGATGGCCGCCGCCACGTCTACCGCCACGCCGCGCACGCAGTCTGCCCGACCGCGGCGGAGCGTAGGATAGCGGCCGCCGGGCATCGCCACGCGGCGCCAGCCGGGTAGTGTCGCTGGTATGGCGCGGGACGTCGGAAGGGGCTGCCCGCCGCGCAGTGCCAACGTTCTGGCATCGAGCAGCGTACCGTACAGGAACAACCGCATCAGGCGTCGAAGCGATAGGCGTCCATGCGCAGTGTGCCCCACGTCGTGCTGGCGTGCAGCCGCGTCGCGTGCGCGGCTTCACCCGCAGCACCCAGGGCGACGAACAGCGGTAACAGGTGCTCCTCGGACGGATGCTGCAAGGCCGCGTACGGCGCCTTGCGGCGGTAATCCAGCAGGTCGTCCACCCGCTGCCCGGTCAGCGACGCATGCATCCAGTCAGCGAAGGCGACGATGTCGGGCGGCGGCGGCGCGCTCTGATCGGGTGCACGCGGTCGAGCGAGATTGTGGGTGAAGCTGCCCGAGCCGATCACCAGCACGTCCTGCTCGCGCAGTGCGGCAATGGCGCGGCCAAGCTGGAGGTGGTGCGGCGGACCGAGCCGGCTCTGCAACGCGAGTTGCAGCACCGGAATGTCGTGGCCGGGGTACATCAGCGACAAGGGCACCCAGGCGCCGTGATCAAGGCCGCGTCCGTGATCGACCTCGACGGTCAGGCCGGACTGACGCAGCAAGGCGGCGATCCGCTTGGCAAGCTCGGGTGATCCCGGTGCCGGATAGCGGATCGCGTAAAGTGCCGGCGGGAAGCCGTAGAAATCGTGGATCGTGTCGTTGGTCGCGACGCCACTGACCACCGGCCGCTCGGTCTCCCAATGGCCGGAGGCAACGACGATCCCCTTCGGCCTCGGCAACTGTGATCCCAATCCGGCCAGGAAGTCGCGCGCGGGCGACGGGCGCATGGCGAGCATCGGCGAGCCGTGGCTGATGAACAGTGACGGCAGCATCCGGTCTACCTGAACGTATATACGTTCAGCGCATTGTCGCGGAACAGCATGCGCTTCTCCTGCTCCGTCATCTGGAAGCGGAACGCGAGGTGCGGGTCGTCGAAATCCCAGTGCGGATAGTCGGACGAGTAGATCATCCGGTCCCAGCCGATCCAGTCGAACAGTTGACGAAGATCGTCGGGGTTCTCCGGTTCCTCGACCGGCTGCGTGGCGTACCACAGGTTGGTCCGCATGTACTCCGAAGGCGGCCGCTTCACCTGCGGCACCTCGTCGCGCATCTTCGCCCAGTGCGCATCGAGCCGCCAGCCGAGCGACGGCACCCAGCCGAAGCCGCCCTCGATCATGCAGACCTTCAGCCTGGGGAACGCCTCGAACACGCCTTCCAGGATGAGGCTCGCCGCCTGGTTCTGCATCGAGTGTACCAGCATGTGGTGGTCCTCGATGTAGAATTGCGGCCAGCCGCTGGCGGAAGGCGCGCTGTTCTGCGTGCCGCCGACATGCAGCCCGATCGACAGCCCGTTCGCCTGGGCCGCCGCAAAAATCGGCCAGTAGCGCCGGCGTCCCAACGGCTCCGATGTCTTCGAGCCCAACTGGATCTGTGCGAACCGCGGGTCGCCGGCGCGCTTCTCGATCTCCTTGACCGACGCCTCCGCGTCGTCCTGCGGCACCAGGATCGAGGCGCGCAGCCGCGGTTCCTGATCGACGAAATCATGCGCCTGCCAGTCGTTCATCGCCGTACACAGCGCCGCCGCCTCGTCCAGGTTGCGCGAGGTGTTGCCGCCAAGCAGCGGCTCCAGCACGCCATAGGCGATGTTGTAGGCGTCCAGTAGCTGCTCGCGCATGAATGGCACGTCGGAGCCCGGCAGTCCGCCGCCAGGCGGCCAGGAGTCCCGCCGCGACGTGTTCGGTGAGAAGCGTGGATAGGTGCCACGGTCGGCGTAGATGCCGCAGTTGAACTTGCCGTATTGCACCACGTGATCGCGCCAGCGCTCCGGCAGGTACTGGTTCAGCGCGCCGGGCTTCATATACGGATGGATGTCGCAATCGATGATGCCGAGACGCACATCGACATCGACGGGCGCGTTCATTGCACGGTCTCCTTCAGGCGAGGATAGGTCTCCAGCGGATTGTCCACGCGAATCCGTTGCAGCAGAGCAGGCGACAGTCCGTCAGGCAGCACCGCATCGCCCTCGAACTGCCAGTGCGGATAGTCCGAGGCGAACAGCAGCATGCGGTCGCTGTCGATCTGCTCGATGATGCGCTCCACCACGCCGGTATCGCGCGGCGCGTCGATCGGTTGCACGGTCAGGCGAATGTTTTCGCGGATCGTCTCGGCCGGCGAGCGCTTCACCCACGGCACCTCGGCGCGCACGCCGCGCCAGGTCTTGATCGCGCGCCAGATGAAGCCGGGCAGCCAGGTCACGCCCGATTCGATCAGCACGAAGCGCAGGTCGGGCCAGCGGTTGAACACGCCGTTCGAGATCAGGCTGAGCAGCTGATCCTCGAACAACTGCGAGTTGGCGACATAGTCGTGCAGATAGTGCGACGGCCAGCCGCCGGAAGTCGGCGCGTAGCGGTACATGCTGCCGGCATGCAGCCCGATCGGCAGGTCGTATTTCGCCGCGGCGGCGTAGATCGGCCAGTAGTAGCTGCGTCCCAGCATCATCTCGCATGCCGCAGGCAGCAACACCTGCACGAAGCGTTTGTCGCCGGCGCGGCGTTCGATCTCGTCGGCCGCCAACAGCGGCGCCTGCGCCGGAACCACGATCGAGGCGCGCAGGCGGGGCTCCTTGTTCAGCCAGTGCTCGATGATCCAGTCGTTCACCGCGGAACAGATCGCCGCACCCATCGTCTCGCTGACTGCGACCTGGCCGCCGGTGAGCGGATTGCAGATCGCCAGGCTGATGCCGAACGCATCGAGCGCGTCGCGCTGCATGTTCGGCAGGCTGGAACCCGGGCGCTCGCCCTTCACGCGCCAGTCCGGCCGGCAAGTGATCGGCGCACCCAGCGGGTAGCTCATCATGTCGAAGCCATCGATCCCGCGCGCGACAAAGGATTCGCGCCAGAATTCGTCCATATAGGGCAGCAGCGCCTTGATATTGGGCACGCCGGGATGGATGTCGCAGTCGATCGTCATGGTGTTCGTCATCGCCGTGACTGTACGGGTGTGGATTCTACGGTGTCAAACTTGCGGCACCCCTCCAAGCTGAACTCCCTCTCCCGCGAAAGCGGGGGAGGGTCGGGGAGGGGGCTATCCGCCGATCCCTTCAACCCGCCCGACGCTCATCCTCGGCCGATCCCCGCGCGCCGCAGGCTGCGCTGCCATTCGGTGGCTGTTTGATCGAGCGCCACCTTCGCCGTCGTCTGGCCATGCAATGTCTGCGAAATGGCCGAGCGCAACTGGACCTCCAGGGTGTCCCAGACAGGATGCCCCGGCGTGGGGAAGCCGGTTTCGATCGCCTGCGCGGCGACGGGCGGCCAGCCGATACGCTCGACCATCTCGGGATCTTCCAGCACAGAACGCAGCGGCGGCGCGTTGCCGCGGATCATCGCGCGCTTCTGCCACTCGCGCGAGCAGCACATCGCGATGAATTCCAGCGCCCACTCCTTGTTCTTGGTGAATCTTGGCACCCCGAGGAAATGGCCATCCACCCAGGTACGCCCCTCTTCCTTCGAGTGCGGACCCTGTACAGTTGTCCACGCCCATTTGCCGCCGGTCTTGGAAATCTTGGGATCGTTGATGAGCGTGCCGTAGGGGGCGAACATCTGCGTCATGGCGTAGCGGTCGCTCTGCCCGCCCGCGACGATGTCGTCGAACGCCCAGGTCATGGCTTCCGGCGGAACCACTTTGTACTTGGCGTTGAGATCGCCATAGAATTGCAGCGCTTCCACAGCCTTGGGTTCGTTGATGTAGATCTCGCCGGTCTTGAAATCGAGCAACCGACCGCCGTTGGAATAGAGCCATGGAGCATATCCGGAATACAGCCCCGCTCCCTGCAAACCCATGGTGCCGAACCCGTAGCGATCGGGTGGCTTGTTCACGGCGATGGCGACCTTCAGCAGTTCGTCCCACGTGCCGGGTGGCGTGGCGAAGCCGGCCTGTTCCAGCAGCGCCCGCTGGTAGTGGAAGATCCCGGTGGTGATGCGGTACGGAATGCCGCACAGCTTGCCGTCGTAGGTTCCCGCCTTCTTCGTGCCGGTGAGGTAGTCGCTCCAGTCGAAATCGGCATGACGCGACTTGATCTGCGCCAGCAGCGGCTCGTGATCCTCCATGAAAGGCGCGATCCAGCCGGCCATGCCGACGCCCCACTGCGCGACGTCGATGCCGCTGCTGCCGGCGCCGAGTTCGGTGCGCAGCCGCGTACGCCAGGGATCGGTCGGCAGCAAGGTGAAATCGATCTTGATGCCGGTCGCCTTCTCGAACGCCGGCGCGATCTCTTCGACCATGGCATAGTGCCAGGGGCCGTTGTCACCGACATACACCAGCTTCTCCGGCTTGCTCTGTGCCTTGATCTGCGGTGCGGCGAGCGCGCTCGCCACGGTCACCGAGGCTTGCAGCAGGGTGCGGCGTTTCAGTCCGGTCATGCGACTCTCCTGTTCAAGCCGGGTTTCATCGGGCGCCGATCTGCGCCAATGCGGCGCGGCCGAGTAGCCCATGCGGCGATCCCAGCGTCTCCGCTATTTCGAAATGATTGTAGTCCCGGCCGACCAGCAGTTCCACCGGCCTGCCGGCCGCACGCAGGGCCGCGGCAAAATCGCGGCTCTGACGCTGGAACTCGGGGGTTTCCTCGGTGCCATAGGCCAGCACGACCGGACGCGTGAACGATTCGAGATGGCGCTGCGGACTGAACTCGTGCTCGATCTCGTCGGTGAAGCGCAGGTAGCGCGAGCGCGCCGACAGTCGCACCGGCCTGAGGTCGTACATGCCGCTGCACAACAGACCGGTCTTGATCACATCGGCAGGCAGCCCGAACCGCCCCGCCCAGTCGGTCGTCATCGCGACGCCTGCCAGATGGGCACCCGAGGAATGGCCGTACAGATGGATGCGGCGCGGATCGCCGCCGAAGCTTGCGGCATTGCCATGCACCCAGGTGATGGCACGCTGCACCTGATCGACCATCGGCCGCAGATCGCCGCCGGTGGCTTCCACGTTGACGAACTCCGGCATGACGCAATGCGCACCGGCATGCACGAACATTTCGGCGGCAAAACCCCAGTTGGCGGCCGCACCGCTCCGCCATCCGCCGCCGTGCAGGAAGACCGCAATCGGCGCGTTGGCGGCGGCGCTGACATAAAGATCCAGCGCCTCGTCCGACGTCGGACCGTAGGCGATGCGGCGCGGCGCGCCCAGCCGGCGGCGGGCGATGTCGCTGTTGCTGGCGCAGCGTCGCAGGATCTGCGGCATGTTCGGCGCGTACTTGATCTGGTTGTAGGCGTCGTCCAATTGCTCCTGGGTCAGGTCCAGCCAGACCGGCCGCGCGGCATCCGCTGCGAACGCGTCGCGCCGGTCGCCCTTCATCCCTTCACGGCACCCGACGACAGTCCGGCCACCAGATGCCGTTGCGCCGCAAACGAGAAGATGAGCACCGGCAGGATCACCAGCGCGCCGGATGCCGTCATGCCGCCCCAATCCACGCCGGTATCGCCGCCGGAGAATCCCGCCATCAACACGGGCAGCGTGCGCGTCGCGTTGTTGGTCAGCACGGCGGCGAACAGGAAGTCGTTCCACGCAAGCTGCAAACACAGAATGCTCGCCGCCACGAGGCCCGGGCGGATCAGCGGCAGCACCACATGGCGGAACGCGGCATAGCGCGACGCGCCATCGACCCAGGCGCTTTCCTCCAGTTCGCGCGGAAGGTCCTCGAAGAAGCCGCGCATGATCCACACCACCAGCGGCAGGCTGAATGTGCTGTACGCAAGGATCACCGACAGCCGCGTCGTGGTAAGGCCGAGCCTGCTGAACAGGATGTACATCGGCACCAGGACGGCGATCGGCGGCAGCATGCGCATGACCAGCAGCGAGAAGAACAGGAACGACCCGCCGCGGAAGGGAAACCGGGCGAACGCATAGGCCGCGGGAACGCCGACGCAGATCGACAGGATCACCGAGCCCGACGACACCACCAGGCTGTTGACGAACGCCTGAAGGAAGTCCGCCTGGCTGAGCACGCCGATGTAATTCTCCAGCGTCGGCCACCAGACGAACAGCGGCGGCATGGCGAACACCTGCAGCCGCGTCTTCAGCGACAGGCCGATGACCCAGAGTAGCGGGAACAGGAAGACCGCCGTCATCGCGATCAGCCCGAGATAGACCGAGACCGCGAAAGTCAGCTTGCTGCGCCGCGACCCGACGCCGGAGAGCGCGCTCATCAGTTCGCCTCCCGCCGGCGAATCACCGCGATGAAGAACAGACAGAGCAAGAGGCATATCAGCAGCATCAGCCACGATGCCGCGGCACCCAGACTCAGATCGAAGCGCACGAACGACGCCAGATAGGTGAACATCGACAGCGACATCGTCGCGTTGGCCGGCCCGCCGCTGGTCATCACATAGATATTGTCGAAGGCGCGGAACTCGAAGATCGTGCGCAGCAGCAGCGCCACAAGGATATACGGCTTAAGCAGCGGCAGCGTGATGTGCCAGAACACCTGCAAGCGGCTCGCGCCGTCGATCGATGCCGCCTCGACCGGCTCGCTTGGCAGCGAGCGCAACCCGGCGAGCAGCAGCACCGCCACATAGGGTGCGTTCTGCCACAGGTTCACCACCATCACCGAGATCAGTGCGGTGTCCGGCCGGCCCAGCCAGACGATGTGGCTGCCGATCCAGTAGTTCACCACGCTATGATCCGGGTCGAGCAGCAGCTTCCAGCTCAGCGCGGCGACGATCGGCGTGATCATCATCGGCACCACCAGTGCGGTGCGGAACAGGCCGATCCACGGCAGGTCGATGTTCAGCAGCAGTGCGATGCCGAGACCGCAGGCAAGCTCGGTGGCGACGGTGGTCGCGGTGTAGACGAAGGTGACCGACAGGCTCTTCAGGAACTGCGGATCGGTGAGCAGATCCTCATAGTTCGCGGTACCGGCGAAGGTGCCGGCGAACAGCGCCTGTTCCGGCGACCAGCCCTGGAAGCTGAGATAGAACGAGAACGCCAGCGGGACACCGAAGATCAGCAGCATCATCGCCGTGGTCGGCAGTACCGCGATGCGCGTGAACTGGCGGTCGAGCCAGCGCTGCATGCCTGTCGTGCCGAAGCCGGCGCCGTGCGTGGCACGCAGCGCAGCGGGGCGGACAGCGGTTGTGGTTCCTCCCATGGTACCTCTTGTGCCGGGCGCGAATGGTTTCCGCCGACACAATACAGCGCATGGCGTCCCGCGTCACCCGACGCGAAGCAGACGAAATCCTTCCGCGCGCAGCCATGGAATCGCCGTCGCGGCGTATGGCGTCAGGCGGTCGACCAGGTGCCAGAACCGTTTGCCGTGGTTCATGTATTTGAGGTGCGCGACCTCGTGCGCCGCGACATAGTCCTGCACAAACTCCGGCGTCATCACCAGCCGCCAACTGAACGCCAGCGAGCCGTCGGATGCACAACTCCCCCAGCGGCTGCGCGTGTCCTTCACCGCAATGCGCCGCGCCGGCACGCCCAGTGTCGCAGTCTTGGCAACCACCAATCCTGACAGCCGCCGCAGTGCCTCGGCGCGCAGGAAATCCGTCACGCGGCGGCCAAGAAACTCCGGCGCCCCGGTGACATGCAGCTCGCCATCCTGCAACCATGCACCGCCGCGCGATTGCGGCACATGACGGATGCGGTGCGGTACATCGCCGATCGGCACCAGCGAACCATCGGCGAACGGCAATGCATCCGGCAGTGCGGCCAAACGGTTCGCCACCCACTCCGCGTGGTTCATCAGCAGTGCGACGCCGGCACCGCGACCTGCGCGCATCGGCAACGTGACGACGACGCCACCACCGCAGGGATCAATGCGCAGACTGACCCGTCGCGCGCGACGATTGCGTCGCCATTCGACGCGTGTCGGCCCCCTGGGAAGCGTCAACATTTCAGATCGCGGCAGTTCCATTCTGCCCACAAAGGGCAGATCGCGCCGATTCGTCAACCGTTCGGCTGATCGCTTGCCGCGTCGGCTACGCCGCCTGGGCCAGCTCCACACCGCACGCGTCGAATGCCGCGAACAGCTTTGCCTGCTGTTCGCCGGTCAGTTTCAGATGCGGCGGACGCATGCAATGCCACGCGGCATCGCCGGTGTGTCGTGCCATCAATGCCTTCAGCGCGGGGATCGGCGCAGGTGCCGCGACGATCGCCTTGCGCGTCGCGCTCAGCGTTTCATGCATGCGTGCGCCGGCGTCGTTGTTCCAGTTGGCATACACCTGTGCCGCTATCGGCGAATTCACGTTTGCCGCGGCAGTGATGCAGCCTGCGCTGCCGAGCAGCAGCAGCGGACGCAACAGCGTGTCGTCGCCGGCATAGACCTCGAAGCCGTCGCGCGCGAAGTTCTCGACATACGCGCGGCCGTTGTCGTAGTTGCCGCTGCTGTCCTTCACGCCCTTCAGCGTGCCGGGAAATGCCTTCAGCAGACGGCCGATCAGATCGACGCTGAAGGGCACCGCCGACTGCTGCGGAAAATTGTAGAGATAGTACTTGATGTCGCTGCCGACGCGGTCGATCACCTCGGAGAAATACGCGAACAGTCCGTCCTCGGTCGGGTTCTTGTAATAGAACGGCGGCAGCAGCAGCGCACCGCGACAGCCGAGTTCGGCCGCCTGCCTGGTCAGCAGCACACTATCGGTGAGCGCGGCCACGCCGGTTCCGGGCATCATCTTCGCGGCAGGAATGCCGCGTGCCACCAGACCAGCCAACGTGTCGAGGCGCTCGCCGATGCCGATGCTGTTCGCCTCGCCGGTGGTGCCGAGAACGCCGAGATTGTTGCAGCCGTTCGCCAGAAGCCAGCGGCAATGCGACGCCATGCGGTCGAGATCGACCGACAGATCGGCGCGCATCGGCGTCAGCACAGCGGCGTTCACCCCACCGAACAGGGCATCCTTCATCATCACGCTTTCTCCTATGGCAGACGTTTGCCGCGCGGCATGCGGCCGGGCCAGTCGACGATGTGGTGTTCGAACGGACCGGCCTTGCGCTCGCTCACCGCGCGGTCGCGCACCGAGATGCCGGCCTCGTGCACCGTGGCGGGGTCGCCCGACACCAGGGGATGCCACCACGCGAGGTCCTTGCCCTCCGCGAGGCGGCGGTAGGCGCAGGATGGCGGCAGCCAGTCGATCGCGCGCACTTCGGCCGGCGTCAGCGCGACGCAGTCAGGCACCCGCCGGCGGCGATGCGTGTAGTCGCTGCACTGGCAACTGTGCAGGTCGAGCAGCCGGCAGGCGACATTGGTGAACGACAGCGCGCCGGTGTCGTCGTCGCGCAGCTTGTGCAGGCAGCAGCGGCCGCAGCCGTCGCACAGCGATTCCCACTCCTCGTGGGACATCTGCTCCAGGGTCTTGGTCTTCCAGAACGGCGCGGGCGCAGCCATGCGCCGGAGATTACCGGGGGCGCCGGCCGGTGGCCAGTGTTCCGGCCGGATCACTCGGCGGCGACGCTTTCCGTGCCGCTCGCCGGTTGACCGATGCGCCCGGCGATCACCGCGTCGGTCGCCGCGATGCCGGCGGCAGCCATCGGCGGCGCCCGCCGCAGCACCGCCTCGCGCGCCGCGGCAAGCATCGCCGGCAGGTCGCCGTCCTTGATGTTCCTGACCAGCTCCGTCATCTGATAGCGCCCGAGCATGCGGTAGCTCTCGAACTGGCTCTCGCTGAACCATTGATCGAGCGTGGACTCATGCGGAAACAGCTTGTGCACGGCACCGTACGAGCGCACGTCGGCAGGGATCTTCGCCAGGAAGCTCGGCTTGACGTAGAGCAGGCGCCCGGAATGCCCGCCGCCATAGTCGATGTCGCCGCAGGCGAAACCGAGCGCGCCCTCCATCAGATCGCTCTCCGCTTCGAGCCGGGTGCGGGCATAGACGCGCATCGGCTCCACCATCGTCACGCTGATGCCGAGATCGATCTCGGCCTTGCGGATCGCGTTGCCGAGGTCGAACAGCGAGCACGCCTCGTCCGCGCCGGCATCCACGACTAGGATCGAGCTGCACCGGCGGCGGAACATCTCGTACAGCCCGAGGTTCTCGAAGTGTCCGCCATCCGAGAGATAGATCGCCTGGCTGTCGTCGGTGGTCTCGCCCAGCATCTCGTTCATCAGCGCGGTGAGCGAGTTGCGCGGCCGCGCAAGGCGGAGTTCGTCCGCGGTCGCCTTCGAGGGGTTGGGCAGCCAGATGCCCAGCCGCACGTTGAACAGGGTCATGAGGAAGGCGGTTATGCGCGAGGAATGATAGCCCCAGCTCGGACTGACGGCAGCGCCCGAGACGGTCAGCGCACTGCCGAGACCGGGACCGGACTCGGTTGCCTTCGTCGGACGGTCCTTGAGCGTCTCGAGGCCGGCGAAGCGGTTCGTGGGAACGAAGGCGCCATCAGGGTCGATGTCGGCCGGGTCCTGCTTTGGATGACGCAGGGCAGCCGAGCCGCACGCGAGCGGCGTCGCGGTGAACGAAGCCGCCTGCCGCTCGGCCCAGGCCGTGTTGTTGCCCGCGGTGATGTTCAACGTGATGTTGATCACCGGGAACAGGCTGTTTCCCGTCGCTGCCAACGACGACAGCGGCGTGTTGTCGCGCGGATCGAAGCCGGTGAACGGATCCTGCTTGCGATCGTTGCGTGCCGACCCAAGGAAGGCACGGGTCAGCCGGTTGCGGTAGACGGCATGCATCGAGAACCGGTTGACGTTGACGTGCTGGAACGTCATCACGCCGATGAAGAGCGTCGTGCCGACCAGCGCCTGGAGGATCAGCGGCAGCCACTTGGGCTGATCCGTCACATCGCCGAGCCGCAGTACCGCGCCTACGCCGAGCTGCAACTGCGCCAGCACGAAATTCACCACGCCGCCGAACACGACGAGCAGGCAGGCGGCGAACAGCACGCCCAGGGCCGAGGGCAGATACGCCCGTACGCGATCGCGGATTACCGGCTTGTCGGCGAGCGCTTCGACCGATGGCCAGATCTTGCCGAGCCAGGCGGCGAGCCCACCGATCAACATGGTCAATGCGCCCATGGTGGAAATGCCGCCGCCGCTCCATTGGCCTGCCTGAACCAGGCTGACGAGCAGGGGCAGGATCAGGCAGCCGAGGGCGAAAACGGTCCAGCCGACGGCAAGCCGCAGGATCATCGCGTTGACCCGCCCGAGCCACTCGCGATCGAGATCGGCAAGCTCAGTCTCGCGCCGGAGCGCGACATAGAGCGAAGTCTGGAGCACGTGCACGACTGCCAGGGCGAGCGGTGCGAGCACGGTCAGAGCCGTTGCCGTGTCGATCGGATCCGGCGGCGGCAGCGCTGAGTCGGCGATCTTCAGCATGAACCAGGTCAGCATCGCGGCGCCGAGGCTCGCCAGGATCCAGCGGCGGAAATTCGCCCGGAACAATTGGATGCCGGGATCGACGCGGTGCGACTGCAACCACCAGGCCAGACGATAGCCCACGGTCATCAGCACAAGGTAGGTGACGGGAATGACCCAGAAGGCATGATGCGCAAGCCATGGCGCTTTGCTCAGATCGATGGCGAGCGGTCCCTCGGCGAAGTCCAGCAGCCATGGCATCAGAAGCGTCCAGCCGAGAGCGGGATAGACGATGCTCCAGCGGATGTTGCTGGCGGATGCGTAGGACGGCGTGGGGTCGTCGAGCGATCGCGGTTCCCGATGGCTGGGCAGCAGCATGCACGCCCGGACCACGCCGCCGACCAGCGCCAGCCCGGCGCAGACGAGCAGCGCCAGGTTGATCCACGCGAAGTCGCTGCACACCCAGATCGCGGTTCGATAGAAGATCGGTATCAGCGTGATCAGCAGGAACAGAGGCGCGAACACCGCCCAGTTGATCAGCAGGTTCCGCAGGTAGAGGACGATCGCCGCCCACGTGTCGGTGGACAGCGGACCGGTCTGCGGCGTCAGGTAATTGGTGTAGGCGCGCAATCGCCGCACGACGGCCGGACGCGGTCGCTTGATGGCGTCCTCGGCACTGCCGACGCCGCCCTGCTCGCGGATCAGGACCTGGAGCCAGCCGCCGATGAAGCCGCCCCCGGAGACGGTGGAGAGGTAGTCGAACTGCCGCAGCATGCCCTTGCCGGCCAATGCCTGGAGCACGCCAAGGCAGAACGCGGCGCTGCGGATGCCGCCGCCGGACAGGCACAATGCACTGAGGTCCAACCGCTGCGCGCGCTGCTGCGGCATCTCGAAATCGTCGTGCACGGGGGCAGGGGCACTGGAGCGACGGGCACGCCGGCGCTCTATTTCGTCAAGCTCCCGGCACAGCATGTCCTGCGTGCCAAGGATGTCGGAGTCCGCCATCTGCGCCTCCTAGTGCTGCTTCCCGGCATCTCACCACAACCGGGAAGCGGCCGTTGTGACCATGCTCACAACTGCCGACAGCAAAAGCGACAGGGAATTCGGACCGGCGAAATCCGGGGCTTTACCGCGGCGGCGGCAGGCTCTGCTGCTGCACCGCGCCACGCGGCGGCTGCAACTGGGTCGGCGCCGTCGGTGCCGTCGGCGCGTTGGCGGCGGGCGGCGGCGGCTGGTAGTCCGACGGCGGCACCGCGGCCTGCTTCTGCTCGGCGGTGCCGTAGCGGGTCAGCACATCCCGCAGCGGATCGGCGCCGGGATTGGCAGCCTGCATGTCGATGACGATCTGCCGCGTCCCCAGGTCACGGCCGTAGTAGGTGCGGTTCCACTCGCTGCGCTGGCCCATCAGGCTGCCTTCGATCGAGACGCCGCCGTACAGTCCACGCGTCTGCGAGAAGGCGACGATGTCGGCGCCGAACGCCCCCGTGGTCGATCCCTGGATGCCCGCGCCGATCGTCGCGATGGCGAGCGAGGCATCGGCACCGAGCTTGAACTGGCTGTCCAGGATCGCGCGCAGCCCTTTCTCGGTCATGATCATCATGACGAACTGGGCGTCCTGGATGCCGATCTGGAAGCCGACGCTGCCGCTGCCCATGCCGTAGAACGCCGGATAGGACCAGGTGCCGTTGCCGGCGCGTGCGAGCAGCACGCAGGCGCCGCCCTCGCCGCCGAAGATGAAGCCAGCCTTGAACACGCGCGGGCAGATCATCACCGCACGGGCGCGCCCCAGCGCCTTCCGCGGGTCGTCCGTCAGGTTCTGGCTGATCATGTCCTGGACGGCCAGCGTGGCGCGATCCACCAGCGTCTGTTCGTCGCTCTGCGCATGTGCCGGGCGCGGCGCGAGCCAGGGCAGGGCGGCCAGGGCTGTTGCGGCGAGAAGGATACGGATCATGCTCGTCTCCCCAAACTCGGGACGCAGGAGCGCCCGATTCGCAGACTTCATACTACGTTCGCGCGGATTCGGGGCGGGATTATGATCGGTGGTTCAAGTAATTTGTCTCAATATCCCGGCAACTCATTGACGCACACCACCCGCCACCCCTCCGGGCTACGCTCCAGGCGGGTCAGGGACAGGTTCTGCACGGTCAGGTGCAGCGCGTTGTCGGGGCCGATCCGCAGGCAGTAGGCCACCGCGGCGCGGATCGTCCCGCCGTGGCTGACGATCACCACGTCCTCCTCGGGATGCCGCACGGCCAGCCGTTCGAGTGCGCTGCCGACCCGTTCGATGACCTCGGCCATGGTCTCGCCGCCCGGCGGGCGCTCGTGGCCGGCGAGCGGCCAGAAGGCGTGTTTCGGCAGGGTCAGCCGTGCCGGCAGTTCGGCGTGCGGCAGGCCCTGCCATTCGCCGAGGCTCTGCTCGATCAGGTCCGGTTCGAGTTCCGGCTGTATCGCGGGATAGCCGGCGCCGACGATCGCCTCGGCAGTGCGGCGCGTCCGCGACAGCGGGGTGATCTTCCACGCGGCCGGCCGGGGCAGGCGGGCGGCCAGCGCGCGGTACATCGGCGCCTGCTCGAGCAGGCTGGTCTCGCACAGCGGCACGTCCATCACGCCATACAGCATGGCGCGCGCGTTCTCATCGACGATGGCGTGGCGGATCAGCCAGAAGCGGGTCTCAGTCATGGGAGGGACGGTGGAGCGAATGAGGGGGAGGGGAGCGAGGGGGACGGGAGCGTGGATGAGGCGAGCGAGGATGAGGCGAGCGAGGGTGAGGCGAGGGAGGATGAGGCGAGGGAGGATGAGGCGAGCAAGGAGGGGGCGAACAGGGATGAGGCGAACGAGGATGAGGCGAGGGAGGAT
>JANWJK010000187.1 GCA_025452005.1 Acetobacteraceae bacterium | reverse complement strand
TCGCCGGAGTTCTGGGTGTGCCGCGTGGCACCGGGGCGGATCATGTTCGAGATCGACGGCGTGCCGGACGACGTGGCCCGTGAAGCGCTGCGCCTCGGCGCGGCCAAGCTTCCGGTGAAGACCATCATGGCGGAGAAACAACACTCCGCGGCGAAGTCGTAAGGAGACCGGCGCGAAATGCCAAAGCGCGTCCTGAGCGGGCGGGTGACCAGCGACAAGATGGACAAGACCGTCACGGTCCTGGTCGATCGCCGCGTCATGCATCCGCTGTACAAGAAGTTCATCCGCCGCTCGAAGAAGTATGCGGCGCATGACGAAGCGAACCTGTGCAAGGTGGGCGACACGGTGCGCATCGAAGAATGCCGCCCGATCAGCAAGCGCAAGACCTGGCTGGTGGTTGAACGCAACGGCGAGGCGCTTGCGGCGAACGCGGAGGGAGCGGCGGCATGATCTCGGTCGAGACCAACCTGGAAGTCGCCGACAACTCCGGTGCACGCCGTGTGCAGTGCATCAAGGTACTCGGCGGATCGAAGCGCAAGACCGCCTCGGTGGGCGACATCATCGTGGTGTCGATCAAGGAGGCGATTCCGCGCGGCAAGGTGAAGAAGGGCGACGTGCACCAGGCGGTGATCGTGCGCACCGCCTTCCCGGTGCGTCGCGGCGACGGCAGCGCGATCCGCTTCGACCGCAATGCGGCGGTGCTGATCAACAAGCAGCTCGAGCCGATCGGCACGCGGATTTTCGGCCCGGTGGTGCGGGAGCTGCGCGCGCGGAAGTTTACCAAAATCATGTCGCTGGCGCCGGAGGTCCTGTAATGGCCGCGCGCATCCGCAAGGGCGACACGGTGGTGGTGATCACGGGCGTCAGCAAGGGCCGCCGCGGCGAGGTGCTGCGTGTGATGCCGAAGGCCGATCGCGCGGTGGTGCAAGGCGTGGCGCTGGCGACGCGGCACGTCAAGCCGCGCGGCATGCAGGAGCCGGGCGGCATCCGCCAGCAGGAGGCGGCGATCCATCTGTCGAACCTGATGCTGGTCGACCCGCGCTCCGAGAAGCCGACCAAGGTCGGCTACCGCGTGCTGGACGATGGGCGGAAGGTGCGCGTCGCTAAAGTGACTGGCGAAGTGATCGAGAACTGAGGGCCAGGCGATGAGCGGATCGAAGAACCGACCGAAGACTCCACCGAAGGGCGCGCCGAAGAGCGGCGGCAATCGTGGTGCCGGCCCGCCGATCAAGGGCGGCAAGGCTGAAGCGCGCGCGGAACGGGCAAAGGCGGCGGAAGCGGCGGCCAATGCCGAGCCGGTCGCAGCGTCGCCCGAAGAGATGCCGCGGCTGCACAGACGCTACCTCGACGAGGTGCGTGCCAAGCTGCAGGAGGAGTTCAGCTACAGCAACCCGATGCAGGTGCCGAAGCTCGAGAAGATCGTCATCAATATGGGCGTCGGCGAGGCGACCGGCGATCAGAAGAAGCTCGATGCGGCGGTGGACGAGTTGACCGCCATTGCCGGGCAGAAGCCGGTGAAGACGCTGGCGAAGAGGGCGATCGCCGTATTCAAGATCCGCAAGGGGCTGCCGATCGGCTGCAAGGTAACGTTGCGCAAGGCGCGCATGTACGAGTTCCTGGACCGTCTGGTCACCATCGCCATGCCGCGCGTGCGCGACTTCCGCGGCATCGCCGGCAAGGGCTTCGACGGGCGCGGCAACTTCGCCATGGGGATGAAGGAACAGATCGTTTTCCCGGAGATCAACTACGACCGGGTGGAATCGGTGCGTGGGATGGACATCCAGTTCGTCACCACGGCCAAGACGGACGCGGAAGCGAAGGCGCTCTTGAAGGCCTTTGATCTGCCGTTCGCCAACTGAGGAATTTGGGATGGCCAAGACCTCGCAGGTCAACCGCAACGCCAGGCGGGAATCCATGGCGAAGCGTGACCGCTCGAAGCGCGGCGCGCTGAAGGCGATCGTCATGGACCGCACGCTGCCGGTGGAGGATCGCTTCAACGCCTCGCTGAAGCTGGCGCAGTTGCCGCGCAACGGCGCGCCGGTGCGGGTGCGGCTGCGCTGCGAGCTCACGGGGCGTTCGCGCGGCAACTACCGCAAGTTCAGGCTGTGCCGCATCAAGCTGCGCGATCTCGCCAACAGCGGGCAGATCCCCGGCATGGTCAAGGCGAGCTGGTAAGAGAGAGGGAACGGGCAGATGTCGAATTCCGATCCCCTGGGCGATATGCTGACACGCATCCGCAATGCGCAGCGCGCGCGTCATTCGATGTGCCTGGCGCCGGCGTCGAAGCTGCGGGCGAATGTGCTCGACGTGCTGAGGCGCGAAGGCTTCATCCGCGGCTTCGCGGCCGAGGAGCTGCGGCCCGGCATCGCGCAGCTTCGCATCGAGCTGAAGTACAACGAGGGCGAGCCGGTGATCAAGGAGATCACCCGTATCTCCAAGCCGGGCCGGCGGGTCTATTCGAAGATCAAGGAGCTGCCGCGGGTCTATGCCGGCCTGGGCATCTCCATCCTGTCCACGCCGCGCGGCGTGATGAGCGACGCGGAGGCGCGCGCTGCCAATGTCGGCGGCGAAGTCCTCTGCCGCGTATTCTGACGGAGGGTGCGATGTCGCGCGTCGGCAAGTATCCGGTGGAACTCCCGCGGGGCGTGCAGGTGGCGATCGCCGGCCGGCTGCTGACCGCCAAGGGTCAACTGGGCGAATTGAAGCTGCAGCTCACCGAGCACGTCGAGGCGGTGGTGGAGGACGGCAAGGTCACCGTGGCCCCGCACGGCGAGGCGCGCCAGGCGCGTGTCATGTGGGGAACCACGCGCGCACTGATCGCCAACATGGTGAAGGGCGTCTCCAGCGGCTACACGAAGTCGATGGAGATCACCGGCACCGGTTATCGCGCTTCGGTGCAGGGCAAGAACCTCGAGCTGAGCCTCGGGTATTCGCATCAGGTGGTGTATCCGATTCCCGAGGGCATCAAGATCACCTGCGAGCGCCCGACCGCGATCAAGGTGGAAGGCGTGGACAAGCGGCTCGTCGGCCAGGTCGCCGCGGAGATCCGCGGTTTCCGCGGGCCGGAGCCGTACAAGGGCAAGGGCATCCGCTACACGACCGAGCAGATCCGGCGGAAGGAAGGAAAGAAGAAGTGACGATGTTCCTGACGCGGAACGGCCGGTGCCTTCACATCGCCGGAGGTACGCGCCCATGAGCACGCTGCAGGATCTGCGGTCGCGGCGGCGTGAGCGCCTGCGCTTTCAGTTGCGCCACAAGTCCGTCGGACGACCGCGGCTGTCGGTGTTCCGCTCGGGCAAGAATATCTATGCCCAGGTGATCGACGATGCCGCGGGGCGCACGCTGGCGGCCGCGTCGTCGCTCGACAAGACGCTGCGCGCGGACCTGCGCACCGGCGCAGACAAGGCCGCGGCCGCCGCGGTGGGCAAGCTGGTGGCGGAACGCGCGCTGGCGGCCGGGGTGAAGGAAGTGGTGTTCGATCGCGGGTCTTATCTGTACCACGGCCGCGTCAAGGCGCTGGCCGATGCCGCCCGCGAGGGCGGGCTGGCGTTTTGAAGGACTGATCCATGGCACGTGAACCGAGAGAAGGCGGTCGCGGTCGCGACCGGGATCGCGACCGCGACGCCGATGACGGCCTGATCGACAAGCTGGTGACCATCAACCGCGTGGCGAAGGTGGTGAAGGGCGGTCGCCGCTTTGCGTTCGCCGCGCTGGTGGTGGTCGGCGACCAGAAGGGCCGCGTCGGCTACGGCGCCGGCAAGGCGCGCGAAGTGCCCGAGGCGATCCGCAAGGCGACGGAGCGGGCCAAGCGCGGCATGATCCGCGTGCCGATGAAGGAAGGCCGCACGCTGCACCACGATATCGAGGGCCGCTACGGTGCCGGCAAGGTCGTGCTGCGCACCGCCGTCGCCGGCACCGGCATCATTGCCGGCGGTCCGTTGCGGGCAGTGTTCGAGACATTGGGCATGGGCGACGTGGTGGCGAAGTCGCTGGGCAGCCGTAACCCGCACAACATGGTCAAGGCGACGTTCGCCGCGCTGGAGCGCTGCGCGTCGCCGCGCTCGGTGGCGAACCGCCGCGGCAAGAAGGTCTCCGAACTGTTCGGGCGTCGCGATGCAGCCCCCGCGGCACCCCCAGCAGCGGGGGAGACGGCCAGTGCCTAAGGTGCGCGTGACGCAGACCGGGTCTCCGGCCGGGCGCAAGCCCGGGCAGAAGGAGACGCTGATCGGTCTCGGCCTGAACAAGATGCGGCGCACGCGGGAGCTGGAGGACACGCCTGCGGTGCGCGGCATGATCCGCAAGGTGGCCCACCTGATCAAGGTGGAGGAGCAGCCATGATGGGCGGGTCCAGCCCGCCCAAGACCATCGGGTCGAGCCCGGTGGCAGGCAAGGAGGGCCGGGCTGACGCCCGGAGCCACGCATGAAGCTGAACGAACTGCGCGACAATGCCGGCGCGCGTCTCAAGTCGAAGCGGCTCGGGCGCGGCATCGGGTCGGGCAAGGGCAAGACCTCGGGCAAGGGGGTGAAGGGGCAGAAGGCGCGCACCGGTGTGTCGCTGAACGGCTTCGAAGGCGGCCAGATGCCAATCTACCGGCGGCTGCCGAAGCGGGGTTTCTGGAACCCGTTCCGCAAGGAATACGCGCCGGTGAACCTCGGCGCGCTGGAGGCTGCGATCGCCGCTGGCAAGCTGGATGCCGGGCAGCCGATCGGCGAGGAGACGCTGCGCGCCGCCGGACTGGTGCGCGGCAAGCTCGATGGGGTGCGGCTGCTGGCGAACGGCGAGATCACCCGAGCGGTCACGATCACCGTCTCCGGCGCATCGGCTGCGGCGATCGAGGCGGTCCAGAAGGCCGGCGGGTCGGTCACCACAACCGTGGCGAAGGCTGAGCCTGCGGCGGAGGCCTGATAGGGGGTTTCACGACGCGAACCTTGCGTTGGTCCCGCCTCACTCCGAATATAAGACGCGACTGACGAGGGACGTTCCATGGCCTCCGCTGCCGAACAACTCGCGGCAAACCTCAATCTGGGCGTCTTCTCCAAGGCGACCGAGCTCAAGAAGCGCATCTGGTTCACCCTCGCCGCGCTGATCGTCTACCGGATCGGCACCTACATCCCGGTACCCGGCGTCGACGCCTCGGTGATGACCGAGATGCTGCAACAGCACGGCGGCGGCATCCTGGGCATGTTCGACATGTTCACCGGCGGCGCGCTCAGGCGCATGACGGTGTTCGCGCTCAACATCATGCCGTACATCAGCGCCAGCATCATCATCCAGTTGATGACCGCGGCCGTCCCGACGCTCGAGGCGCTGAAGAAGGAAGGCGAGGCGGGGCGCAAGAAGCTCAACCAGTACACCCGCTATCTCACCGTGTTCATCGCCATGTTCCAGTCCTACGGCATCGCCGTGGGGCTCGAGAGCATGCGTGGCAGCTTTGGCGCCGCGGTGATCGATCCCGGCTGGTTCTTCCGCTTCTCCTGCGTCATCACGCTGGTCGGCGGCACCATGTTCCTGATGTGGATCGGCGAGCAGATCACCGCACGCGGTGTTGGCAACGGCACCTCGCTGATCATCATGTCGGGCATCGTCGCCAACCTGCCGAATGCGCTGGCCTCGCTGCTCGATCTCGGCCGCACCGGCGCGCTGTCGCCGTTCTTCATCATCGGCTTCATCGTGCTGGCGGTGTTCGTCATCGCGTTCATCGTGTTCATCGAGCGAGCGCAGCGACGAATCGCGATCCAGTACCCCAAGCGCCAGGTGGGCAACCGCATGTTCGGCGGGGACTCGACGCACATGCCGCTGAAAATCAACACGTCGGGCGTGATCCCGCCGATCTTCGCGAGCTCGATCCTGCTGATCCCCGCCACCATCGCCGGCTTCTCCGCCAGCAGTTCGCCCTGGCTGCAATGGATCTCCAGCGAGCTGTCGCACGGCTCGCCGCTCTACATGGCGATCTATGCCGCGATGATCATCTTCTTCTCGTATTTCTACACCGCCGTGGTGTTCAACCCGCAGGAGACGGCGGACAACCTGAAGAAGTACGGCGGCTTCATCCCGGGCATCCGGCCAGGCAGCGCCACCGCGGACTACTTCGACCATGTGCTGACCCGGCTCACCACGGTGGGCGGCCTCTATCTGGTGGCGGTCTGCCTGCTGCCCGAGGTGCTGATCAGCGACTATGGGCTGCCGTTCTACTTCGGCGGCACGTCGATCCTGATCGTGGTGTCGGTCACGATGGACACCGTCACGCAGATCCAGTCGCATCTGCTGGCGCACCAGTACGAGGGCCTGATCCGCAAGGCGCGCGTTCGAGGCCACCGGTGATGGCCGGATCAGGCCCTGCCATCATGGAGGATCGGGCCTTCGCCCGAGATCGCACGTGAGGCTGATCGTGCTGGGTCCGCCCGGCGCCGGCAAGGGCACACAGGCGAAGCGCCTGCAGGACCGCTACCGCATCGCGCAGATCTCGACCGGCGACATGCTGCGGGCCGAGGTGGCAGCCGGGTCGCCGATCGGGCGTGAGGCGAAGGTAGTGATGGAATCCGGCCAACTGGTCTCCGACGACATCATCATCCGTATGCTCGGCCAGCGGGTGGAGCAGCCGGACGCGGCGAACGGCTTCATCCTGGACGGCTTTCCGCGCACCGTGCCACAGGCGCAGGCACTCGACCGGCTGCTGGCCGACAAGCGCATGGAGCTCGACGGGGTTATCGAGCTTCGCGTGGACGACACGGCACTGATCGACCGGATCGCCGGACGCTTCACCTGCGCGAAATGCGGCACCGGCTACCACGACACGTTCAGGCCCACCGCCGTGGCCGGCACCTGCGACGTGTGCGGTTCGCATGAGTTCACCCGGCGTGCCGACGACAACCGCGAGACGGTCGGGGCACGGCTCGAGGCCTATCACCGGCAGACCGCGCCGATCCTGCCGCACTACGCGGCGCAGGGCATCCTGCACACCGTCGATGGGATGGCCGATATCGACGAAGTGGCGCGACAGATCGACGGCGTGCTGCCAGCGGCGCACTGACGCGTCCCTTGGACGCCGCGGCTGCCCTGCGCGAGGCCGACGCTCTTCACCTGGGCAAGCAGTATGACGCCGCCGCGGTGGCGTATCGTCGCGCCCTGTCGGCCGACCCGGAATCGCTCCAGGCATGGTACGGGCTGGGCTGTGCGTGCGCCTCGCAATACGCCTATGGCGATGCGATCGCGGCCCTGCGCCGTGTCGTTGCGGCGCGTCCCGACGCCGCCGGAGCACGCTGCACCCTGGCGGAAGCGCTGTTCCAGCTTGGCGAGACCGATGCCGCCGTGGCCGAGTACCGGCTGGCGGCCGAGAGCGGCGATCCGCAGGCACGGACGGTCGCGCTCGCTGCCATCGCCTGCATCGCCCCCGGCTGCCCCGGTCTCGGCCACGCGGCTGTTCGATCCGCCCGCCAGGATTGGGCCGCGTCGATCGGCGACGGCATCCGGCCACTCCCTCCGTTGCGGCAACGCGCAGAGGGGAAGCTCCGGGTCGGCTATGTCAGCGCCCATTTCGGCGCCAGGAACTGGATGAAGCCGGTCTGGGGGGTGATCAACCGGCACGACCGGGACCGGTTCGAAATCCACCTGCTGGCGGACGGCGCCGACCCATCGGCGGACAGCGGCTATGTGGATCATGCGGAGGACCATGTCTGGCGGATTGCGAGCCTCTCCAACGCCGAACTCGCCCGCCGGGTGCGCGAAGCCGCGCTCGACGTGCTGGTGGACCTGAGCGGCTATAGCCGGCAAGGCAGGCTGGCGCTGTTTCTTCATCGTCCGGCGCCACGACAGTTAACCTGGTTCAACATGTACGCCAGCAGCGGACTGTCGTGCTTCGACGCATTGGTGGGCGATGCCGCTGTGGTGACACAGGCCGAGGAAGCGGCGTACAGCGAACCGATCGTCAAGGTGCCTGGGACCTATCTTGCGTTCGAGGTCCTCTACCCCGTCCCCGAGGTGGCACCGCCGCCGGTTCTGCGGAACCGGTTGCTCACCTTCGGTTCCTTCGCATCCGCGCACAAGATCACCGATGGTGTTGTAGCGGCATGGGCGCGCATCCTGCTCGGCGCACCCTCGGCCCGACTGCTCCTGCGCAACCAGACCCTGCACGATGCATCGAACCGGCTGGCTTTGATCGCCCGCTTTGCCTCCCGAGGGATCGCGCCCCACCGTCTGGTGCTGTCGGGCGGTGCCGAACACTTCGAATTCCTGCGCAGCTACGACGAAGTGGACATCGCGCTGGACACCTTCCCGTACAACGGTGGCACCACCACGACCGAGGCGCTGTGGCAGGGCGTTCCTGTGCTGAGCTTCAACGGCGACCGCTGGGCCAGCCGTACCAGCCGCTCGCTGCTGCTGGCGGCAGACCTGGCGGACTGGGTCGTGGCGAACGAGCGGGAATATGTGGAGCGCGCCATCGCGCTGGCACAGCACGAGGCCACGCCTGCGGCATTGACGCGAATGCGCCAGGAAATGCGTTCCCGGCTGCGCGCGAGCGCTGCCTGTGACACCGGAACGCTATGCCGGGCGTTGGAGGAACTTTATACCGGTGGCAGGGCCTGAGCCCGGCGGCGTATCGCCATCGTCAGCCGCATCGCTGCTGTGCCAGCCAGTTTGGCAGCCGCTCTTCGGCCATTCCCGCGGGGATCCGCAGCACGCAGATGCACGCCAGGTCACTGACCATTCCGAGGGCGGCGCGATCGCCCTCGCGCAGATCAGGGATTTCGGCCCCGGGTGCGCGTAGACGGACGGAGTTGCCGCCGAGCGGGCCGGTCTCCACACGTCCCTCCAGGACGTGCGCATCAGGCAGCGAGTCGGCGAAGGATGGCGATCGGCGGATGCCGAACAGGCCACCCGCATCCTTCGCGGTGTTGGTCAGGGTAACGATCAGGAAACTACGTGGCTGCCTATCGGCAGCACCTTCCCAGTGAAGGTTCTTCGGTTCTGCTGCAAAGCTCATGGCCGTGAGTCCGATCAATGTTGCGATGAGCCACCCGGTCGTTTGCCGGGAGTACCAGCGTGGCAGGTTCCGTCGCACTGCGCGCCGCGACGTCAGGATGACGATGAATTGCCGCTGCCGCCGGCGGTGCTCAGACTGCCCGAGCTGCCGGGATTGGGCGCGGCGACCGCGGGCGAGGCGACGTAGGGTGTGATCTCCATGTCGTAGCCGCCCGACGGATTGGTCTTGAAGCCGATATAGCCCGTGTAGCTGACGACCCGGCCGGCCGGCAGGTTATCGACCAACTGCTGGTACAGATTGTCGGGCGTATCCATCCAGGGAATCGTCTTGCTCACCACGCCTGCGGCGATGAATGCGGCAGAGGCGTGCGTCGCACAGTTGCCGCCGACAATGTTGAAATCGCCGGGTGACGTCGTCATTTTGTCCCAGGCATCCTTGAATTTGTCGGCTGTCGGCTGGTCGACGTCGATCAGCAGGACGGTGGACACCACCCGGTTGGTTACCGCCGAGGCCTTATCGACGTACCACGCGCGGTGGAGCCGCAGCAGAGCATAATCGTACACCACGCCCTGCATGCCGAGGCCGAGTGCGTTGAGCGATCCGTCGTTGCCCTCGCCGAAGAACCCCTCCGGGGAGCCGTCCCCCAGGATGGTATCGGCATGCTGCGCGAGCTTGTCCGGGTGATGGTCGGGGCCTTGTTTGCCGCGCACGATCAGGCCGATCTTCGGCGGCCCTTTGTGGAAGTCGATGACGATGTCGGCCATGCTGTTCCCTCGCGGTGTGACGATCCATTTGACCATCGCCGGCCCCGCCCGGGTCGTTTCGCTGTTTTTGTCTGCCTCCGCGTGTATCGGTCACGTTGCGATGCCCGGGCAAGTGCGATTATCCCCGGTGAAGAATCGCTGAGGTGAACAGGGTGTTCACACTTATGATGGTCGGCGGTGCCGCCGTAATAGGCTCCGCGCTGTTGCTTGCCGGGATTTATGGAGCCCAACGACGGTTGATCTATTTTCCCGACAACAACCTTCCGCATCCCGCCGCGGTCGGGTTGCCGGGCGTGCAGGTCGGCCGCATCCAAACCGACGACGGACTGTCGTTGATCGTCTGGTATGCGCCACCGGCGGGCGCGGGCGATTTCGTCGTGCTCTATCTGCACGGGAACGGCGGCAACATCGCCTATCGTGCGCGCCGCATCCTGGGATTTGCTGAACTGGGATGGGGCGTCATGCTGCCGGAATATCGCGGCTACGGCGGCAACCCCGGGACGCCCTCCGAAAAGGGCCTGCTGCTGGACGCACGGGCCGCGTATGCCCGACTGGTGTCGATGGGTACCGCACCGGAGCGTATCCTGCTGTGGGGAGAGTCGCTTGGCACCGGACTGGCGGTGCATCTCGCCGCCGAGCACGGGGTGGCGTGCCTGCTGCTGGAGTCGCCGTATACCAGCATGACGGATCTCGGGCGCTGGCATATGCCGTGGCTGCCGGTGCGGCTCCTGTTGCGTGACCGGTTTGACAGTCTGCGCAGGATCGGTGCGGTACGCCCCCCCATTCTGGTGATGCAGGGCGGTCGCGACACCATCGTGCCGCCGGAAATGGGCCGGCGGCTGCTGGCTGCGGCGCAGGCACCTGCCGAGTTGTGGCATGCCGCCGAGGCCGGCCATAACGACCTGACGGATTTCGGCATTCT
>JANWJK010000186.1 GCA_025452005.1 Acetobacteraceae bacterium | reverse complement strand
CGCGCGACGGCGCGGCACCCATCGAGGCGGCGGCTTCCTCCAGCCGCGGGTCGATACCCTCGAACACGCTTTGCAGCGTCAGCGCGGTGAACGGCAGGTTGATCGCGATGATGCCGGCGATCACCGCCGGTTCGGCATACATCAGTTGCAGGCCGGCAAGCCGGTCCAGCATGCCGCCGCGGGCAAACAGGATCATCCAGCCGGCGGTGCGCGTTGTGGAGCCGATGAAAAGCGGCAGAACCATCAGCACCACCAGCGCCGACTTCCACCGGCTGGCGGTCCGCGCGAGGCGCCAGGCCATCGGCACGCCAAGCAGCAGGCACAGCACGGTGACGATGATGGAGACGCGGATGGTGGTGACCAGGACGTCCCAATAGAACGGATCGGCGAAGAAGCGCAGGTAGTTCGCGGGAGTGACAGCTTCGATCATCAACTCGGTCGCATCGAAGCGGTTCAGGCTGTCGCGCGCGAGGAGCGCGAGTGGGGCAACCAGCATCAGCATCATCAGCAGGCTGGCGGGGCCGAGGAGGGCGACTGCCGCGCCTCGCTCGCGACGGTCAGCCACGCTGTATATTTTTCAACCACCAGTCGTTCAGGTCCGGCATCGCCTGTGCGAACACAGGATAGTCCGCCGTGACCAGCTTCGGCTTCGGATCCGGGAACGCCAGTTGCTCGCCGACCTTGCCTGACAGTGGCGCGTCATCGACTGTCGGCAGGTATCCCATATGCGCGGCAAACCCCTGCTGCGCGCGCGGTTCCAGCATCGCGTTGATGTATTTGTAGGCGGCGGCCTTGTTCGGCGCGTTCTTCGGCAACACCATGCCGGAGACGTAGAGGATCGCGCCTTCCTGCGGGAAATTGCCCTTCACCGGGAAGCCGGCGTTCTGCCACATGAAGGTCCGCGCCAGCCAGATGACGCCGACCAAGATCTCGCCCGATTTGAACGCCGGCGCCAGCGCGTCGGTCTCCGGATACAGCCGCAATCCGTTGGCGTTCAGCTTCAGCATGAACGCCTTGCCTTTGTCGAAGTCCGTGGTCTTGCCGGTCTCGTACAGGCTTGCCGCCATCACCACCCAGGGCGCCACGCCATTGACCATGCCGATCTTGCCGCGCCACTTCGGATCGAGCAGGTCGCCGAACGTTCGCGGCGGATCGGTGACGTTGTCCGGGTTGTACACCAGCACCTGGGCGCTGTAGATGTGCGGCACGAAGCCCGGCATGCGCAGCTCTTCCACCACGTGCTTCAGGTTCGGCACCACCGCCTCGGTCAGATCCTCGACCAGTCCCGCGTCATTCACGCGGTAGCCGTTCACTGCACCGAGACAGGCGATATCCATGTTGCCGCGGGGCAGTTTGCGCTGTGCGTACAGCTTGGAGACGCGCGGACTTTCGTCGCCGATGTCCTGCACGATCTCGATGTCGGCCGGCTTGAGGATCGGTTCGTCGACGTTCTCGCGCAGGAGGCGCGCATAGTCGCCGCCCCAGGTACCCACGACGCACTGCTCTGCCGCGCGCGCCGGTCGGATGATCGCCGGCGCCGCAAGCAGCGCCGCGCCGCCGAGTACGCCGCGCCGCGACACGGTGAATTCACGCATGACTGGTCTCCCTGATGTCAGCCTCCATCGCGTGACCGGCCGCATCGAACAGCCGCTCATCCTCCGCCTCCCACCGCAGCGTCACACGCGTTCCGGCAGTGTGGCGGGGCGTCGCATCGGGGCCAAGCCCCGGCCCGCGCGCCAACAGCGACAGGTCGGGGCCGATGCGCACGGCGTGCTCCACGACCGAGCCGAGCCAGGTGCACAGCTCCACCTCGCCTGCAACACGACCGGCAGCGCCGGCAGACACCAGCCGCACGCTGTCGGGGCGCACCGCAAGCGTTGCCTCGCCGGCCCCCGTGTAGCGTCGGGCGAGCGCGATCGCCGCGCCGTCGCGCGACACCAGGCGATCGCCGTCCAGCCGGCCCGTCACGATGTTGCTGCCACCCATGAAGCGCGCGACGAACGGCGTGGCAGGCCGCGAATGCACCGTCTCCGGCGTGCCGATCTGCTGCACGCGACCCTCGTGCATGACCACCAAACGATCGGCCAGCGCCATCGCCTCGTTCTGGTCGTGCGTCACCATGATCGTGGTGATTCCGCCATGCTGCTGAAGGATGCGGATCTCCCGTGCCATCTCCTGGCGCAGCGCGGCATCCAGGTTGGACAACGGTTCGTCGAGCAGCAGCACGCGCGGCTGGATCGCCAGCGCACGCGCCAGCGCGACGCGCTGCTGTTGGCCACCGGAAAGCTGGCGCGGCAGGCGCGCGGCGAACGCCTCGAGCTTGGTAAGGCGCAGCATCTCTGCCACGCGCGCCTGCGCGGCGGCCGACGCCATGCGCCGCATCTCCAGCCCGAATGCGATGTTGCGCGCGACGCTGAGGTGCGGGAACAGCGCGTAGCTCTGGAACACGATGCCCATCTCGCGGCGATGCGGCGGCAATGCCGTGATGCTGATGCCGTCGAGGCGGATGTCGCCGGCCGACGGCGGCACAAAGCCCGCGATCATGCGCAACGTCGTGGTCTTGCCACAGCCCGAGGGGCCGAGCAGCACGATCAGTTCGCCGGGGCGTACGTCGAGGTTCACGCTATTGACCACGGTCTGCGCGCCGAACCGCTTGCTCAGTGCATCGAGCGTCAGCGCCGCAGCGGTCACCGCACCACCTGGCCCAGACGGACGAACCGGTCCAGCACCAGAAGCAGCACCGCCACCGCGGCGATCTGCGCTACCGCGACGGCGGAGACCAGCGGGTCGATGTGGTACTCCAGGTATTGCAGCACCGCGACCGGCAGCGTGGTAACGCCCGGGCTGGTGAGGAACAGCGCGAGCTCCAGGTTCTCGAACGAGATGACGAACGCGAACAGCGCCGCAGCGACGATGCCGGCGCGCATCGCCGGCAGGGTGACACGCCAGATCACGGTGAGCGGGCCGGCGCCCAGGCTGGCCGCGGCCTCCTCTGCCGCGCGGTCATGGTTGGTCAGGCTGGCGAGACACAGCCGCACGACCCAGGGCGTCGTGATCATGATATGTGCCAATACCAGCCCGATCATCGATCCGGTGACCGCGGAGCCAAGCTGCTCGTCGATCGCGACCAACGCGACAAAGATGGCGAGGCCCAGCGCGATGCCGGGCACCGTGAGCGGTGCGAGCAGCAGTGTGGCGATTGCTCCGCGGCCGCGGAATCGATGGCGCGCCAAACCGATGCCGGCAGGGATGCCGATGGCCAGGCTGCCGACGACCGACAGCGCGCCGAGCCTGAGGCTTGTCATCGCAGCCTTGCCGAAGTTCGCCACGATGGCGGCATACCACGCGAGCGTGTAGCCCCGCGGCGGGAACAGGATCAGCTTCTCGTCGAACACCGACAAATAGAGAGTGAGCAGCAGCGGCACGATGATCAGAGCGGCGCCGCAGGCGATCAGCGCGAGGATGATCGCGCGTTCGGCGGCTCGCAGCAGATCGGCACGCCGGATCGACGGCATGGCTTTGCTGGTGGTCGTCATGCCCTCGATCACATAGCCGGGGTGTGAGGCGAGCCTGACGGCCAGCGAATGCCGCTGTCAACCGCGCGCTACGCCACCGATCTCGCGGGGATCGCGGACGGCGAGCGCTTAAGCAGACGCGAGACGCCCTTCCGCGCCCCGCGATCGCGATGCCGTACTAAACCTTGCCGACAAAGCGCTGGTGAGATTACGGCCGTCCTCCCGAATGGCCGTCCTGCCGAAGCAATCGTCCTCAACCGGCATCTTCTTCATGCGCGCGACGGTGGCGGCGCCGCTCTTCTTCGCTTCACCCGCGCCCATGTCCATGACGGTTTTCAGATAGTGCAACGTGGCCGAGTAGCAGCCGGCATGAATCATGTTCGGTGTGTTGCTTGGCGTTTTCGGCATCACGCGTCTGGTAAAGGCGCGTGTCCTATCATTGAGATCCCAATAGAAGCTTTCGGTCAGGTGGAGCCCCTGCGCGGCATCGAGGCCGAGCGCATGTACGGGCGCAGACACGGTGAACTCGATCAAGCAGGCCCGCGCAGCCGGCTCAGAACGTATCGTCGCTCGATCCGCCCCCGCCGCTGTCAAAGCTGGAATCGTTGCTGCTGTTGTCGGTCCACGAAGATTGGTCGCTGCTGGAGGTGTCCCAGGTACCGCTGTCGACGTAGCCCGGATCCGTCTGGCCACCGCCGCCACCTTGCGTATCCCACGTACCCTGATCGATATAGCCTTGATCCGCAGGAGCCGCGCCCCACGGGCTGCCCACCCCCGGCTCTCCACCACCGAAACCGCCGCCGAACCCACCGCCGCTGTGCGAGCCGGAGAACAGGTTCATCAGAGCGTTGCCGGCGATCAGGCCGCCGGCGACGCCGGCTGCGGTCGTCAGTGCCGAGCCGAGAAAGCCCGACCCCCTCTGCTGGAACATGCCCGGCTGATAGCCGGGAGCGTATTGCGGCGGCGGTGGCGCCTGCTGGTAGCCGGGCTGGGCTCCCTGGTTCCAGGCCGGGCCGCCCTGTGGCGCCGCGGGTCGCGCGCCGCCGCCGAACAGGCCGCTGAAGAAGCCGCCGCCCGCGCCACTGCCTCGCGGCTGCTGCTGTGCCTGCTGCGCCGCCTGCTGTGCCTGCTGCAGCTCCCACTCCAGCCGCTGGATACGGTTCTGCGCCTCGTTCAGGGCGTGCTCCTGCACGAAGGCAAGCTGCGTGATGCGGTAGCGCGCCGCAGGATAGCGGGTAAACAGATCGCCGATCAGCCGATCGGCCTCGGGATCGACCGGCGGCAGGGGCGGCGCCGCGGTCGCCGGCACCGAGCTACCGAACGCAGGCTGGGTCGGCGCCTGCGCCCCGCTCACGCGGGAAATGAACTGGGAGATGATGTCGCGTTCTTCGTTGGTCATTGGGGCACCCTCCGGGTTCCGTGGGCTGCGATGTGGCTTCGCGGTGTCGTTGCTTCAATGGCGCGGCAGGCCCAGCCGGCGGACTTCGATCACCGGGCAGCGGTCCATCACCACAAGGATGCCGGCGGCACGCGCCCGTTCGGCGGCGGCCTCGTCCACCACACCCAGTTGCATCCATACCGTGCGGGCACCGAGCGCGATCGCCGCGTCCACTGCGGCGCCTGCATTGGCCGAGGCGCGGAAGATGTCCACCATGTCCAGCGGCGCCGCATCCTCGAGCCGTGCCACCACCGCGCGGCCGTGGATGGTGTGACCGGCGAGCAGCGGGTTGACCGGCGTCGCGTCGTAGCCGCGGGACAGCAGGAAGCCGAACACGCCATGGGACGGCCGCCAGGGTTTGTCCGAGGCACCGACCACGGCGATCCGCCGCGTTTCGGCGAGGATCGTGCGGATCGTCTCGTCGGACTGGCCATCGATGGTCACGGATGGATGATGCATGGAGTTGCCGTGCCGGCGCCAGTGCTCTATGTCGCCCCGCAACCAACCAACCCGGTCAGATGCACGGCACCACGCCCAGTTTTCAGGCACTGATCCTGCGGCTGCACGACTACTGGTCGCGGCAGGGTTGCGTGATTTTGCAACCATACGACGTAGAAATGGGCGCCGGCACCTTCCATCCCGCGACGACCCTGCGCGCGCTGGGGCCGCGGCCCTGGCGTGCCGCCTACGTTCAGCCGAGCCGCCGACCCACCGACGGCCGCTATGGCCAGAACCCGAACCGGCTACAGCACTATTACCAATACCAGGTGATCGTGAAGCCGTCCCCCGAGGACGCGCAGGACCTGCTCCTGGGCAGCTATCGCGAGCTCGGGCTGGACCCCCTGCTGCACGATTTCCGTTTCGTCGAAGACGACTGGGAAAGCCCGACGCTCGGTGCCTGGGGTCTGGGCTGGGAGGTGTGGTGCGACGGGATGGAGGTGGGGCAGTTCACCTACTTCCAGCAGGTCGGCGGTATCCCCGTGACCCTGCCTTCGTTCGAGATGACCTACGGGCTGGAACGGCTGGCGATGTATGTGCAGGACGTCGACAACGTCTACGACCTGGACTTCAACGGCGGCCAAGGCGACCAAAACGTACGCTATGGCGACGTGTTCCTGCGTGCCGAGCGCGAATACAGCGCGTTCAACTTCGAGTACGCCGATACCGCCCTGCTGACCCGCCACTTCGCCGACGCCGAGGCTGAATGCGCGGCGCTGCTGGAGCGAGCCCTGGCACTGCCGGCCTACGACCAGTGCATCAAGGCAAGCCACCTCTTCAACCTACTGGACGCGCGCGGCGTTATCAGTGTGACCGAACGGGCGAGCTACATCGGCCGCGTGCGCACCCTGGCGAAGGGGTGCTGCGAGGCCTGGGTGGCAGGCGAAGATCAATGACGGAAGAAACGGAAGGAAACTCCATGACGGAACTGGTGATCGAGGACGTGGAAGCCTGCGAGCTCGCGGCCGAGCTGGTGGAACTCACAGGCGACAGCCTGCGCACCGCGGTGGTGACCGCGCTGCGCGAGGAGCGCGACCGCGCCCTGGCGCGCCGGCGGCGGCACGACCGCATCATGGCGATCACCCGCGATATCGCGCGCGGGTCCAGCATCGCGGCGTAGCGACGCCGTCGCGTTTCGGCTGCGGCTCGCCGAACGATAACGTGACTTTCGGCGGCCGGACGACTAATTCTACCTTGATCAGAGAGGTTCTACCAAGGGTTCCCCTATGGGCGCGCAACTGAACATCAAGAGCGAAGATGCCTATCGGTTGGCGTCCCGGCTGGCCGAACTGACCGGCGAGAGCCTCACCAGCGTGGTCACCAAGGCACTCCGGGCGGAGCTGGAGCGGCAGGAGCGCCAGTGCGACATGCAGGCCCGGGTTGACCATGTCATGGAGATCGCAAAGGAAATTCGTGCCCATATGCGCGAGCCGGTCAGTTCCGACACAAGCTGGATGTACGACGAAGACGGGTTGCCAAAGTGATTGTAGATGCATCGGCGCTTCTGGCGGTCGTCCTCGACGAGCCGGACGGGCGTCGCTTCGCCGAGGCCATCGTGAGTTCGCCCCGCGCGCGGATTCCGGCGCCGACATGGTTCGAAGCGGCCCTGGCCGTCGATACCAAGGGAGACGACTTAGCGAGCCGCAGATTCGACGATGCGGTGCGCAGCCTGCGGATCGAACTGATCGCCTTTACCCCGGAACATGCTGAGTTCGCGCGTGAGGCGCGACGCATCTACGGCAGACGACGCCACCCCGCCAGGCTGAATTTCGGTGATTGCATGGTGTACGGCGTGGCCAAGGCGGAGGGCGAGCCGCTGTTATTCAAGGGCGATGACTTTTCGCAAACCGACATCGAGTCGGCGTCGAAGGACTGACGATGCCGGAACTCTTCCTCGAACTGTTCAGCGAGGAAATCCCGGCCCGCATGCAGTCCCGCGCAGCCGACGACCTGCGACGGCTGTGCGTCGAGGCGCTGGCGCCGCTGGCGCCCGCCGATGTGCGGTCATTTCATGGTCCCCGCCGCATCGCACTGGTCGCCGAGGTGGCGCCCGCGGTCGCCGCCGGCAGCACGACCGAGCGTGGCCCGCGCATCAGCGCGCCCGAGCAGGCGCTCGCCGGCTTCCTACGCAAGCATGGCGCAAGCCGCGAGCAGTTGCGCCAGGAAGGCGACCATTGGGTCCTGCACAGGACGGCGGATGCGACGCCGGCGGCCACGTTGATCGCCGATGCGATCCCGCCGCTGCTGCGGCGCTTCCCCTGGCCGAAGTCGATGCGCTGGGGCGGCGCCAGCGGCTTCGTCTGGGTGCGGCCGCTGCGGCGCATCGTCTGCCTGCTGGACGGCGCGGTGGTGCCATTCGACCTGCGCGACGGCGAGGACGATGCGCACGGGCTGGCGTCCGGCGATCTCACCGAGGGCCATCGCTTTCACGCTCCCGGCGCCTTCACCGTCAGCTCCTGCGGCGACTGGGCGGGAAAGCTGCGCGAGCGCCGCGTTCTGGTGGAGGCCGAGGAACGCCGGCGCGTCATAGGCGAGGGCATTGCCGGGCTTGGCCGGGCGCGGCAGGTCACGCCGGTAGACGACCCGGGCCTGCTTGACGAGGTCGCGGGACTGGTCGAGTGGCCGGTGCCGTTGCTTGGTCGTATCGACGATGCCTACATGGACCTGCCGGCCGAGGTGCGCCAGGTCTCGATGCGGGTGAACCAGCGCTATTTCGCCTTCCGCAACGCCGATGGTTCGGCTGCGCCGTATTTCGGCTGCATCGCCAATATAGAGCCGAAGGACGGTGGCGCCGCCTCGATCGCCGGCAACGAACGCGTGCTACGCGCCCGCTTCGCCGATGCGCGCCACTTCTGGGACCTCGACCGCAGGGCGCGGCTGGAATCGCGCGTGCCGCTGCTGGATCACATCACCTTCCATGCCAGGCTTGGTTCGCAGGGCGAGAGGGTCCGGCGTCTTGAGCGCCTGGCGGAGGAGATCGCACCGCTGGTCGGCGCCGGCCCGGCGCTTGCACGCGACGCCGCGCGGCTCGCCAAGGCGGACCTCGTCACCGGCATGGTCGGCGAATTCCCCGAGTTGCAAGGCATCATGGGGCGCTATTACGCGCTGCACGACGGCGAGGACCGGCTGGTGGCGGACGCGGTCCGCGACCACTACGCGCCGAAAGGGCCAGCCGACGCCGTCCCCACCGCGGACGTGTCGATCGCGGTGGCGCTGGCGGACAAGCTGGATCTGTTGGTGGGTTTCTTCGCCATCGGCGAGCGGCCGACCGGCGCCGGCGATCCGTATGCACTGCGCCGCGCCGCACTGGGCATCATCCGCATCGTCCGCGAGAACGACCTCCGGATCGCCTTGCTGCCGCTGATCGATCTGGCGGGACAGGGCTTCCATCATCATGGCGTGCACCCGATCCCGGCGCGGGACGTGCTGGATTTCCTTGCCGAGCGCCTGCGCGTTCAACTGCGGGCCGAGGGCAAACGATACGACGTGCTGGCCGCGGTGTTCGCCGCCGGTGCGGACGACAACATTCCGCGACTGCTCTCGCGCACCGACGCGGTGGCCTCGCTGCTGGCGAGCGACAACGGCACGAACCTGCTGACGGCGTATCGGCGGGCAGCCAATATCCTGCGGATTGAGGCTCGCAAGGACGGGCCGCACGACGGCGCGCCGAGCGACACCGCCATGAGAACGGAGGAGGAACATAACCTGCTGCGCGCCGCAGCGCACGCGGATGCGTACATTACCGGATTGCTGCGGGATGACGATTATGAGACTGCGCTGGGCGTGCTCGCGGACCTGCGATCACCTCTCGACGCGTTCTTCGATAAGGTCACAGTGAACGCGCCGGAGCCTGACTTGCGCCTGAACCGTTTGCGTCTTCTTCATAAAGTCCGGTCAACGATGGACCGGATTGCGGATTTCTCGAAAATCGAGGGCTGAACCGTCATGGCAAAATGGGTTTACAGCTTCGGCGCCGGCCACAACGAGGGCGGCGCGGATATGCGCAACCTGTTGGGCGGCAAGGGCGCCAACCTGGCAGAGATGGCCAGCATCGGCCTGCCCGTCCCGCCGGGCTTCACCCTGACCACCGAAGTCTGCACCGCGTTCTATCAGAACCAGCGCAAGTACCCGAACGACCTCGGCGCCCAGGTGCATGCCGCACTCGCCCAACTCGAGAAGGCCCAGGGGCTGAAGTTCGGCAACAAGCACAAGCCGCTGCTGGTCTCGGTCCGCTCGGGCGCGCGGGTATCCATGCCAGGGATGATGGACACCGTCCTGAACCTCGGCCTGAACGATGTGACCGTGGAGGGCCTCGGTGAAGAGGCGGACGATCCGCGCTTCGCCTGGGACTCCTACCGGCGCTTCATACAAATGTATGGCTCGGTGGTTTTGGGGGTCGATCATCGCCGGTTCGAGGACATCATCGAACACACCAAGCTGGACGCCGGCGTCACCGAGGACACCCAGCTCTCCGCGCAGGAGTGGCACCGCGTGGCGCAGGGCTACAAGGACATGATCGAGGGCGAGACCGGCAAACCGTTCCCGCAGGACCCCGAGGAGCAGCTCTGGGGCGCGATCGGCGCGGTGTTCGGCTCCTGGCGGAACCCCCGCGCTGACACCTATCGGCGGCTGCACGACATCCCGGAGGAATGGGGCACCGCGGTGAATGTGCAGACCATGGTGTTTGGCAACATGGGCAACGACTGCGCCACCGGCGTGTGCTTCACCCGCGATCCATCCACCGGACAGAATGTGTTCTACGGCGAGTACCTGGTGAACGCGCAGGGCGAGGACGTCGTGGCCGGCATCCGCACGCCCCAGCCGCTATCCAAGGCGGGTGCCAAGCCGGGCGAGATGCCGCTGGAGGCGGCGATGCCGGGCCCGTATGGTGAATTGCTGAAGGTGCGCGAGACGCTGGAGCACCACTACCGCGACATGCAGGACCTGGAGTTCACCATCCAGCAGGGCACGTTGTACATGTTGCAGACACGCAACGGCAAGCGTACCACTGCCGCGGCGCTGCGCATCGCGGTGGACATGGCCCGCGAGGGGCTGATCGACCAGTCGGAAGCCGTGCGCCGGGTCAACCCGTCGTCGCTCGACCAGTTGCTGCATCCGACGCTGGATCCCGATGCGCCACGTACGCTGCTGGCCAAGGGCCTGCCGGCGAGCCCAGGTGCAGCGTCGGGCGCGGTGGTGTTCACCGCCGATGAGGCGGAGAGCCGCGCCCAGAAGGGCGAGGCGATCATTCTGGTGCGCATCGAGACCAGTCCCGAGGACATCCACGGCATGCACGCCGCCCGCGGCATTCTGACCACGCGCGGCGGCATGACCAGCCACGCCGCCGTGGTGGCGCGCGGCATGGGCCGGCCCTGCGTCGCCGGCGCCGGCGGCATCTCGGTCGATTATGGCGCGCAGACGCTGTCGGCCGGCGGCAAGACGGTGCGTGCCGGCGAAACCATCACGCTGGACGGCGCCGCGGGCGAGGTGTTCGTCGGCACCGTGGCGATGGTCGAGCCGGCGATGTCGGAGGATTTCGCCACGCTGATGGCCTGGGCGGACGAGGCGCGCACGCTGGGAGTACGGGCGAACGCCGAGACGCCGCTGGACGCGGAAACGGCGAAGAAATTCGGCGCCGACGGCATCGGGCTGTGCCGCACCGAGCACATGTTCTTCGACCCGGAGCGCATCGGCGCGGTGCGGCAGATGATCATGGCCTCGGACGAGGCCGGGCGGCGCTCGGCGCTGGCAAGGCTGCTGCCGTTCCAGCGCGACGACTTCCACGCGCTGTTCCGCATCATGGGCGATCTGCCGGTGACCATCCGGCTGCTCGACCCGCCGCTGCACGAGTTCCTGCCGCACGCCGATGCGGAGCTCGAGGAGGTGGCGCGGGCACTCGGCGCCAACGTCGAGGCAATGCGGCGACGTGCGGCGGAGCTCGCCGAGGCAAACCCGATGCTGGGGCACCGTGGCTGCCGGTTGGGGATCTCGTTCCCGGAGATCTACGAGATGCAGGCGCGCGCGATCTTCGAAGGTGCGCTCGCGGTGGCAAAGGAGACCGGCAAGGCGCCGGTGCCGGAGATCATGATCCCGCTGGTCGGCGTGAAGAAGGAGCTCGAGGTCACCCGTGCGCAGGTCGATCGCGTGGCGGAAGAGGTCTTCGCTGCCGCCGGCCGTCGGATCGAATACAGCGTCGGCACCATGATCGAGCTGCCGCGCGCGGCGATCGTGGCGGACAGGATCGCCGAAGTGGCGGACTTCTTCAGCTTCGGCACCAACGACCTGACGCAGACGGTGTTCGGCCTGTCGCGCGACGACGCCGGGAAGTTCCTGCCCGCTTATATCGAGCACGGGATCATAACGAAGGATCCCTTCGTGTCGATCGACGTCGAGGGCGTGGGCGAGATGGTGCGGCTTGCCGCGGAGCGAGGACGCAAGACGAAGCCGAAGTTGAAGATGGGCATCTGCGGCGAGCACGGCGGCGATCCGGCGTCGATCGCGTTCTGCCAGGCAGTTGGGCTGGATTACGTCTCGTGCAGCCCATACCGGGTGCCGGTGGCACGCCTGGCAGCGGCGCAGGCCGCGTTGGGCGTGGAGGGCGACCGGACCGCGTGAAGCGTATATCTCGGACAGAGCGGGTGTGCGCTCTTTAACCTCCCGTTGATGACTTGGCCGCAGCCTCCACCGCCATGGTGGACCAGGCCGATCGTGAGCCGACGGTGCAGGAGCTCGTCGGGGCGTTGCGCGAGACGCGGCGGAGCGCGGGACGGACGCCGCTCTTCACGGTCGTCGGCGGGCACTCGAGCGGCGAAGGTGTGATCGCCGGCGAGGCGCGCAACGCGACCCACGGCGCGACCGACATCGCGAGCCTGCGCAACGCCGAGATCGAGCGGCTGCTGGCGGAAAATTCCCGCCTGAACGATCGCATCGTCTTCCTCCTCGATGTCATCGAGCGCGAACAGGCACGCCCTGCGCTGGACGCCGCGCCCGGGCCTGACCGTGGCGCGATCGTCCACGACGTCAGGGCAGCCATCGAAGCGGAACTACGACCCGTCCTTCAGGTTCTGCTGCGGCTGCTCGAACAGCAGCGCGGCCGGGCCTCTCTTTCGGACCACCCTGACTGGATCGTCGACCTCGATCGGGAGACTCGCCCATGACCATGGCAGCCACGTCGCAACATGCCGTCAAAGGACTGGACCTTGGAACGAGCCGCATCGTCCTCGCCACCCTGAACGGCGAGGACGTCGATTTCACACCCCAGCTCAACGCCTTCGTCGACATCCCCTACAGCAGGATGACGGAGCAGATGCTGGCGCGCGAGAACATCCTGCACCAGATCGAGGGCGCCCATATTTACGCTTACGGCAACCGCGCCGACGAATTTGCCAAATTCCTCGACGGCGACACGCGCCGGCCCATGCAGAGCGGCCTTCTCAACCCTGCCGAACCCAAGAACCTGCAAATGATCGAGCTGCTTGTCGGGCGTCTGTGCGGCAAGGCGGCCAAGGGCGAGAAACTGTGCCTCAGCATTCCGAGTGCGCCGCCCGAACGCGGCTCGGACCTGATTTTTCATGCGCGCTCGGTACAGGGCATCTGCGAGAAGCTCGGCTATCAGGCACAGCCGGTGAACGAAGGGTTGGCCATCGTCTATGCCGAGCTCAAGGACGCCAACTTCACCGGCATCGGCATGAGCTTCGGCGGCGGCATGTGCAACATCTGCCTCGCGTATCTCGGCCTTCCCGTGCTCACCACCGCGACGACCCGGGCCGGCGATTACATCGATCAGAGTGCGGCGTCGGTGACCGGGGAGACACCGACCACGGTGCGCCTGCACAAGGAGAACGCCGCAGAGAGCGGCTTCGCGCTCGACGGTGCGGCGGGCGGATCGATCGATCGCGCCCTGTCGGTTTATTACGCCGATGTCATCGAGACGGCGGTGGCAACGCTGCGGACGGCGATGGCCGAGTCGAGGAAGCTGCCGCGATTCACCGCGCCCATCCCGATCGTGTGCGCCGGCGGCACGGCGATGGTGCGCAACTTCCTGCCCAGACTCCAGTCGGTGATTGCCGAGACCGAGCTGCCGGTCGGCATCAGTGATGTCTATCTCGCCAGGGATCCGTGCAACGCCACTGCCAAGGGCGCCCTTATCGGCGCCATGCTCAACATGTGACACACCTCAGGCACCTCCGCGGTTCGGGCTTCTTCAAGTGAGCGCCACGCGGACATATCTTCGCATGAGCCATACCCGGATCGGTCTGCGACGCGTCTGAAGGACGGCCTGCGTCGCTTCGTGATATAGCGCAATCTCAAAAGGCTCCGTGCCTCTCGGTGGTCCTCGGCGTTCTCCGTGTTGAGAATCCTTGGAACGCCAAAAAACTGGTCACCGCCGCCCCGCCTGTGCACTAATCACGGCGTGGGACTGGTTCCATCACCGACCGTGCTGAGCGTCGACGAAATGGGTCGCATCGCGCCGCCGATCTTCACCTCGGTCGGCCGCAACGGAACCAACGCACCCGGCGACGTGTTCGTCATCCAGTCGCTGCTGAACGACCGGCTGCCCAAGCCGCACGCCCCCATTCCGGTCAACGGCGTCGCCGATGTCGGCACAACTCTGGCGATCGAGACCTACCAGGCCACGATCCTCCAGATGCTGCCGCCATCCGGACGCATCGATCCTGGTAGCCCCACCTACTATGCGCTCGCCTCCAGGCCACTGGTCGAGTACGTCGCTCCACCCTCGGGCGGTCATTTCGGCCAGATCCCGCCGGAGGTGGCCGATGCCGCCGTCGCCTCGCGCAAGAAGTGGACGGTGCCAGCCTCGGTCACCGTCGCACAGTGGGCGGTGGAGAGCGCCTGGGGCGCCGCGATGCCGCCAGGCAGCAACAATCCATTCGGCATCAAGGCGGTTGGCGACCAGCCAGCCGTGGAAAGTCCGACCCGCGAGGTGATCAAGGGCGAGAACGTCACCATCACTGCCAAATTCCGGGCATTCGATTCCCTCACACAGGCGTTCGATGAGCATGGTCGTCTGCTGGCGACGGCGCCGGTGTACAAGGACGCCATGAAGCAGGCGGACAATCCCGAGGCATTCGCCGACGCGCTCACCGGAGTGTATGCGACCGATCCGAATTACGGCTTCACGCTGAAATGGGTTATGCAGAACTACGGCTTGAGCCAGTACGACCGCTAACGGTGTACCGATGCTCGCCGAGGAAGGGCCAGTGAGCGACAACCCATTCGCCGAGCCGGCGGACAACGATCGGACGGTGATCCGTCCGATCCCGGGCGGACGCCGATCGGTCCCGCCCGTCCGGGCATCAGCCCCGCAGCCGGCGGCGTTGCCCGCGGTCGATCCGTCCGCGCCGCCGGCGGTCAGCGTCTCGCCCCTGGCGGTCGCAGCGTCGCCGTTGTTGCTGCTGCTCGACCGCCTGCGCGCGGTACGCCGGCCGCCCGACCTGCGGGCGTTGCGCGAGCGCGCGGTGCAGGATCTGCGCAGCTTCGAGCGCCAGAGTCGCGACGCGGGCGTTGCCATGGAGGTGTTGCGGCCGGCCCACTTCGCACTCTGTGCCAGTATCGACGACGCGGTACTGAATACGCCCTGGGGCGCCGCCAGCGGCTGGGCGGACCAGACCCTGGTGGCGACCCTGCATCCTGGCGCGCATGGCACGGACCAGTTCTTCGATCAGCTCAGGCAGATGCTGAAGGCGCCTGACAAATTCCGGCCCGTCATCGAGCTGATGTATCTCTGCCTGGCCCTCGGCTTCATGGGCCGCTATCGGCAGGCGCGCGGCGACGGCGAACTCGATCGTGTCCGCGCCGAAGCGCACGCCGCGATCGTGGCCCAGCGCCAGGCGGCCGATCCGGAGTTGTCGCGGCGCTGGCGCGGGATCGCGGCACCCTATCAGCCGAACCGGCAGGGACTGCCGGTGTGGGTCGCCCTGGCCGGCGCTGTCGCATTGTGCGCCGGGCTGCTGTTCTGGCTCTCCACCAGTCTGAATGCGGCATCCGATGGGCTCCAGTCGCGGGTACTCGCCACGCCGCCGACCCACATGCCGCAGGTGACTCGGGAGGCCGTGGTCCAGCCGCTGCCGCCGCCACCTCCGCCGCCCGAGCCGACCGCGCTCGATCGCCTGGGCGCCAGCCTGCGGCCCGACATCGACCACGGCGTTGTCTCTCTGCTGGGAACCCCGGCGACACCGATCATCCGCATCACCGACCGCGCCATGTTCGCGCCGGGCGGCGCAGTGGTGCAGGCCGCGTCGCTCCCCCTGCTGGAGCGCATCGCCGCAACGCTGCGGAACGAGGCCGGCTCGCTGCGCGTCATTGACTACACCGACAACCAACCGACGCGCAGCGTGCAGTTCCCATCGAACTTCCAGCTCTCCGCCGCGCGCGCCAACGCGGTGCGGTCCATCGTCGCGCCCATTGCCGGCGATGCGGCGCGGGTCAGCGCGGAGGGCCGCGCAGACGCCGACCCGATCGCTCCCAACACCACCGCCGCGGGCCGCGACCAGAACCGGCGGATCGAGATCGTGCTGCGCCGCCAGGACTGACGCGCGGTGCGCCCCATCCTCGACATCCTGACCTCACGCTGGTGCGTCAGCTTCATCGGCATTGCCTTGCTCGCCGGCGTCGTGTGGTTCTTCGCGCCGCTGCTGCCCGGCTTCGAGGACTGGCCGCCGCGCCTGGCACTCCTCGCCGCTCTGCTGCTGGCGTGGGGCGGCGGCAACGCATTGCTCGACATCCGCCGTCGTCGACGCGACGCGGCCCTGACGCGCGGCATCGCAAGTTCGCCGGAAGCAGACGAGGAAGCCCAGGCGCTGCGGGCGCGGCTGACCACCGCGCTGGGCCTGCTCAGGAAGTCGCTGGGCAGCCGCGGCTACCTGTATGAGCAGCCGTGGTACGCGATCATCGGTCCGCCGGGAGCCGGCAAGACGACGGCACTGCTGAACGCCGGGCTGCGGTTTCCGCTGGCGGATCAAATGGGACAGGGCGCTGTTTCGGGCATCGGCGGCACGCGGCTATGCGATTGGTGGTTCACCGAAGATGCCGTGCTGATCGACACCGCCGGGCGCTACACCACGCAGGACTCCAACGCGGCAATCGATCGCACGGGCTGGGACACATTCCTCGACCTGCTTAAGCAGACCAGGCCTAGGCAACCGCTGAACGGCCTTCTCGTGGCATTCCCGCTCAGCGACCTCGCCCAAGCGCCAGGGGCCGAACGCAGGGCACACGCCGCGGCGATCCGCGCCCGGATCAGGGAGCTGCAGTCCCGTTTCGGCGTGCGGATACCCGTCTATGTCATGTTCACCAAGGCGGACCTGATCGCGGGGTTTACCGAGTTCTTCGACGATCTCGACCGCGACGGGCGCGCGCAGGTGTGGGGCACGACGTTCGATCTGGCGCGCGACGCGGACGGTGCGGCGGCAGGCTTCGCCGCCGAGTTGCGGAGCCTCGTGGAGGGGCTGAATGCACGGCTGTTCAACCGCCTGCAGGCCGAACGCGATCCGGACCGGCGAGCGCGGATAGCGATGTTCCCCGGCCAGGTCGCCAGCCTCGAGCCGGTGCTGACGGAGTTCCTGCAGGCAGCGTTCGGTGGCAGCGCTGACGATCCGGCGCCGATGGTGCGGGGCGTCTATTTCACCTCGGGCACCCAGGAGGGCACGCCGATCGACCGGCTCACCGGCACGCTGGCGCGCGCGCTCGGCGTGGACCTGACCGGGGCGCGGACCCTGCAGCCCGTGCAGGGGCGCAGCTACTTCATCGAGCGGCTTCTCAAGGAGGTGATCTTCGGCGAGGCGTTGCTGGTCGCGCGCAGCCCTGCCGCCACGCGACGCCGGCTGGTGTTGCGAACGGCTGGTTATGCCGTCGCGGCCCTGCTGGTCGTGGCGATGGCGGCGGTGCTGTGGCAGGTGCACAACACCGGCGAGCGCGAGATCGACGCAACGGCGGCGGCGCTCGCCGGCTACGAACAAACCGCGCGCGGCCTGCAATTGGACCCTGTCGCCGATGACGACCTGGCGAGGCTGGCGCCGCTGCTCGACCAGGCGCGGGCGCTCCCGCGCGGCGGAAACGAATCAACCTGGTTGCCAAGCTGGCTGTCGCAGCGCGAGAAGCTCGACGCCTCGGCGCGCGCGGTCTATCGCCACGCGTTGCAATGGGCGCTTCTGCCGCGACTGATGTGGCGCCTGGAGACCCAGTTGCGTGGCAATCTCAGCCGCCCGGACTTCCTTTACGAGGCGACGCGCGTCTACCTGATGCTCGGCAATGCCGGCCCGCTGGACGCCTCGCTCGTGCGCGAATGGATGAAGCTGGACTGGCAGACGGCGTATCCCGGGCTTGGCTTTGTCCCGCTGCGCGAGGCGTTGCTCCAGCACCTCGATGCACTGCTGGCCGAGCCGCTGCCGCAAATGCAACTCGACGGAGAACTGGTCGCCGTGGCGCGCGGCCGAATCGCAACGGTGCCGTTGGCGCAGCGGGTCTACTCGCGCATCCGCCCGTCCGCGGCCGCGCAGCGCGTGGCGGAGTGGCGGCCGAGCGATGCGCTGGGGCCGGCGGGCGTGCCGCTGTTCGTGCGGGCATCGGGCAAGCCGCTGACCGACGGCATCCCAGGCTTCTTCACCGTCGATGGCTTCCACAAGGTGCTGCTGCCGTCTCTGGCCGGCGCCACGAAGAGCGTCGTGTCGGAGAGCTGGGTGCTGGGCGATCGCATCGCGTTCGATCCGAATGGGCCGCAGATGAGCGCACTGGAGCGCGATGTCGTCGCACTCTACGAGGCAGACTACGCGCCGACCTGGGACCTGATGCTGGCGGACCTGAACGCGGTGCAGCTTCGCAGCCTGTCGCAGGCAGCGCAGGACCTCTACATCCTGGCCTCGCCCGAGTCGCCGATGCGCAGCCTGCTGGCGTCCATAAGCCGGCAATTGACATTGTCGGTGCCGCCTGGGGGCGTCCCGAAAACCGCCGAACCGGATCCATCCGCGAACAGTACGCAGCTTCGCCTCCAGGCGCTGCTTGGCGCGTCGCAGTCCGCCAGCCAGGCGGCGCCGTTGTTGCCGGGCCATGAGATCGACGAGCGTTACAAGGCGTTGCGGGACCTGGTCGGCCAAGGGCGTGGTGCGCCGATCGATCTGCTGCTGCGGGAGGTGGGCGATGCGCAGCAGCAGATCGCGAAACTCGCGGCGACGCTGGTGAGCACCGGCGGCGCGGCATCGACGTCCGGCGGTGTCGACCCGCTACTGGCGTTGAAGGCCGATGCGGCACGCCTGCCGCAGCCGGTCGGCCGCTGGCTTACCGAGCTCGCAACGAGCGCCATAGCGCTTCGCAGCGGCGACCCGCGCCTGCAATTGGCGACGATATTCAACGCCAGCGGAGGGCCGGCCGAACTTTGCCCGGCGGTGGTGAACGGGCACTATCCGTTCGCACCCGCCGCAACGGAAGATGTGCCGATCGCCGACTTCGCGCGACTGTTCGCGCCGGGCGGCGCGCTCGACGGCTTCGTGAACACGCTGCTGCGACGCTACGTCGACACATCGGGCAAGGTGTGGCGGTCGATCTCGGCCGACGCCGCCACGGCGCCGGTGTCGGCCGCCGATCTCGCGCAGTTCCAGCGCGCCGCCACCATCCGCGATGCGTTCTTCGCCGACGGCGGAACGCGGCCGCGCGTCCGGCTGGATATCACGCCGGTCAGCGCCGATGCGGCGACGAAGCAGGCGACGCTCGAACTGGATGGTACTACGATTGTATACACACACGGTGCGCAGCGGCCGACCCAGGTGACATGGCCGAGTTTTTCGCTGCAGCCGACGATGCGTCTGGTGTTCGATCCGCCACCGGTCGGGCGCAGCGGCGTGGTGCAGGAGACCGGGCCTTGGGCGTTGTTCCGGTTGTTCGGCCGCGGGCGGATACAGGCTCAGGCGGGGACGACGGATCGCTATACGCTGACGTTCCAGCTTGGCGACCGGCAGGCGGTGTTCGATGTGCGCGTGCCGGCATCGGCGAGCCCGCTGGCTCCGGGGTTGCTGCGGGATTTCAGCTGTCCCGGCGTGCGGGCGAATTGAGCCGCCGATAGCCGCGACCGGCCGGCGCCGCTAGCATGTGCATCGACGCATCACGAACCCTGATCCGGGAGCAACGCCGATGCCCAGTTTCCGCCCCTCCTCCGACCTCGACATGCACTATCGGGTCGACGATTTCACCGACCCGTGGCGCGACAGGCAGACCATCCTGATGCTGCACGGCAATGCGGAGAGCGGTCTCGCCTGGTACGCCTGGGTGCCGAAACTGGCGCGAAGCTACCGCGTGGTGCGGCCCGACATGCGGGGCTTCGGCGAATCGACCGCGATGCCACGCGAATATCCCTGGACCCTCGATCGGCTGGTCGAGGATTTCTGTCTCCTGATGGATCATCTCGGGTTCGCCCGCTTTCACCTTGTCGGCGCCAAGATCGGCGGCACGATCGCGCGTGCATTTGCCGCGCGGCGGCCTGAACGGCTTATTACCCTGACCGTTGTCGGCACGCCGCCGCCACTGCGTGCCGGTGCGGCGGAGCGCGTGCCCGAGCTGATCCGCGAATTCGAGACGCGCGGCGTGGAGTACTGGGCGCGGCAGAACATGGGCAGCCGGCTCGGCAGCGCCTTCCCACCGGAAGGCTTCGAATGGTGGACGAAGTTCATGGGCCGCACCGCGGTTTCGACCCAGTTGGGATTCATGGGAACCATCGCCTGCGCCGATATCCGATCCGACCTGGCGAAGATCACCTGTCCGACCATGGTCATCACCACCGAGGAAAGCGGCCTCGGCACGGTCGAGGAAACCCGCGCCTGGCAGCAACAGATCGCTGACTCCGAATTGCTGGTCCTGCCCGGCAACTCGTACCACGTTGCCGCGACGCATGCCGATCGCGCCGCCGAGGCGACGCTCGATTTCCTCGCGCGGCGCGGCCAGGAGAACGCGGCATGATGCCCGCGGAATTCGATGTCACCGGCAAGGTCGTCTTCATCACGGGGGCCGGACGCGGCATCGGCCGAGGCATCGCCGAGGTGCTCGCCGAGGCAGGTGCCGATGTCGCGCTGAATGCGCTGACACCGAACCACGTCGAGGGCGCGGCGGCGAAGATCGCGGCGGCGTCCGGACGGCGCGTCGTTCCGATCATCGCCGATGTGACGAAGCCGGACGAGGTGAGGCGCGCCGTCGATGCGGTGCTCGCAGCCTTCGGGCGCATCGATGTGCTGGTGAACGGTCTCGGCGATTCCATCCGCAAGCCGCTGGTTACCCTGCCGGACAGTGCCGGCAGCGCGCCCGGTGTCTCGGATGACGAGCTTCGGTTCATCATGGACATCAACCTGACCGAGGCACTGCTTTGTACGCGCGCGGTCGGCCCGCACATGCTGGCGCGCCGTTCGGGGAAAGTGATCAACATCGCATCGTGGACCGCACATCAGGGCGGGCGCGACATGGTGCTCTACACGGCTGCCAAGACCGGGCTCGCCGGATTTACCCGCGCGCAGGCGCTGGAATGGGCGCCCTATGGCGTGCATGTCAACGCGATCGCGCCAGGCATTTTCCCCGACGTCGTAACCTCGGGCGAAGAACGCGTGCGGCAATCGACGCAGCGCGCCGAGCAGACCGTGCCGCTGCGCCGCGCGGGACGGCTTCGGGAAGTCGGATTCTTGGCGCTGTACCTTGCATCGAATGCCTCCGACTACATGACCGGGCAGACCATACTGCTCGACGGAGGTCTCGGGTTGTAACGGCAAAAGGAGCCTTGCCATGTCTGGTGCAAAGCGGATCGAACAATTGGCGCCTGAGTTGGAGAAGATCGTCGCCACGTCGGAGCCTATCCACGATCTGGCGGACGGCTTCGGCGGCCCGCACGGCCCGGCCGAAGGGCCGCTCTGGTGGAAGGAAGGCGGCTACCTGCTGTTCAGCGACATCCACAACAACCGGCGCATGAAGTATGCGCCCGGCTCAGGCGTGACGCTGCACCAGGAACCGACGAACCGGGCCAATGGACTGACCAGGGACCTGCAAGGCAGGCTGATCGCCTGCGAGCACGACTCGCGGCGGGTCACGCGCCAGGAACTCGACGGCAGCATCACGGTGATCGCGAACAGCTTCCAGGGGCGGCAGCTCAATCGGCCCAACGACGTGGTGGTGAAGTCCGACGGCTGCATCTACTTCACCGATCCGTGGACCAGTCCTTCGCCGGCGGAGCAGTGGGACCTGACGTTCTCCGGCGTCTACCGCGTCACCCCCGATCTCGGGACGATGACGTTGCTGATCGGCGACTTCGTGGTGCCCAACGGGCTCGCGTTCTCACCGGATGAGAGCGTGCTCTACATCAACGACTCACGCCGCGGACACATCCGCGCCTTCGATCTGATGCCCAATGGAACGCTGGCGAAGCAGAGCGACCGCGTCTTCGTCGATCTGCGCGGCGACGAGTCCGGCGTTCCCGACGGCATGAAGGTGGATGTGGAAGGGAATGTCTATTGCGGCGGGGCCGGTGGGTTATGGATCATGGATCCGAAAGGCAAGAAGCTGGGCCGTATCGTGCACGGAGCTTCTGCCACCACCAATCTTGGTTTCGGCGGCGATGACTGGAAGACCCTGTACTTCACCAGCCGCAATCACCTGGGATGCGTCAAGGTGAAGATCGCCGGCATCCCGGTGCCGGCGCCGAAGAGGTAGCTACGTGCCGTCACTCATGCGCAGCGATCGCGTGAGTGCGGTGACATCGGCGAGCTGCCGGAAATCGTGGATAAGCGCGAGGCTCGCCTCGATTTCCGGCACTCGCACACCTGCCGCCGGCACCAGCGTGCGATACTTCGCATCCACGTCGCGCCAGTCGATGCCCAGCGCGGCCGCGCCTTTCGGCGCAAATACCGTATTCGAGAAACTCCGCCCGTCATGCGTGGCGATGGTGACGGTCGCGCCCTGCCGATAGCGCTCGGCATCCTGCACCGGCGGTGGGCCGACCCGCACACGGTCGATCAGCGCATGGATCACCGGGTCGGCGATCTTCGCCGCGCTCGCATGCTCCCAGGAGAATGCGTGATCGGCCACGCCGGCGGCGGCGAAATAGGCCGGGCTGTGCGCCATGTCGATCAGGTCGGCCGGATGCAGCGGACCGCTCAGCTTCGTCATGCCCGGGCGCGCGATGACAATGCTCGCCACATCCGCCGCAGCGACGTTCCCCTGGCGCGCTGCGTTGGCGGCCGCTTCGGCGATCGCATGATAGGGATGGCCGCCGGGGACCAGCTTGATCGCCATGTCGGTGCAGATGTCCCAGCTCTCGCCCAACTGATGTGTCGCCGTTGCCGCACCGGTCGCGCCATCGACACCGCCGAACGCCTCGAAGAATCCGCCTGGCATCTCGAGCACGCGCGCTTCGCAGCGATAACCGCGCCGTGCCGCGAGCGTTGCGTTCACCCCGAGCATCGCCGCCAGTCCCGCGTGATACTCGCGTGCGACCGAGGTATCGGCCGCTGCGGCCAACCCGCCGATCGAGGTCGCCGACAGCGCGATCGCCTGCGCCACCTGCGCCGCGTCGAGGCGCAACAATCGCGACGCGGCAACCGACGCAGCGAACACCGCGCCATGGCAGCCATGAAAGCCGCGCGCGCGGAACCCTGGTGTGATCGCCTCGCTGATCCGTCCGGCGGCCTCATAGCCACAGACGATGGCCGCCAGCACCGCTTCGCCGCCGCAGCCGTCGCGTTCGGCGATCGCCAGCGATACGGCGGTCAATGGTGTGCCGGCATGGACTATGTTGCGCAGGTCGCTGTCGTCTGACGCGGCGGCGTCGCTCAGTACCGCGTTCGCCTGCGCGGCATCGGCGATCGGCACGCGTGCATCGGCGGCGAACCACAGCGATGCATCCGGCTTGCCGCCACGCTCGCGTGCAAGATCACGGATGATCCGCGCGGACTCGAGCTGCGTTCCTGCCGCGGCGCTGGCGATGGTGCTCGCGATCAGCATCGCGGCGTGGTCGATCGATTGCGGCGGCAGATCCGCCACGGATACGCCGGCAAGGAAATCAGCCAGTTGGCTTGCGACCGTCATCGCGCCTCTCTCCTTCTCCGCTCGCGGAAGGCAATATAGATGCCGGAGGCGATAATCACCGCGGCCCCCACCCAGGTCCACGCATCAGGGAAATTGAAGAACACCAGATAGCCGAGCACCACGCTCCCGACCAGTTCCACATAGCCCAGCGGCGCGATCACCGCTGCCGGCCCAAGCTGGAAGGCGCGGATCACCAGATAATGCCCAAACCCTCCCAACAGCCCCAGGCTGCAGAACAGCAGCGCATCGACCAGAGAACGCGGCATCACGGCGATGAACGGCATCGCCAGACTCATTCCAATCGAGCCGAGCAGCGCCGCGAAGATGTTCCCGGTCGCCGCGCTGTCGACGCGGCCGACCAGGCGCGTCGCGATCTGATACAGCGCGTAGGCGAAAGACGAAGCCAGCAGCAGCAACACCGCGGGATCACGTAGGCCGCTGCTCGGCCGGATCACCATCAGCGCGCCGGCGAAACCCACCACCACCGCACTCCATCGCCGCCAGCCGACCTGCTCGTGCAGGAGCGGCACCGACAGCGCGGTGACGAGCAACGGTGAGGTAAAACCGATCGCCGAAGCCGTGGCGAGCGGCACCACGCCGATCGCCATGACGAACACCAGGTTGCTCACCAGCATCAGCACCGAGCGGCCAAGCTGCACGGCAAGGCGCCGCGTACGGAACAGTCCCCAGCGATACTGCGGCAGGAACACGACCAGCATGACGATCAGGTGCCCGGTGAACCGCGCCCATGTGATCTGTGCGGCCGGATAGTTCGGGGCGAGCAGCTTCACGGCGACATTCATGAACGGGAACGTCGAGACGCCGGCGCACATCAGCAGGATGCCGCGGAGTACGTCGGATGAAGGGCGCATTGTCATTGCGAGGAGCGCAGCGACGCAGCAATCTCCATTGGGCTGTGCGCGCAGTACTCGGTGGGGATTGCCGCGTCGCTGCGCTCCTCGCAATGACAGATCAAACGATCTTCCGCTCCCGCAGATCGGCGATCTGCTCCGCACTGTAGCCGATCTCGCCCAGCACCTCGGCGGTGTGCGCACTAAGCTCCGGTGCCACTCCGATCTGCGCGGGCGTCTCGGAGAACTGCCATGGCGTGCCGTGCACCTTCAGCGTCTTGCCGTGCTTCGGATATTCCATCTCGGTGACATAGCCGTTCGCCACCACGTCGGGATCGTTGGAAGCCTCCAGCAGCGTGTTGATCGGCGCCGACACGATGTCCGCGCCCCGCAGCCTGGATACCCAATCATCGCGCAGGCCAGTGGCGAACAGGTCGTCGAGCGTGCGCAGCAACGTCTCGCGCCGTTCGTCGGAGCCGATGATCACGCCAAGGTTGCCGAATCCGGCACGCTCCAGCACATCGTAAAATCCGAGAGCGGACATCGCCGTCTTCCAGTGGCGCGCGCCGTTCAACTGAAACACCAGCGGCTTGCCGTCACGATCGTTGAAGCTGGCACTCAGCCCCGGCCGCTCCGCCGTGCCGGTGACACGCGCCTGGCCGGTCACCGGGTTCTGGTTGCGCCACATCGTCGTGGTGAGCGTCCACCCCATCAGCCGGATCTGCCCACCCAACAGCGAACAATCCACCTTCTGCCCTACCCCGGTCGCGCGCGCATGGGTCAGCGCAGCCAAGGCACCGCCGAACGCCAGGATCGCGCAGGTTTCATCCGCAACGGACACGATGCCCGTGCGCAACTTCTGTCCCGGCATGGAATACGCCTCGGCGATTCCGCCCAGCGCCTGCGCCATCGAATCCGTGCCCGGCAGCGCGGCGTTCGGTCCCTTCGGCCCATAGCCGGAGATCGACACGTACACCAGCCGCGGATTGATCTTGCGCAACTCCTCGTAGCCGAAGCCGTTCTTCTCCGCGGCACCCGGGCGGAAGTTCTGGCCGAATATTTCGGCGCGCGCGACCAGCTTGTGCAGGATGTCACGACCCTCCTGCGCCTTCAGGTTGAGCGTGACGCTTTTAACGCCGCGATTGTTGGTCTCGAAGTAGGTGCTGGGCATGCCGGGCAGCACTGTGGAGCCGCGCGAGTTGTCGCCGCCCTCCGGCACCTCGATCTTGATCACCTCGGCACCGAGGTCGGCCATCAGCATGTACGGCACCGTTCCCGCCTGCGCTGTGGAACACGCGACAACCTTGACGCCCTGAAGCGGACCGTGCGGTTCAGTCATGTCAACCCTCCAGATGGCACGCAACCAGGTGACCCGGCGCCGCTTCGCGCAGCATCGGTTCCTCGTGAGTACAACGTCGCATCACGAAAGGACAGCGCGTGTGGAACCGGCAGCCGGGCGGCGGATCGAGCGGCGAGGGGATTTCGCCGGTCAGCACGATCTCGTCCTCTCCTCCGGCGACGCGCGGCGGCAGCACCGCCGACAGCAGTGCCTTCGTGTAAGGATGCCGGACATCGTCGAACAGTGCGCGCGTCGGTGCGTGCTCGACGATCCTGCCAAGGTACATGACCACTATGTCGTCGGCCATGTACCGCACTGTGGCGAGATCGTGCGCGACCAGCAGGTAGGCAACATCGTCCTGCGCCTGGATATCCTTCAGCAGGTTCATCATCTGCGCGCGTATCGAGACGTCCAGCGCCGAGACCGGTTCATCGAGCACGATCAACCGTGGCCGCGACGCAAGCGCACCCGCCAGCGCGATCCGCTGGCGCTGCCCGCCGCTGAACTCGTGCGGATACTGCGTCGCCTGTTCGGGCCGCAGGCCGACGTGCTCCAGAAGTTCGCTGACCCGTGCGGCGATCTTCGCACGGCTCCAGCCGGCTACGATGAGCGATTCGGCAATGATCCTGCCCGCGGTCATGCGCGGATTGAGCGAGGACCAGGGATCCTGGAACACCGCCTGCACCAGCGCGCGGTAATCGCGGACAGCGTGGATCGGCCGCCCGTCCAGCAGCACCTGCCCGCCGGTCGGCTGCTCGAGATCGAGGATCAGCTTCGAGGTCGTCGTCTTGCCGCATCCGGATTCACCCACGAGGCCGAGCGTCCTGCCCGCGTCGATGGTGAACGAGATGTCGTCCACCGCCTTCACCTCGCCGATCATACGGGTGAACAACACGCCCCTGGTGAATGGATAGTATTTGCGCAGGTGCGCCACACGCAGCAGCGGCTCTTTCATGCAAGCCGCCAGCAATCGGCGGTGTGTTCCTCGCCGACGCCGAAACTGCCCGGATAGACGTCCCGGCATCGCTGATCGGCGAAGGCACAACGTGGTGCGAAGCGGCACCCGGCCGGCAGGTTCAGCAGCGACGGCGGCTGGCCTTCGATCGTGGCGAGCCGTCCCGCGGTGCCGGAAAGCTGCGGCACCGAGGCGATCAGCGCCTGTGTGTAAGGGTGCGACGGGTGCTCGAACACCCGTTGCACCGGCCCGCATTCCACGATCCGCCCGGCATACATCACTGCCACCCGGTCGCACATCCGCGCCACCACGCCGAAATCGTGCGTGATGAACAGGATCGCCATGCCGCTCTCCTGCTGGAGCCGCTTCAACAGCTTCAGATACTGCAGCTGGATCGTGACATCGAGCGCCGTGGTCGGTTCGTCGGCGATCAGCACCTCGGGATGGCCGCTCATCGCGATGGCGCCGACCACGCGCTGCTTCATGCCGCCGCTCAACTGATGCGGATATTGCGCG
>JANWJK010000185.1 GCA_025452005.1 Acetobacteraceae bacterium | reverse complement strand
CTGCCACTGGCGGGCGCATGCGTCGTTGTCGTAAGGGCCATGCAACGTCGGGGGCAGGGCCGGGGGCAGTCACTCATCGGTCCACAGAAAGATCTGTGGTTTCAACGTCTTGGGACCGCGGACTGGTTGTCGGATGGTCATCGTCGATGCGCATCGCGGCGATCGCCGTCGCGGGCCTGGTAGGGATGCTACTGCCCGACTACGTGGTGCGGACATTGCACAAGCGCCACCTCAAGGCCGTCGAACGCGGGCTGCCGGATGCGCTGGACATGCTGGTGATCTGCAGCGAGGCCGGATTGGGCCTCGAACCAGCCATCGAACGGGTCGGTCGCGAGATCGGCCATGCGCATGAGAACGTGGCCGAAGAGCTGCTCAATACGGCCCGCGAGATGCGCGTCAATGCCGACCGGCGCGCCGCGCTGATGAACATGGGCACGCGCACCGGCCTTGCGTCGCTGCGACGGCTCGGAGTCACGCTGGTGCAGACGCTGCAATACGGCACCCCGCTCAGTCAGGCGCTGCGAACGCTGTCGGCAGAGATGCGGCAGGAGGCGCTGACCCGTTTCGAGACACGCGCCGGACGGCTGCCGGCGCTGCTGACCGTGCCGATGATCGTCTTCATCCTTCCCTGCGTATTTTTGATCGTCGGTGGCCCGGCGATCGTCCACGTCATGCAGGTCATGCACCAATAGGGAGCACAAACATGAAACGCCTGGTCATAGCGACGTCACTGGCTGTCCTCGCGAGTTGTGGCGTGCAGGATCGCAACGGGTTGCCGGGTGGTCCGGCCGATTTGCGCGTGGTCGACGCCGCGATGGCGAGCGGAATGCCGCAGACCGCAATCACCGTGACGCGCGAGATCCTGCAGGGCGATCCGCGCAACATCGGCGCTTTGCTGCGCCAGGGCGATGCACTCGTGGCGATGGGGCAGGCCGACGCGGCCGCGGAGTGTTTCCAGCGCGTCATCGAGATTGACCCGCTGTCGCTGGATGGGCTGCGCGGGCTTGGCCGGGTCCGGCTGGCCATGGGCCAGGCCAGCGGGGCGGAGACCGCGTTTCGCAAGGCGCTCGAACGTGCACCGGACGACGCGGCCTTGCTCAGCAATCTGGGTGTGGCGCTCGATCTGCAGGATCGACACGACGAAGCGCAGGCCGCCTATCAGGCGGCGCTGGCGCGGCGGCCGGGGATGACAGCCGCACAGGTCAATCTAGGACTATCGCTCGCCCTCGCAGGCGCGACCGATCGCGCCCTCGCCATACTGCGACCTCTGGCGACCGATCCGGCGGCGGATGGCCGGGTGCGACAGAACCTCGCGGTCGCCTTGGCACTCGCCGGCGATGCAGCCGGGGCGGGCAAAGTCCTGGCAGCCGAACTGCCGCCGGAGAAGATCGAGACCGCACTCGCCGGTTATGCCGCACTGAAGGTGTCCGTCAAATGAACGCACGCGGCACGTCCGGCGCGGTGGCGATCGAGTTCGCACTTATCGGCGTGGCGTTCATGTCGCTGCTGCTGCTGGCGATGGAAACGGGGTATCAGTTGCTGATCGACTCGGCGCTGGGAGCGGGGGCGAGGGCGGCCAGCCGCTTCGGCAGCACGGGCACCACGGTGGCTGCGGGAATAACGCCACCACCGGCCGACCGGAACAGCTCCATCCAGGGCCTCGTCATTCTGAACTCCGGCAATCTGCTGCTGCCCGGGCGGCTGCAGATCACCGAGGCAAGCTACGGGAGTTTCGCCGCGGCCGCCGCCGGCGGCGGCGGTACGGCGGGGCCGGGCAGCGCGAGCCAGGTCGTTCAGTACACCTTCACCTATACCCAGCCTTACCTGACGCCGATGGCAGCGGCGATCACCGGGCAGCAGAACAAGATCCACAGCGTGCACGTGACCGTACTGAATGAGCCATTTCCAACGAACTGATCGGCGTATCGGAACAAGACGTGGCGTGGCGGCACTCGAATTCGCGCTGATCGCGCCGTTTATCATTCTGATGATGTTGGCGGGCGCCGATCTGACGATCTTCATGCGTACAAAGATGCGTGTCGACGAGACGGCCACCGAGCTTGCCCTCGTGGTGACTCAGTACCAGAACCTGTACGACGGCGACTTTGCCGCGCTGTTCAACGCCGCGCAGACAGTGGCTGGCACGACACCGGTCACCGGACTGTTCGGCACGACGATCATCACCGGGATCGTGAACACCGGCGGCAGGCAGACGATCGCCTGGCAGAAGCGCAGTGCGAGCGCCACGTTCGCCAGCCTGTTGGGAACCAGCGCTGGGAGCACGCCGGTGCTGCCGAACCATTACCTGCTGCCATCAGGCGGCGTCCTTGTTGCCGTCGAGGTGTTCACCTCGACATCGCCCTGGGTGCTCAGCGCCGCGGTGATGGGCACATCCAGCGTCACGTCACTGCGGTCGTATGCCCTGTTCCAGCCACGTCTCGGTTCGCTCGCGACGGTCAGTTCGGGAAATCGACCATGACATCTTCCAGCTTCCTGAAGCGTGGTTCGGTCACGATCATGACCGGATTGCTGGCCATTCCGTTGGTCGCGATGACCGGCGTCGCGATCGATCTCGCCCGGGTCTGGCTGGTAAAATCGCGGCTCCAGGTGTCGCTCGACGCCGCCGTGCTGGTGGTGGCGCGCGATCTCGCGACCGGCGGCACCTCGGCTGACGGTCTCAACCTGTTCTGGGCAAACTTCGGCCGCGCCTCGGGTACGACCACGGTGGGGTACTTGAGTGCCACCGCGACGATACCGGTCGTGCACAATCCTGCCCCCGGAGGCGTCGCCGGGAGCGTGCAATTGACCAGCTCCGCCACCGTCGCCCCGACGCTGCTCGGCATCATGGGCATCGGGCCCATCACGGTCACGGGTGCATCCACCGCGCAGAGTGCCGCATACGGATTGGAGCTGTCCCTGGTGCTCGACAACACCGGCTCGATGGCCGGATCATCGATCACGTCGTTGATCTCGGCATCGAATCAGCTCCTGAACATACTCTATGGCGGCAACGATACCCAGCCGCATCTTTGGGTCTCGGTGGTGCCGTTCGCCGCAACGGTCAATGTTGGCAACGCCCATACCGGCTGGCTGGTCGGTGGCACCATCAATCAGGCACCTTACTCGCCGTCCCATTGGATGGGATGTGTGATGGCGCGCACCGCGGCAACGGGCGCGCAGGACGGTGACGACTTCAACGACAAGACACCGACCCAGGCGTCCTTCAAGCCGTTCCTCTGGGCGTCCACCTATCACATCTATCCGACAACCGCGGGGATCAAGTACGGAACCGGGAACAAGCTGACCTACTGGTATCCTGGCGACAATGACTGGACGGTTTCGCCGAACAACATCCAGGAACCCGACCAGGGCAACACGTCCGTCGGCCCGAACCTGGGCTGTCCGTCGCTGCCCGTTCTGCCGGAGACCGCAAGCAAGGCCGCGGTCACCGCGGTTATCAACCAAATGGTGCCGGTGTATCGCGGCGGCACGATCATCAGCCTCGGCCTGCAGTCCGGCTGGTGGACGCTCAGCCCGAACTGGCGTGGACTGTGGGGCGATCCCAACATGCCGCTGGCATACAACACGCCCTATATGAAGAAGGTCATCGTTCTGATGACGGACGGGAACAACGAATGGTACGACTGGCCCGACGGCGTACCCGGGCAAAGACCGCCTACGGCGCCGCCGAGCGGCGTTCCGGCATGGACCGCGGACGGCGACGCGGACTTCACCGCCTATGGCCGCCTCAAGACCAACACGCGAGGTGTCGCCTCGGGCACCATCACGACCACGCTCAACACGTGGATGTCGCAGATGTGCACAACCATCAAGCAGAACGGAATCATCATCTACACGATCCTGTTCAACAACAACACGGCGGCGACCCAGACACTGTTCAGGAACTGCGCCTCTTCTGCCAGCAACTACTTCCTAAGCCCGACCGGAACCGATCTGCAGAACGCCTTCAAGCAGATCGGCAAGGAGCTTTCGACGTTGCGGCTCTCGCAATAGGCGTGAGCCGGGAGGACCGACGATCCGGCCGACGTGACCCACTGTGCCGGCGACAGTATGATGGAGGCGCGCGACCGGGCGGGTTGCGCCGGAACTGATGGCGAACGGGCACATGTCATGATTGGCGCAGCCACACCGCTGGCCGATTGCAGCGACGTCGCCGAACAGATTCGCGTGCGTGGCCTGGTGCAGGGCGTCGGTTTTCGCCCGGCCGTGTGGCGCCTGGCACGTCGCCACGACCTGCGCGGCTGGGTGGCCAACGACGGCGACGGCGTCACGATCAGGCTGCGCGGACCGGCCGACGCAATCGCCCGGTTCGTCGACAGCCTGCCGGCCGAAGCCCCGCCGCTGGCGCGGATCGACCGGATCGAGCGCATGCCGGGCGCTCCGTCGCCGCACGACGCCGCGTTCCACATCGCCGACAGCCTCGTCACCCGCCCACGCACCGGCGTGGTGCCCGACGCAGCCACCTGCCCGCGCTGCCGTGCCGAGGTGTTCGACGTCTTCGCACGACGCTACCGGTATCCGTTCGCCAACTGCACCGATTGCGGACCGCGGTTGTCGATCATCCAGTCGATTCCGTACGATCGTCACGCCAGCACAATGCGCGCGTTCGATCTTTGCCCGGCCTGCGCCGCCGAGTATCACGATCCAAACGACCGCCGGTTCCACGCGCAACCGATTGCCTGCCACGCCTGCGGCCCACGCGCCTGGCTCGAGCGCGACGATGGCCGCCAGTCTGCCTCGAACGCCACCACCTCGCTGGACGACATGGACGATGCGGCGACCTTGCTGATGCACGGGCAGATCCTGGCCATCAAGGGGCTCGGCGGATTCCAGCTTGCCTGCGACGCAACCAATCCGGACGTGGTCGCACGATTGCGGGCGCGCAAACGGCGGCCGCGCAAGCCGCTAGCGCTGATGGTGCGCGACCTCGACGTCGCGCGCGCCTATTGCGCCATCACGGCGCAGGAGGCGGACATCCTGTGCAGCGCCGCCGCCCCAATAGTCATCACCACGCCACGCAACGGCGATTTTCTGGTTGCGAGCAACGTCGCGCCGGGCGTGGGCACGCTTGGCGTCATGCTGCCGAACACGCCGCTGCACCATCTGATGCTGCGGCGGATCGACCGCCCCATCGTGCTGACCAGCGGCAACCTGTCGGACG